>DASWME010000267.1:0-12098 GCA_036399915.1 Thermoanaerobaculia bacterium
CAGGTACAGGCTGCGAGCGTGGAGGTCGATTCCGCAGTAGTGACGATGCTGTTGGGTGTAGAATCTCATAGAGGCCTCCTTTTCGAGCGTCCAACTCAAGCCTACCAAGCGGCAGGCTGGAGGGGGCCTCAACCAGTATCCCGGCGCCTACAGTCGGACGGCCGGCTTCGCCGTCCGCCGCTGAGGCGCAACAGACGTTCGGCGGCATGTTACCTATGGTAGAACTAGACAAGACCGATGAGAGGCAACAGCTTGAACTTGACAAGCTTCGTGCCGAATTGCCCAGCTTAAGCGCCCATGGCATCTTAATCCGGCGTCTTGGATCGCAATCGCGACTACCATCGCCCTCTTGGCTGGCGTAATCATACAGTCGGTCAAGTCTAGTAATGCATATGAACTGGCGCTAATCGAAAGCGAGCGTGTCAAGCTGGCCCAGGAGAAGGCAGAGAGCGCAAAGACCCGACTCGAAGGCCAAAGCGCTCAGCTTGAGAAGCACCGGATGCAGCTTCTGGGTCAAGTTGCCCAATTCGAAGGACAATTGAGAGGACTTGAGGTTCGTTATAGGAGTGAGTCGGAGAAAGCAAAGTTGATTGCGCAGACCGAGGAAGCTGTTGGCAGTCTTGAAGCGCTAAAAGTGGCGGTTGGTGAGCGCTCGGTTTTGCCTGCCTTCGCCGTCGTTGCTTCCTTTCGGAGCCTCGAGCGGGCCAAGGAGCACGCAAAGAGCCTAGCATCGATTGATAGAACCTACCAGGTTGTTGTATTTCGCCGGGCGCCCCAGCGTTATCCCGTGACTCTTGGAGGATACCTCTCGTATGAAGAGGCAGCTAATCGTGTGCAGCATGCAAACAACTTGGCATAGCAGATGCCTATGTCCGGCTAGCGAAGGATTGGGGGCAGCCTGTCTTCACAGAACCATGAAGCCGCCGAACCGGCGCCTGCACCGGACGGCTGACGCCGCCGGTGAGTCGCTATCACGTTCGGCGGCGGACAAGTCAATGCTGCACCCCTGGATACAATCTCGCTGGCCGGCCAAAACTCCAACCCTAGTGATCTGACAAACATCTCATGCAGGGGGATCGATGCCGCCGATCGAGCTTCTCGAACATAGGATAACGGAGGACCTCAGGATCCTGAAGAAAGGCGTCCAGGTATGGAACTCGCTGCGGGAAAATGCCGAATGCCAAGCAGATCTGCGTGAGGTTGACCTCAGCGGAGCGAACCTTGCTGGTGCCAACCTTTGTGTTGCTCTACTTAACGGTGCTGTCCTCATCGGGGCTGATCTGAGCGATGCAGATCTTCGTGGCGCAGACTTCAGGGATGTCGGACTTCGCGATCTCAAAGGCCACTCCGACATTCAGTGGCTCCGGGTTACCTACCTAACTGGAGCCACTCTCCGCAATGCGAATTTAAAGGGTGCGAAGCTCTCGTTTGCCGACCTTAGTAACGCAGATCTAACGAATGCTGATCTGTCCTGTTCGGACCTTAGCCATGCTTGCTTAAAAGACGCGAATCTCACTGGTGCCGACCTCTCCTTCGTCGATCTCACTGAAGCCAATCTCGCAGGTGCGATTTTTTCAGGATCGAGAATGTCGGATACCCGTTTGACGAGAGTGGACTTGAGCCAATCCCATGGTCTTGAAACAGTCAAACATCATCATTATTCGATTCTGGACACATCCACCCTAGAGAGGTCTAGGGGCACCATTCCTGAGCGCTTTCTGCGTGGTTGCGGCCTCTCAAATCTGGCAATCTCCGCCGCCAGGCTCTACGATCATAACTTAGCCGCCGACCAGCTGATTGACATGTCGTACGATATCGTCTCAAGTAGACTCAACAGCCCGATCCAGATCCAGCCTCTTTTCATCTCATACTCCCACAAGGACTCTGAGTTCGTTGACGCTCTTGAGTTTCGGCTTATTGCGGCGGGGATCCGTTTCTGGCGTGATATCCACGACATGATTGCAGGTCCGATGGAGATTCAGGTTGATAGAGCTATCCGATACAACCCGATTGTACTTCTCGTTCTCTCCGAGAACTCAATCGAGAGCGACTGGGTCGAGTGGGAAGTAGTGCGAACGAGGCAGCTTGCCAAGTCGGATTCAAGGTATTGCCTCTGCCCTATCGCGCTCGACCAGAGCTGGAAGAGTAGTAGGTGGGACGCGAGACTCCGCGCACAAATAGAGAGATACAACATCGTTGACTTTGCGGAATGGAGGTCAGAGGACCGCATGTCTTATTCCTTCCAAAAGCTAATCAATGGCCTTAGCGTTTTCTACCCTCAGCTAGCCCAATGAGTGATTTCCCCAGTCTTCTTGCTCTTGCACGAAGTTCAGTGAGCTGGTCAATAATATCTTTGATGGCTAACGCCGAACACGGCTGCTCTAGCGGACCAGAAAGCTCCGCTTCCTGGCCGCTGAGCAGCAGTAGCGGTTCGGCGGTGTGAAGCCAGTACACCAAGATTTCACGAGTGGGCGCCAGATGGCACACGAAATCACCTTCCGGTCTGAGAAATTCGATGTCAGCGCGGAGGACCCAAATCCGATCAACCCAATTGCTGGGCAGTCGCTTCTGCTTTGGCTGCGAGGTAGGCTTCACGATGCAGGGTATGAGGCAGACGAGCCTGCCACCGAAGATTGGGGTTGGTACATAGAACTAGCGGTCTTTGACTCTTCCTATTTGGTTGGAGCTTCTGGCTTTCCTGAGGAGGAGAGGGAAGACGCCAGCGTAGAGTGGCACATTCAAATCCATAAGCTTAGATCATTACTTGACAAACTGACTGGGAGAAACAAATTGACATCGGAGGATCCGTTGTCTCGAATCATTGAGGGTCTTGTACGCAATGAGCCAGAGTTTACTGAAGTCGAGGTTTATCGAGGCTGAGGAGACGCCGCCGAACCCTCGCTTGGAGCGGACCGGCGGGCACGGCGTTCTGTAGGTGCCATCCGAACCCGTGGACGCGCCCCATCCCCGTGACGGGAGAAGCCCTCCTATACCAGCAGGTGGAACGCGCTGTATAATATTCTAGGGCGCGGTGGTGTAATGGATAGGCATATTGTCAGTGAGCAATATTGTATTCCGTCACCCTGCGCTGCACCGGACACCAACAGTAGGAGCTCTTATGGATCGGTTTCCGCAAGCTTTTTTGTGGAGGTGAGGTAAATGTCAACAGAATTGCAGGCAGCACAGGCAGAGTTGGCGCCCGACATACAACGTGAAATCAACTGGTTTGTAGGTCCTGGAGAGCGACACTTCGTGGATCCTGTCACCGTCAGTGTGGTGGCTGGAGTATGCCTTAGCGCATTCTTCACGGCGTTGGTCAAAGGATTCGGAGACGAAGTAGGCAAAGAAACGGGGAAGGCATTAGGTAAGTGGGTTGTCGAGCGTGTGCGCGCCATCACGTCGGCCAGAGAGCACTCCGATCCGGCTCAGACTGAACGCGACGCCGAGATGGCGCGGGCCAAGCTCCAGCGAATGGATCGCGCGCAGGTCATGGTTGTGTTCGACCAGGTGGAGTATGAGCTGCGCGGTGGCTTTACAGAAGTGATGCCTGAGCAACGTGCCACAAAATTGGCTACACGGATTCGCCATGTTGCTGCTAAAGTCGTCTACGAGCCAGGAGGAACTGCATGAGTGGATTTGACGATTGGTATTTGTATGGTGACAGCCTGGCACGCTGCCTGGTCGCTGTTGCGCCTGAGTTCGCCAGTTCGGTGTTTGAAGATGTCATGACTCGGACGGAATCGCTTGTGCCATCGCCAGCTTCAAACAAGGGCTCCTGGTATCACGCCCTCAAGGGATATATCCATATGGATCCGGAAGGTGGTCATTATCATTATCAGCGTGAGCCACCAGCGGGCGTCCCACCTGACGACATGGGCGATGCAGGCGTCCGGCTAAGCGACCGGCTTGTTCGCGAGATGGATCACTTTCTAGCCACTCTCCAAGCCGCAGGTGCTGGTGAGCCGGTTCAGATGCGCGAGCGCGATGGACAGCCCGTGACGATTCAGGCAAGCGGGGATGATCTGGCTCGGCTTCATGCACTGGCGGAAACCCTGAAGCGCACGCGCGACGCCTGCCAGCCGGGATACAACCGGGCTGTGACCTCTCAGATCCATGCAGCCATTCTCGAGCGGCTTCCGGCTGTGATGGCTACAGGCGGTGGTCAACCGCAAGCGGTCGTAGACCTGGTTCGCGCCGGGGCGGCAGGGGTGCTCGACCTGCGATGGCGCTACGAAGCTGATGCGCGCCTCACCGCATTGTTTTTCGTGCAGTCGCGGCTGTGTGAGCTGGCTCTGCAGCAGTTGAACAGCGGACAGCTCAGCACCGGTACGGTGCTTCGCCTGGCCAGTAGGTCGATCGAAGGTCGCGGGGTGGCCCATGACCCAGAGCAGATGCTTGCGCAGATCGTTGTAGATTTTGCGAGCGCCGGATTGGGAGAGTTGGTGCTGAATCTGTGCAATGAAGCATTGTCGTCCGCTGAGGGCGAAGTCGACGCGGCGCTGAATGCAGCGGACCTGTCGAACCACGCAGGGCATCTATACTCGGCTGCCCATTTCGCTTTTGCAGGCATGCGCCTGGCAGAAACATTTCGCGAGTGCGTGGCCCTCCATGCCCGCCCGGCACAGGCGAAAGACGATCTGCTTGAGGGTTATGCTCGGAATGCAGAGGAGATCGTCGTGCGCTCCGGCCATGCCCTTGTGGTGGACTGCATCAACCGTGGATCGGGCCAAATGCTGGAGCTGCACATTCGTGAAGTGCGTGCCGCACGTCAGGAGGGTGGGCTGCCCAAGGCGCAGTCCAAGGTCGAAGAATTGACCAACTACCTCTACTTCTATCCCCGCTATTACGTCAAGGTGTTAATGGAGGAAGTGAGTTAAACGGAAACAGCCTAAGCCAGCAGCGCGGTGAAAGGGAGGGACCCCGTTTCCAGGGTCCCTGCAACTCGTCTACGGTTTCTTGTACGCCGGCGGCAGGGGACCGGTGAGGTCCTTGTAGCGGTCGCGCAGCTCGGTCTGGCGGCTGGTCATGGGCATCTCGACGCCGCGGATGAAGACGGCGTCGGGGAAGGTGGTCAGCTCGAGCGGATCGCCGTTCCAGATCACCACGTCCGCGTCCTTGCCGGGCTCCAGGGTGCCGTAGCGGTCGGCGATCCCCCAGATGCGGGCGGGGACGGAGGTCATGGCGGCGAGGGCGGCGTCCCAGGGCATGCCGTAGGCCACGGCGTTGCCGGCGGCCTGCTTGATGTTGCGGGCGTTGTGGGCGTCGCCGGTCATGAAGGCGATCGTGACGCCGGCCTTGTAGAGGCGCGCCGGGTTCTCGAGCGTCGCGCCGAGCGCCGCGAAGCTGCCCGGCAGGTTGTCGAGCGGGCTGACGAGCACCGGCACCTTGGCTTCGGCGATCTGGCGGGCGACCCGCCAGCCTTCGGCGGCGCCGGCCAGGATGAGCTTCAGCTTGAGCTCCTTCGCCAGCCGCAGCGCGGACTCGATGTCGCTCGCGCTGCTCACGGCGACCACCAGGGGCAGCTCGCCCTTGACGACCGGGCCGAGGGCCTCGAGGTCCAGCCGGGAGAGGGCGTACTCGCGGCGGTCGCCCTGCTCGAAGGCCTTGCGGTTGGCGGCGTAGTCGCGGGCGTCCTGGAGGGCCTCGCGGAGGCGGAGCATGGCCGCGGCCCGCGAGCCGCCGGCGAGGCGGGCCCCGGTCTCGCCGAGCACGGCGAACATGGCCGCCGGCCGGCGCACCAGGTAATCCTTCGTGCCGCCCAGGTGCATGACGGCGCCCTGGCCGGCGATCAGGCTCTTGCCGGGGTCCGGCACCGCGACGATGCGGGTGAGGCCCTCGATGCGGTTGACCGGGATCAGCGCCGAGCGCGGGTTGATGGCGTCGGCCACGTCGAAGGCGGCGGTGATGCGGTCGTCCTGGACGCTGGCGTCCTGGGTGCCCTCGACGGCGCTGACCTCGACGAGGCCGAGCTGGGAGCCGGAGTCGAACAGGCCCGGGGTCACCACCTTGCCGCGGGCGTCGATCCGGCGGGCGCCGGCCGGCACGGGCACGATGGGGCCGGCGGCGGTGACGGCGCGGATCTTGCCGTTCTCGATCACCAGGGTGCCGTTCCGGATCGTCCCCTGGGGGCCCAGGGTGTGGATCGTGGCGCCGGTGATGACGACCGTCTCGGCCGCGGCGGGGAAAGCGGACGCCAGACCGGCCAGGAGGAAGAGGAAGCTCGTCCGGACTCTCATGGCTGCTGCACCTCCGCGGGCGTGGGCTCGCCGAAGCCGAGGCTGAAATCCATCTCCGGTTGATGGGCGGGGTCGTTGCGGTCGTAGACGAGGGCGCCGTCGATGTAGACCTTCTCGGCGCGGCTGTAGACGCTGAACGGGTTGCCGCTCCAGACGACCACGTCGGCCATCTTGCCCGGCGCGAGCGAGCCGGTCTGCTGGTCGATCCCGATCGACTTCGCGGGGTTGAGGGTGAGCCAGCGGATGACGTCCTCCTCGCGGAGGTTCATGCCCATGCGGTTGCCGGCGGCCATGGCCTTGGCGGCCTCCTGGTTGAGGCGCTGGATGCCCTCGGCGGAGTCGGAGTGGATGACGACGCAGCCGCCGGCCTTCTGGATCAGGGCGGCGTTCTCGCGGATGCCGTCGAAGGCTTCCATCTTGAAGCCCCACCAGTCGGCCCACACGTCAGCGCAGATGCCGTTGGCGGCGAGCACGTCGGCGATCTTGTAGGCCTCGACGGCGTGGTGGAAGGCGGCGATCTTGTAGCCGAACTCCTTGGCGATCTCGATCATGGTGAGCATCTCGTCGGCCCGGTAGCAATGGTTCTGGATGAGGATGTCGCCGTCGAGCACGCCCGCCAGGGTCTCCAACTGCAGGTCGCGGTCGGGCGGATCGGCTTTCTCGCCGGCCTTGCGCTTGCGCTCGTACTCGGCCCATTTCCGGCGGTACTGGCTGGCCTCGATCCACGCCTCGCGATAGCCGGCGACGTTGCCCATGCGGGTGGAGGGGGCGCGGTTCCGGTTGCCATAGACGCGCTTGGGATTCTCGCCGCAGGCCATCTTGAGACCGTAGGGAGCGCCGGGAAACTTCATGGCTTCCACGCTGCGGGCCGGCACGTTCTTCACGGTCACGCTGCGGCCGCCGATCAGGTTGGCCGAGCCGGGAAGGATCTGCATGGCGGTCACGCCGCCGGCCAGGGCCAGGGGGAACTGGGGGTCCTGCGGCCAGACGGAGTGCTGGGCCCACACCTCGGCCGTGTCCGGGTCGGTGGCCTCGTTGCCGTCCTCGTGGGCCTGGACGCTGGGGGCAGGATAGACGCCCAGGTGGGAGTGAGCGTCGATGATCCCCGGGGTGACCCACTTGCCGGCGCCGTCCACGACGGCGACGCCGGCCGGCGCCTCGATCGCGGGTCCCACGGCGGCGATCTTGCCGTCGCGCATCAGCACGGACCCACGCTCGATCCGCTCGCCGGTGGCGGTCAGGACGGTGGCGTTGGTGATGAGGACGGGCTGGGAGGGCAGGGGCTTGTAGGTGGACGTGTAGGGCGCCTCGCCGGCTTTCCTGGACTCGGGCCCGCTCGCCGGTCCCTCGTAGACGGGCGCTTCCTTTTTGTTCATCTCCTCCTTGGAGGAGGGAGCGCTGGCGCAGCCGAGGGTGAGGGCGAGCAGGATCGCGAGGGCGCCGAAAGCTGTACGTCTGGGCTTGTCGGTCATGACCTCCTCGAGGGTTGGATGGGGCGAGATCGTACCATGAGGGAACCCGGCCAGGGCCGCCCGTCTTCACGGTACCAGCGTGAGAGCCTGCCGATTTTGCCGGCCGACGCGAACGGCGGAAAAGTGCGCCCGATCGGTGGTCAGCACCCGGTACTGCCTCCGCCGTTCTGCCACCGTGGCCACCGTGGCGTCGACCAGCCCGAGAGCTAGGTTCGCGAACTTCGCATCGATCTCCAGCGCACGGACGAGATCCGTCGGGATGACCGGTTCCAACTCATAGGTCGTCCCGGGATCCAGGATCTCTGCGATGAGCTTTCGCATTGCCGGCCGCTCCTGGCGCAAAAAGTAATCCACTTCGGAGAGCACGAGAGCCGGAACGATGACGGCGGAAGCTTGCGTGAGAGCTGCAGTGTACTCTGGCCACGCGGGAGTGCCATTTGGAAGACGCGCCAGTGCTCGGAGCAGGCCACCGGTGTCGGCGACCAGCCCCAGCCTCACAGCTTCAGGTCCTTGAACAGCTCTGACTCTTCACCCAGTTTCAGGTCGGTAGACACGAAGAGGCCCGTCGAAGGCGCCCGGCGGTTGCGGTAATATCGGGACGCAACGACGCGAAGGCCCTTCCGGATGAGGTCGGATGCCGACAATCCGTCTTCGCGTGCCTTGGCGAGAGCTTCCGTGTCTTCAGGATCCAACCGGACGGTGGTGGTGAGCTTGCGTGACATACAGTCACTATACACCGGGCCGGCAGAGGTGGCAATTGCGCTATGGATCTCCGGCTGGAGACCCGCCCAGAGGCCGCCCCCCGTGCTAGCATTCCGCGCATGACGATTCCCCTCGCGGACCGGGACGCTTCGACCTTGCCGGGCGGCGGCTCGCAGTTCACGAAGGAGAGCATCCTTCGCGACTACCGGATCGCCTACCAGAGCCGGCAGGCGAGCCTGATCGGCCGCCGGGAGGTCTTCACCGGCAAGGCGAAGTTCGGCATCTTCGGCGACGGCAAGGAGGTGGCCCAGGTGGCCCTGGCCCGCGCTTTCCGGCCCGGGGACTTCCGCTCCGGCTACTACCGCGACCAGACGCTGATGATGGCCCTGGGGCTGCTCACCGTGGAGCAGTTCTTCGCCCAGCTCTACGCCGACCCCGACGTGGAGCGGGAGCCCTGCTCGGCCGGCCGCTCGATGACCGCGCACTTCTCGACCTGCATGCTCCAGCCGGACGGCAGCTTCAAGCCCCAGGTCGACGCGGTCAACGTGGCATCCGACGTCTCGCCGACCGGCTCGCAGATGCCGCGCCTGGTGGGCTTGGCCTACGCCTCGCGCCTCTACCGCGAGCTGCCGGAGCTCCGAGGGATGATGGGGCCGTTCTCCCGCAACGGCGACGAGGTGGCCTTCGGCACCATCGGCAACGCGAGCTGCGCGGAGGGGATGTTCTGGGAGGCGGTCAACGCGGTCGGCGTCCTCCGGTCGCCGATGCTGCTCTCGATCTGGGACGACGGCTACGGCATCTCCGTTCCCAACGAGGTCCAGATCACCAAGGGGGACCTCTCGGCCGTGCTCTCCGGCTTCCGCCGGACCCCGGGCAGCTCCCAGGGCTACGACCTCTACACGGTCAAGGGCTGGGATTATCCCGGGCTCTGCGAGACCTATCTCTCTGCCGCGCAGATCGTGCGGCGGGAGCACGTGCCCGCCATCGTCCACGTCACGGAGATGACCCAGCCGCAGGGGCACTCCACCTCGGGCAGCCACGAGCGCTACAAGTCGCGGGAGCGGCTGGAGTGGGAGGCCGAGTTCGATCCCCTGCGCAAGATGCGGCAGTGGATGATCGAGCAGGGCATCGCCACGGCCGCGGAGCTGGACGCCGCCGAGGAGGAGGACGCGAGGACCGTCCGCGAGGCGCAGCGCCGGGCCTGGGAGGACTTCCGCGCTCCCATCGAGGAGGAGAAGAGGACGGCCTTGGGGGTGCTGGAGGAGCTGGCCCGCGAGTCGGCGGCGGGCGAGGAGGTCCGGAAGGTCCGCCAGGAGCTGGAGAGGCAGCAGGGGACGCTCCGCCGGGACGTGATGGCCGCCGTCCACGGTGCCCTCGTGGCCACGGCGGGGGAGGATCTGCCCGCGGCCCGGCGGTTGATGGCCTGGAAGAAGGAGCAGGAGCGGGCCAACGAGGACCGCTACAACTCCGACCTCTACAGCAACACGGCGCAGGCGGCGCTGAAGGTCGAGCCGGTGGCGGCCGTCTACGCGCCCGACTCTCCCGTGGTCAACGGCTTCGAGGTGCTCAACGCCTGTTTCGACGCGGCGCTCGCGCGCCTGCCCCAGGTGATCGCCATTGGCGAGGACGTGGGCAAGATCGGCGACGTCAACCAGGGGTTCGCAGGCCTGCAGGCCAGGTACGGCGAGCTGCGGGTCACCGACACCGGCATCCGCGAGACCACGATCCTGGGCCAGGCGATCGGCATGGCCCTGCGGGGCTTAAGGCCCATCGCCGAGATCCAGTACCTCGACTACATCCTCTACGGCCTGCAGATCCTCTCGGACGACCTTGCGACCCTGCGCTGGCGCACCAAGGGCCGGCAGAAGGCGCCGGTCATCGTGCGTACGCGGGGCCACCGGCTGGAGGGGATCTGGCACTCCGGCTCGCCCATGGCGGGCATCCTCAACCTGGTGCGGGGGATGTACGTCTGCGTGCCGCGCAACATGACCCAGGCCGCCGGCTTCTACAACACGCTCCTCGCGGGGGACGATCCGGGGCTGGTGGTCGAGGTGCTGAACGGCTACCGGCTGAAGGAGAGGCTCCCGGCCAACATCGGCGAGCTGCGGGTGCCGCTGGGCGTGCCGGAGGTGCTGCGGGAGGGGAGCGACGTGACGGTGGTGACCTACGGCGCCTGCTGCCGCATCGCTCTCGACGCGGCGCAGAAGCTGGCCGAGGTGGGGATCGAGGCGGAGGTCGTCGACGTCCAGACCCTGCTGCCGTTCGACGTCCACGGCCGCATCGTCGAGTCGCTCCAGAAGACCAGCCGCGTCCTCTTCGTGGACGAGGACGTGCCCGGCGGGGCCACGGCCTACATGATGCAGCAGGTGCTTGAGAGACAGGGGGGCTTCGCCTGGCTGGACTCGGCGCCGCGGACGCTCGCGGCCAGGGAGCACCGCCCCTCCTACGGCTCGGACGGCGACTACTTCTCCAAGCCCAACCGGGAGTCCGTCTTCGAGGCGGTCTACGAGATCATGCACGAGGCCGACCCGGGGGGGTTCCCGATCTTCTACGGGTAGGGGCTGTCTCCTTCCTGCTTTCCCGGCCGCCAACGAGGCGCCACGGGTATTCATTTTCCTTCTCTCCTGGTGGTATTATCTTGGAGAAAGTGGAGTCGATCCACTGAGGTGATTGCGAATTGTTCGCAATCGTCCACCCGAAAGGAGAGCCCGAATGAAGAAGCGGAATCTGAAGAAGCTGTCCCTCTCCCGGGAAACGGTCCGGCATCTGGGGAGCTCCGACCTCAAGCGGGCGGCGGGGGGGACCACGGCTGGCAGCGAGTACTGCACGAGCACCTTGTGCTTCCAGGAGACGCAGTGCGAGTGCAACACGTTCGGGGATTGCTATCCCCCCTCGGCGTGCTTCGCAAGCTGCAGCTGCAGTTTCCGCGAGGCGACCTGCTCCTGCTAGCAGATGAGTACGGCAGATGGGGACGGCCGTCTTATCGACGGCCGTCCTACTTCCCCCTCCGTCTCCTGCGCCGCCGTCGCCGCCGTCCGCGGCCGGCGCCGTTGCCGCCCTCGCCGCCTTCGCTGACCTCGGGACCTTCCTCGAACTCCTCGTCCGGTCCCTCGTCGTCGCCCTCCCCGAAGGGTTCCGGCTCCTCATCCTCGGAGGCGTGAATCTCCATGGGAGTGGGAGGGGAGCCCTCCTCGGCCGGGCCGGCTTCCTCGTGCGTTTCGCCCCCGTTGGCGCCGTGACCGTTCTCGCCGCCAGCAGCTTTCTTCTTGCGCTTGCGCCCGCCGCGCCGGCGGCGGCGGCGTTTCTGGCCGCTCTCCTCCGCAGCGCCGGGCTCCTCGTCGTGGTCCTCCTCGCCCTCGCCGAGCTCCTCGTCCTCTTCTTCCTCCTCGGGCTCGGGGAGAGCCAGGTCCCAGGGCTGGAGGGTGACGGGGGCCGGCCGCGTCGGCTTCGGAGGGCGCGCGGGCTTCTCGCGCTTCTGCCACTCGATCCGCTCCTCGGGCCGGTGGAGCCCCGCGGCGGCGATGATCTCGACCTCGATGTCGAACTCCTCCTCGAGGGCGGCGAGCTCGCGGCGGTAGTGGTTCTGGAGGGAGTCCGCCAGCTCCGGGTGGAGACTGATCCGGGCGCCCTGGATCACCCCGGTCGCGGCCCGGGCCTCGATGCGGCGGAGGATCGACAGGCTCACCAT
>DASWME010000268.1:0-3055 GCA_036399915.1 Thermoanaerobaculia bacterium
TGCCGACCTCGTAGATGCGCCAGCCGCCCCGGGCGATCTTGGCGGTGATCTCCGGCTCGATGCCGAAGCGGTCCTCCTCGATGTCGAAGCTGTCGAGGACCTCCCGGCGGAAGACCTTGTAGCAGGTCTCCATGTCCGTCAGGTTGAGGTCGGTGAACCAGTTGCTGATGGTGGTCAGCATCCGGTTGCCGAGGGTGTGGCGGTAGTAGAGGACGCGGCGGCGCTCGCTGGGCAGGAAGCGCGAGCCGTAGACCACGTCGGCGCCGTCCTCCAGGAACGGGCGGACGAGGCGCGGGTAGTCCCGAGGGTCGTACTCGAGGTCGGCGTCCTGGAAAAGGATGAGGTCGCCGGTGGCCTCGGCGATGCCGCGGCGGATGGCAGCCCCCTTGCCCTGGTTCATCCCCTGCTCCAGGAGGCGGACGCGGTCCGGATGCTCGGCGGCGAGCTGCCGGAGCACCTCCGTGCTGCCGTCTTTCGACCCATCGTCGACGAGCAGGACCTCCAGGTCGCGGATCTCGGGAGCCGACACCGCGAGCACCCGACGGACCAGCTCGCCAACCAGGAAGCGCTCGTTGTAGACCGGGATGACGACGCTCAGCTTGACCCCGGCTGGGGCGGTCTCTTGGCTCACGGCTCCGTCTCGCTCCTCAAAGGGGGTGGATAATAGCACTGGCTGCTACTCTGTCAGGATGCGCCCCTCGGCTGCAGGCCCTCTCGACCGCCGCACGGCTTTCGGCGCGGCGCTGATCGCGCTCGCCGCCCTCGGCGTATACGGTTGGACGGTGGGGTTCGATTTCGTCTTCGACGACCACATCCAGATCGAGCGCAACCCCTGGCTGCGCGATCCGGACGGCTTCCGGCTGTTCCTCACCCGTCCCTTCTGGGGGTTCTATCACGACCGCGGGCCGGGGCCCTCGAACTACTATCGCCCGGCCTTCGGGATCTTCTACTCGCTTCTGGCGCGGGTCTTCGGTCTGCAGCCGGCGGCGTTCCATGCCGCCTCGGTCCTGCTGCACCTGGGCGTCTCCCTGCTGGTGGCGCTCGGGGCCCGGCGCCTGGTGGGGGCGGATGCCGCGGCGCTTGCGGCCGGACTGCTCTTCGCGGTCCATCCCGCCCACGCCGAGGCCGTGGCCTGGGTGGGCGGGCAGGCTGACCTCCTGATGGCGCTGTTCAGCCTGATGGCGCTGCTGGCCTACCTTACCCATAAAGATGGGTCGGCTCTACGGCGCCGGGCAGCCGTGGCTGGTCCGCTCGCCTATCTCCTCGCCTGCCTCTCCAAGGAGCCGGGTGCGGCGCTGATCCTGGTGCTGGGGGCCGTCGAGGCTGCGGAGTGGCGGCGGGAGGGGCCGGCGGGCGCGGCCCTGCGCCGCGCTGCAGCGCGGCTCCTCCCCTACCTAGCCGTTCTCGCCGTCTATGCGGCCCTGCGGGTCCACGCCCTGGGCGGCTTCGCGCCGCGACACTATAGCGTCACCTCTTCCCCCGCCGGCGCCCTGGCCTTCGCCGGGGCCCTGCTCGCCCGCTACCTCGTCTTCCTGGTCTTTCCCTTCCCCGCCCGGGTGCTCGCCTGGGTGCCCACGCCCTCGCTCCTCTCCCCCGACGCTCTAGCCGGGTTGCTCGTCATCACCCTGGCGCTGCTGGGACTGGCGGTCGCCGTCTGGAGCGGCCGGGCGCGGTGGGAGAGCGTGACGCCTCTCGCGGTCGTGGTGGCGTTCCTGCTGCCGGCGCTCGCCGCCAACTCGATCGGCGGCGCCAACTTCGCGGAGCGCTACCTCTATCTCCCCTCGGCGGGCCTGGCCTGGCTGGCCGGCCTGCTCTGGAGCCGGCTCGCCGGGGCGCTACGGACCGCTTCCATGCGACGGACCATCCTGGCCGCCGCCTTGGGAGGGCTCGCCGCCGCGGGCGCCGCCGCCGGGATCCGCGCCGGGATCTACTGCGACGACCTCTCCCTCTTCCAGGCCGCGGTGCGGGTCACTCCGCGCTCGGAGATCGCGCACAACAACCTCGGCATGGCGCTCTACCGGGAGGGGCGCCTGGACGAGGCCGAGCGCGAATACCGGGAGGCCCTGCGGCTGAACCCGGGGAGCGTCCCATCCCTGGCGAACCTGGGGATCCTGCTCGAACGGCGAGGGGACGTCGCCGGCGCGAAGGCGGCGTTCGAGGAGACCCTCCGCCGTTCGCCCGCCTACGCCGCGGCCGCGCTGCACCTCGCCCGTTTCCAGATCAAGGAAGGGGACCGGGCCGGCGCGGCCCGCAGGCTCGACGCCCTGTTCGCCGCCGGCGGGGAGAGCCACGACGCCCTGGTGGAGCGCGCCGACCTGTATCTGCAGGAAGGCCGGCCCGGCGCGGCGATCCCCCTGCTGGAGAAGGCGGTGCGGGCCTTCCCGAAGCGGGAGAGGGGGCGGGAGCTGCTGACGCAGGCGAGGCGGGAATCCAGGACCCCCCCTCGAGATCTCCGAGGTCGCCCCTGGTCACCCTGATCTGCCCCGTCCGGAACTGCGGCGCTCCGCTGGAGCGGCGGAGCCCGGCCCTGGCCTGTCCCCAGGGGCATTCGTTCGATGTGGCCCGCAGCGGGTACTGCAACCTGCTCCAGCCGCAGGACCGGCGCTCGCAACGTCCCGGCGATCCGCGGCAGGCGGTGGAAGCCCGGCGCCGGTTCCTCGAAGCCGGGTACGGCGGACCCCTACTGCGGGCGCTGCTCGACGAGATCGGAGTCCTCGGACTTCGCTCCGGCGCCGCGGTGCTCGACGTGGGGTGCGGCGAAGGCTATTACCTCGGCGGGATCGCCAGGGAGCGGCAGGTGGAAGCCCACGGAGTGGACCTCTCGACGCCTGCCATCGAGCTTGCGGCCCGGAGGTATCCCGGGATCACCTGGATCGTCGCCAACGCCGACCGGCTCCTCCCCTACGCCCCGGAGTCCTTCGATCTGGTCCTCTCCATCGACGCCCGGTTGAATCCCGCGCAGATGCGGCGGGTCCTGGCCCCGGGCGGCCGGCTGCTGGTGGCGGTGCCGGGGCCGGACGACCTCGTGGAGCTGCGGGCGGCCGTGCTGGGCGAG
>DASWME010000269.1:0-1686 GCA_036399915.1 Thermoanaerobaculia bacterium
GTCCCGAGAAGGCCCAGGAGATCCTCGCCCGGCTCGTCGAGCGCTATCCCGACGACGCCGAGGCCCGGGTGGAGCTGGCGGAAGCCTACGGCGAGCAGGGAAGCCTCGATCGCGCCATGGCCACTCTCAAGGGCGTGGTGCGGGTCGCGCCCCACCATCCGCGCGCCTGGTTCCTGCTCGCCAAGTACTCGATCCTCGCCGGCAACGCCCGCCGGGCGATCGACGACTACCTGGTGCACGCCCTGGTGGTGCAGAACCGGCTTGGTAGCGAGGAAGGGCGGGCCGAAGTGCTCAACGCTTTCGGCGTGGCCTACCGCAACCTCGGGGAGTTGGAGCGGGCGGCGGAGAACTACGAGCAGGCGGCGGCCGTCCAGCGGCGCATCGGCGACGAGCGCGGCTACGCCAAGACCCTGCCCAACCTGGCGAACATCCACATGGTCCGCGGCGAGTACGCGGCGGCCGAACGACAGCTCGCGGAGGCTTTGGCGATCCTCGAACGCCTGGGCGACGGGCCGGGCATCGGCGACCTCTACGACGATTTCGGCGCGCTGGACGAGGAGCGCGGCGACTATGAGGACGCCCTCGGCCACTACCAGCGGGCCCTGCGCGTCCGCCGCGACCTAGGCAACGATCTCGCCTTCGCCCAGAGCTTCGCCAACGTCGGCTACGCCTGCTACCTGCTGGGGCGCTACGACGACGCCATGGTCTACTGGCGGCAGGGGCTCGACCTGGCCAGGAAGAGCGGCGATCCGGGCGGCGTCGTGCTGGCGACCCAAAACCTGGGGCTGCTCGAGCTGGCGCAGGGGGATTGGGACGAGTCGGTCAAGTCCTTCCTCACCGTCTTGCGCACGAGCCGCGAGCTGGGCATGAAAGAGGCGATCGCCTCCGCGCTCGGCCACCTCGGCCGTCTGGCGCAGTACCAGGGGCGCCCCGCCGCCGCGCTCGCTTCCTACGCGGAAGCCCTCGCGGTGCTGCACGAGATCGGCGACCGCCGGGGGCTCGCCGAGTTCACCCTCGCGCAGGCCGAGGTCGAGATCGAGCTGGGCCTGGAGCAGGCCGCCAGCCGGCACCTACGGGCCGCCGCGGGGCTTCTCGAGGGAGGGAAGAACCACGAGCAGCAGGCCGAGCTGGAACGGCTCCGGGGCGAGTGGCATCTGCTGCGCGGCGAGCCCGGCGCGGCGCGCGAGGCGTTGCGCCGGGCGGTGGCCGAGGCCGAGGAGAGCCACAGCATCGTCGCGCTGCTCGATGTCCGGCTCTCGGCCGCCGAGGAGGCTCTCGCCTCCGGCCCCACGCGGGCGGCGCTCGCCGAGCTGGAGCGGCTCCGCGCCGAGGCCGAGGCGCTCGGCCATGCCCGGCTGCGGCTGCGCGCCGCCGAGATCGTGACGCGGGCGGCGCTCGCCGCGGGTGATCCCAAGCGCGCGCAGAAGGCGGCGCGGGTGGGCCTCGAGCAGGTGGCCACCTGCGGCGGCTACTTCGGGGCCTACCGTCTGCACCTGCTGCTGGCGTGGGCCCTCGAGCGCGACGGCCGCAAGGCCGAAGCCGCGGCCGAGCGCGGCCGGGCCGCCGAGGAGATCGCGCGGGTGAGCCGGGACCTCGCGCCCGAGCAGCGGAAAACCTTCCATGGCACCGCGGAGGTATGGGAACTTGCAGATGGGATCGAAGTCCGGACGACCACACGCAAAGGCT
>DASWME010000270.1:0-14038 GCA_036399915.1 Thermoanaerobaculia bacterium
CGGCGTTGCGGCGGGACCAGCGCCGTCCAGCCGAAGCGCACCGGCTGCTCGACGACGTCATCGCAATCTACCGGCAATACCGGGACTTCCACCTCGTCGGACGCGCCTTCGTCCAGAAGGGGAGGGTGCACGGCAGCGCCAACGAATTCGAGCTGGCGGTCCGCTGGCTGCGCAGGGGATTGGGATTGCTCGATCCCGTCCGCGAGAGACATTTCCATCTCGCAGCCCGTCACAGCCTCATGCTCTACCTGCACGAGAGCGGACGCCATCGGGAAGCCCGTTTCCTCCTCAAGGCCTCGCGACCCGAGTTCCTTCAGCACGGCGGCGAGCTGTTGAACCTCCACCTGCGTTGGCTCGAGGGCACGATCTCTCTCGCCCTGGGATTCCCGGGGGAGGGGGAGGCGATGCTGATCGAGGCCCGTCAGGGCTTCATCGACCTGGGCGCCGGGTTCAGCGCGGCCGCGGTTTCCCTCGACCTTGCCGGCCTCTATGCCGGCCAGAGGCGCGCCGCCGAGATGCGCCGCCTCTCCGCCGAGATGCTTCCGATCTTCCACTCGCGCGACCTCCACCAAGAGGCGGTCGCCGCCCTGATCACGTTTCAGCGGGCGGTCGCCATGGAGCGGGTGAACGCGGAGCTGCTCGCGGAGCTCCGTTCTTATCTTGAGCGGGCGTGCAAGAACCCCGAGCTGCGTTTCGAGCACCCTTGAAGGCGACGTCTGAGAACCTCCGGCTCGTCGTCCTGGGCTGCGGCTTCGGCGGCTATTCGCTGCTCTACAACCTGCGCCGGGACCACTGGAACATCACCCTCATCAGTCCGCGCAATTACTTCCTCTTCACCCCCCTCCTGCCGTCCGCGGTCACCGGCACCGTCGAATTCCGGAGCATTCTCGAGCCGGTCCGGCGCCGGCTGCGCGAGGTGCGGCTGGTTGAGGGCTTCGCGGAGGCGGTCGACTGGCGGGAGCGCAAGGTCTCCTGCGTGGGCGCGGTGAGCGGTGAGCGGTTCAGCGTACCGTACGACGTCCTGGTGATCGCCGTGGGATCGGCCGTCGCGGACTACGGAATTCCCGGAGTGGCGGAGCATGCCCTCAAGCTCGCGAGCGTCGAGAACGCACGGGCCGTGCGGCGGGGAATCCTGGAGCAGTTCGCCCGCGCGGAGATCCCGGGCCTCGCCGAGGAGCAGATCCGGCAGCGGCTGACCTTCATCGTCTGTGGCGGCGGCCCGACCGGCGTCGAGGCCGCGGCCGAGATCCACGACCTGATCCACGAGGAGCTGGCGGAGAGCCATCCCGAGCTTGTCCCCCATGCCCGGGTGGTCCTCGTGGAAGCCCTCGGGCGCCTCCTCACCAGCTTCGACGAGGCGCTCGCCGAATACACCCTCCAGCATTTCGGGCGCGAGGGGATCGAGGTCCGCACCTCGGCGAAGGTGCAGGCGGTGGAGAAGGAGCGGATCCTCCTCGCGGGAGGAGAGATCCTTCCCTGCGGCTTGGTCCTATGGGCGGGCGGCAACGCCCCTGTGCCGTTCGTCGGCTCCCTGGGCGCACCCTTGAGCCCCCGAGGACGCCTGATCGTGGACCCCTTCCTGCGCCTTCCGTCCCGGCCGGACGTGTACGCCCTGGGAGACTGCGCCGCGGTGGGCGAGCCCCCCTTGCCGGCCACGGCTCAGGTGGCCCAGCAGCAGGGAAAGTACTTGGCCCGGACCCTCGACCGGCAGCGCGCGGGCAAGCCCATCGAGCCCTTTCGCTTCAAGGCTTCCGGAATGCTCGCCTACATCGGCGGGGGAGAGGCGCTGGCCGACCTTCCCCAGGTGAAGTGGAGCGGCCGCGGGGCCTGGCTCTTCTGGCGCTCGGTCTACCTGACCAAGCTGGTCAGCCTCGCCAACAAGGCCAAGGTCCTCTTCGACTGGGTGAAGGCCCGGCTGTTCGGACGCGACCTCAGCCGGTTCTGACCTCAGGTCCGCACCCCCAGGAAGAGATAGCTCGAAAGGAGCGCGAAGACGGCGCCCGGGGTCCAGACCGCCACGGCGGGAGGGAGCGCTCCCGCCTCACCGAGCTTGGAGAAAAAGGCGAAGAGCCCCATGAAGATGATTCCCAGGACGATCGAGATCCCGATCCCGTAGAGCGCCCCCTGACGTCCCAGACGGAAGGCGAAGGGGAGGGCGACCAGGGCCATGATCAGGGACGTCACCGGCAGCGCGATCTTGTTCGCCAGCTCGACCTGCAGCTCGGGGACGGCCTGACCGCTTTCCTTAAGTTCCCGGATATAGTCTTTCAACTCGCCGTAGCGCATCTGCTCCGGCGGCCGGATCTCCGAGTCGAAGTAGTCCGGGGTCTCCGGATAGCGGACGATCTTGGGCTCCTTGAACCGCGTGTAGCCGGTCACGCTCACGCCGTCGAACGAGCGCGCCCAGCCGTTGGTGAACACCCAGGCATCGCCGCCGACGTAGCGGGCGCTCTCCGTGTAGAGCCGGCGCACGAGCCGGTGCCGGTCGTCGAAGTCGAACACCTGCAGGCGCTGCAGGCTCGGCTGCTGGGGGTCGTAATGGATGTAGTTGTAGATGTAACGGCGCTGCCCGAACAGCCACTGCCGGTCGGCGCGCCGATAGGTGCGGGCCGTCTCACGGCCGTGGATGCGATCCTTGAGCTTCGCCACCTTCTCGTTCGAAGCCGGCAGCACGGACGACTCCAGGTACCCGCAGAAGAACGTGACGAGCAACGCCGCGGCCAAGGCCGGCAGCGACAGCCGGTAGAGGCTCATGCCGAGAGCCTTGCAGGCGGTGATCTCGTTCGTCCGGGCGAGCAGGCTGAAGGTCATCAGCGTGGTCACCAGGACGACGATCGGGGCGATGTCGTAGAACATCTGCAAGGACAGGTACTTGTAGTAATTCAGCACCAGTCCGGTTCCCACCCTGTTCTTCAGGATCTCGTCGATGTTTTCGCTGAGGTCGAAGATGATGAACAGCGAGACCCCGGAGAGCACGACCATGAGGAAGACCCAGGAGAAGAGCCTCACCACGTAGCGGTCGAGGAGGTTGGGGAAGACGATCCGCGGGCGGGGGAGGAGCAGCACCACCCGCGGGAGCGCCTTGCGCTGCGGTCGCTTCGCGGCCTCGCGCCGCTGCCGATGCTCCCGCTGCTTGACCCGCCGGAGCCGGTTCAGGAACAAGAGCCCGCCCCAGACGTCCTCCCGGACCCAGCGGTCGATCCGCGTCAGCAGGAGGCTCTTGTCCCGGTTGCGGCGGATGAGGAGGAAGATGCCGGCGGCCGCCAGCAGGATGTTCGGTGACCACATGGCCAGCCACGGCGGAATCCTGCCGTAGCGGGCGGCTTCCTCGCCGTTGTTCAGCAGGACGTAATAGAGCACCAGGACGCCGATCGAGAGCGCGAAGCCCGAAGCCTTGCCGCCCCGGCGGTTGTTGATCCCGAGCGGCAGGGCAAAAAGGCCGAAGACCATGCAGGCTACCGGGATGGAGAACTTCTTGTGGATCTCGACCCGGGCGAGGTTCCGCTGCTCGGGGGTGGCCGACGGCTCGGCCAGCAGGTCCCTCAGCTCCTCAAGCGTCAGCTCGCGGATACCTTTGGAGGTCGAGATCTTCGCCTTCTGCTCGGTGGTGAACTGGTCTTCCAGGACGAGGTCGAGGCGCTTGTGCCGGCTGACCTCGTAACGGTCGGGGGAGTTGAGGTCCACCTTGTGCCGGCTCGCGTTGTAGAGGCGGAGGACGACCCTCTCGCCGGCCTGATCGACCAGGATCTCGCCCCAGTCGGCGATGGTGATCTGGTTGTTCTCAGTGGCCGGGACGGCTTCGGCGAGGAAGACCCCCTTCCACCGCCTGCTGCCAGGCGGCACCTCGAAGACGTAGACCACCTTGCCCTCCCACTCCTCGTAGAAGACCCGCGGCTCGACCTGCTGCGAGACCGTCTGGGTCGTGATCTCGAGCCGCAGCATCTGGAGGGAGTGGTTTCCCCACGGCAGGACATACACCATCAGCAGGGTGTTGAGGACCGTCAGGGCGCCCGAGAGCAGCAGGATGGGCCGGTAGAGGGTGAGCAGGCTCACGCCACAGGCCCGCATGGCGATCAGCTCGCTGTCGGACGAGAGCCGTCCCACGGCGATCAGCGTGCCGAACAGCAGCGACATCGGCAGGGTCAGGACGACGATGTTCGGCAGCGTCAGCATGAGCAGCTTGCCGACGATCGAGACCGGGAGCCCGCGGCGGATGATCATCTCCGCCGACTGGAACAGGAACCGGATGAGCAGGATGAAGGTATAGACTAGGAACCCCAGCGCGAGCGGCCCGAGGATCTCCGTCAGGAGGTAGCGATTCAGTCGACTCCGCACGGGCGGCATTATATTGGGATGAGATGAAGATCGCTCTCGAGCGCCGCTACCGATTCAGTGCCAGCCACCTGTACCGCCGCCCGGAGTGGGACGAGGCGGAGAACCGCCGCCGCTTCGGCAAATGTGCGAACCTGCCGGGCCACGGACACAACTACCGCCTGTACGTGACGGTCCTGGGGGAGGTCGATCCAGTCACCGGGTTTGTGGTCGACCTCGGCCGGCTCGACGCGCTGATCCACGAGCATGTGATCGAGCGGCTGGACCATCAGCACCTCAACGCTGCGCTGCCGGAGTTCGGAGAGGGGCGCTCCGTCCCGTCCAGCGAGAACCTCGTCCGGTGGATCCACGAGCAGCTCGCGACGCGCCTGCCGGAAGGGAGCGCGCTCGCCAGACTGCGCCTTGAAGAAGATGAAGACCTGGCCGCGGAGTGGAGCGCCGGCTGAGAACGCTGCCGCCGCCGCTCGCCGTCCGGATGCCAACGCCCGAAGTTTACATAATCTCCCTTATCAGACCAGTTCGGCGCGCGGAGAATGGGCCCGAAACGGCGTGCGGGCGCTACGCCTCCCGGCGTAGATCGGTCAGGATCTGCTCCAAGGCACGGATGAGGTCGTCCTTGTCGACCTCGCTCTGGCGGAACGCCAGCGACAGGCTGAAGGTCCGGTCGGACGACTTGAAGCGGAAGATGTACGGCTTGCGGCGGCCGGACTTCCCTCCCTTGTCGCGCCGCAGGCGCTGGCGCAGGTCGTCGCGGTTGAGACCACGGCGGGCCACCTCTTCAAGGAGCTCGATCATCTCGGCCTCGCTGCCGGCCTTGAGCACCTCCAGCAGCAGCGACTTGGAAGTGATCCCCAGCGCCTGGACGGTGTCGCGCACCCTGGGAGGCATCTGCAGCAGGGACAGGCTCTCGGTAATGACTGTGCGTGACTTCCCGACCGCTTCGGCGATCTCCTCATGGGTGTAGCCGTGGCTCTCGGCCAGGAGCCGGTACCCTTCAGCCTCCTCAAAGGGGGTCAGGTCCTTGCGTTGGAGGTTCTCGATCAGGGCGATCTCGAGCGCCTCTTCGTCCGAGACGTCCATTTCGATCGCTGGCACCTCGTAGAGCCCCGCCTCCTGAGCCGCCCGGTAGCGTCGCTCTCCCGAGATGATCCGGTAGACCGCGCCGGAAGACCCGCCGTCCGGGCTGCCCGCTCCTGCGGTCTCTTGGGGCCGGAGACGGACCAGGATGGGCTCCAGCACGCCCTTGTCACGGATCGAGACCACGAGGTCGTCCAGGTCCCCCATGGTAGATCGGGGCTGGCCCGGATCGGGCTCGATGGCCGACAGAGGGATCATCCTCCCGACCGGGACCTCGTGACGCGCGGTGAGCTCCTCGACGAAATGAGTGTCGTGACGCATCTTCACGCGCAGGGGGAGACCGCGCTTGCGGGCAGGTTCAGACACGGCTCAGCACCTCCTCGGAAAGGCGGTAGTACTCATAGGCGCCGGTCGACCTCGGCGCAAAGGTGAAGATCGACTCCCGGTAGGCCGGGCTCTCCTCCAGGCGGACGCTCTTGGTGATCACCGTTTCGAAGACCTTGACGCCGAAGACCCGCTGGATCTGCTCGTAGATGTCCTTGGCCAACAGGGTCCGCTTGTCATACATGGTGATAAGGGCCCCCAGGAGCTGGAGCTGAGGGTTGGCCCTCACCTTGATCTTGTCGATGGTCTCGAGCAGGTCATCCGTCCCTTCCAGAGCGAAGTAGCTCGCCTGGATGGGGATCAGCACGTGCGTCGCGGCCACCAAGGCGTTCACCGTAATGATGCCCAGGGTCGGCGGGGTGTCGATGACGATGTAATCGTAGTCGTCCTGAACCCGCTGCAGCTCGTCCTTGAGCCGGTAGTGGCTGTCCAGCTCGCCGATGAGCTTCGCCTCGATCTTCGCCAGAGCGATCGTCGAGGGAGCGACGAAGAGGTGCTCGAGCCTCTCCGCCGGCCTGATGATGTCCGGGAGGTGGACCCCGTTCTCCGTCGTCAGGGCGTCGTACATCGAGGTCGTCAGACCGTGGATGTCGAGAAAGGACATGGAGCTGTTGGCCTGGGGGTCCAGGTCCACCAGCAGCGTCTTCCTCCCCTTGCTGGCGAGGGCTGCGGCGAGATTGATCGCGGTCGTGGTCTTGCCGACTCCACCCTTCTGGTTGGCAATGGCGATGATCATAGGTGGCGCGCCAGTCTAAGAAAAGGACCAGACGAGGTCAAGGGAGCCGGAGCCGTGATGTCGGCGCGCCGACATCACGGGTAAATCTCTGGGAAATCGGAAGTTAGACGACTTCACATCATCCACTTGCCCAGCTCGTCCGGGCTGATCTCCTCCAGCCACTTCTTGAGCTTTTCCTCGTCGCTGGCATCCGTGGCGAGGTCGACGGCCTGTGCTTTGTCGAGCACGGACCGCAAGACGTAGATGGGGGAATCGGTCCGCAGGGCCAGGGCGATGGCGTCGCTCGGACGGGCGTCGATAGCGAGCGAGCGCTCATGATTCCGCACGTGGATCAAGGCGAAGAAGGTGCTCTCCCGAAGATCGGAGATCACGATCTTCTCAACCCTCCCTCCGAGTTGCTCCAGCATGGAACGCAGCAGGTCGTGGGTCATGGGTCTTGGCGGCTCCACCCCCTCCAGACGAAGGGCGATGGCATTGGCCTCGAAGACGCCGATCCAGATCGGCAGGAACAGTTGGCTCCGGATATCCCGGAGGATCACGATCGGCACATTGGACGAGGGGTCCAACATCAGTCCTTTGATCTCAACCTGGAGTTCTTCGTTTGGGTTGCTCATGCCGTATTCTGGGCGTGCCGGCAGGCCCAGGTCAAGGCGAAAATCGGCCACCGCACTCCTGCGGCTCAGTTCGCAGAGACGAAGGCAGGAGCGTCGACGCGCCGGCCCAAGAGGCTGTGGGGAAAGGCGGACTCGACCTGGACGCGCGTGACGCTCCCCAGGGGGACAGGCCCGGCGCCAATCTCGAAGTGGACGACCCGGTGACACGGCGTGCGTCCCGTCTGGGTCCCAGGCTGCTTGCCCCACCCCGTCACGATCACCTCGAACTCCTTGCCTATCAGACTCCCGTTGATCTGGCGCTGGATTCCCTCCTGGAGATCGAAGAGCCGCTGCAGGCGCTCGGAGGCGATTTCGGGATCGAGCGCGCCGTCGAGGCGCGGGGCCGCGGTGCCCGGCCGCGGCGAGTACTTGAAGGCATACACCACCGCGAAGCGGACCTCGCGCACCAGGTCGAGGGTCTGCTGGAAGTCATCCTCGGTCTCGCCCGGGAATCCCACGATCAGGTCGGTTGAAAGCGCGAGATCTGGACGCGCCCGGCGGAGCTGGGCCACCAGATCGAGGTACTCGCTCCGCGTGTACCCGCGCCCCATGCGTCGCAGCACGGCGTCGGAGCCGGACTGCACCGGCAGGTGGAGGTAGGGGCAGATGTTCGCGTGCCGTCCTACCTGCTCCACCATGCGCGGCGTGAAGTCCCGCGGATAGGAGGTGACGAAGCGCAGGCGCTGGACACCGGAAAGGCGGGCGACGCGGTCCAGCAGATCCGCGAAGTCCCATCCGCCGTCCGGCTCGCGCCAGTGGTTCACAGTCTGCCCGAGCAGCTCGATCTCCTGGAAGCCGTAGTCCAGGAGGTGCTGGACCTCCCGGAGGACCTCCGCCATCGGCCGGCTCCGCTCGGGCCCCCGGGTCTGGGGGACGATGCAGAAGGTGCAGTTCTTGTTGCACCCTTCGATGATGGTCACCATCCCCTTGTACTCGCCGTGCCGCGAGACCGCGTCGATGTCGTACTGGCGGTTCTCCGGAAAGCCGGTCGCCACCACCCGTTCGCCGGCACGGCGTCGGGCCACCACCTCCTGGAGCTCCCCCACCCGGGCGGGACCGAGCACGAAGTCGAGATCCGGCACCCGCTCCAGGGCACGTTCCCCCTCCTGCTGGGCCACGCAGCCGCAAAGCCCGATCAGGAGGTCGCCGCGCCCCCTCTTGAGCAGCCGGTACTCCCCCAGGCGCGAGTACACCTTCTGCTCGGCCTTCTCCCGCACGCTGCAGGAGTTGAGCAGGATGATGTCCGCCTCCGCGGGCTGGCGGGTGGGGAGGATCCCCTGCTGCATGAGCTGGCCGGCCATGCGCTGGCTGTCCAGCTCGTTCATCTGGCAGCCCCAGGTCTCGATGAAGAAACGGCGGGGGCGCGTCATCGCCAGCCTCCTGGGGAATCGCCGGCCGGCGGCTCCAGCACTGGCGGCTCGATCGATTGGGCCGGTGTTGCCGTCTCCTTCTCCTTGGATTCCTCTTCGGGCTCCTGGTCCTCCCCCTCCCGCAGCCAGCCCGGCAGGGCTCCAGCGCTCCTGCCCTCCTCCAGGAGCTGCACCAGCTCCTGCCTGGCGGCATCCGCGTCGAGGCGGGCCTGGCGGAGACGGTCCAGCACCCGGTCCCACTCTGGCTTGATCTGGTTGTCCCGGATGAAGAGGTCGTCCTCGCCGTAGAACCGCTGGCGCAGCTCGGTAGACCTCTGCTCCAGCTCTTTGACGTCGTCGGCAGCCTGCCGCCACCGCAGGCGGATGTCGAGCGCCCGGCCGCGCCAGTACGGCTCGTCGCGTACGGGCTCGCCCGGAGCTCCAGTGGGCGCTGTGGCCCCGGCCTTCTTCTCCTGCTCCTTGGGATCCGCGACGGTGATCTGCCCCTTGCGGGCGTACTTGGGGAGGGTCTTGTCGGTGACCACGGCGATCGGCTGGCCGGCGCGGGCGCGCCGCTCCTTTTCGGCCTTCGCGGCGTCGGCCAGGGTGACCGGCCCGCCGTCCTCGGCTCCCCGATCTACGACCACCGCCGCGTCGTCCCTGGCCGGCGGTTTCCCCGGAGGTGAATTCGGTGACTCGGGAGCCGGAGGGGCAGGGGCCGTTTTGGCGGGCGGAGCCGCGTCCTGGGTGACCGGCTGGGGGGCCGTCCCGCGGCACCCGGACATCCCTAGCGCGATCAGGGCGGTCAGCAGGAAGGTTCTAGACCCGCCCATAGCGGTCCTCCAGCCTCACGACATCCTCGAGCTCCGGCGTGGAGACCTCGATGATGTCGCAGCCGTTCTCGCCCGCGACCATCCGGTGCCGCGTCCCGGGCGTGATGCGGTATGAATCGCCGCCGCGGAGGGTCCGGCTCACCAGCGAACCGTCTTCCTCCACCACCAGCTCGATCTCGCCCTGTGTGAGGTACAACGTCTCGTCCTTGATCTCATGATACTGCAGCGACAGTGCCTCGCCGGCGTTGACGTGCAGGATCTTGCCCACGTACCGGTCGGTGTGGGCGAAGATCAGCTCGTACCCCCAGGGCTTGTCCACTCGGCGAATGGGAAAATGCATCGAAGAAATCCTCTCGAGAAAATCGGAGCTATGCCCCGGAGGCGCTCGCCTCGGAGGGGAGCAGGCACTCGAAGAAGCTGTCCAGGTGCTGCTGGACCTCGGCGGCGGTGCTGTGCTCCATGCAGCGGGCAGCGAGGTCGGCCAGCTCGGCGACGCTCGCTTCCCGGATCCAGGTCTTGATCTCGGGGACCTGGCGCGGGCTCATCGACAGCCGGCGCAGCCCCAAGCCCACCAGCAGCAGGGCGTACCGCGGATCCGCGGCCATCTCGCCGCAGAGGCTGACCTCGATTCCCGCCGCTCTGGCGCTGTCGACCACGAAGCGTAGCATGCGCAGAATCGCGGGATGAAGGGGCTGGTACAGGCTCGCGACGTGCTCGTTGTTGCGATCGACCGCCATCGAGTACTGGATCAGGTCGTTGGTGCCGATCGAGAAGAAGTCGGCCTCGCGGGCCAGGATGTCGGCGATCAAGGCCGCCGCCGGCACCTCGATCATCACGCCGAGC
Organism: Thermoanaerobaculia bacterium; assembly: GCA_036399915.1. Lineage (GTDB taxonomy): Bacteria > Acidobacteriota > Thermoanaerobaculia > Multivoradales > UBA5704 > DATARR01. The sequence goes on from DASWME010000270.1 coordinate 10,208, forward strand.
CGCACGTCCCGCCGGAACGGCACCCCCTCCCTCTCCATCTCCGCCATCACCTCGGCCGTGAACTCGCGGAACCTCCGCACCTCCTCGACTGTGCTCACCAGCGGCAGCATGATCCAGAGGTCGCCGTAGAGTGCGGCGCGGAAGAGCGCCCGGATCTGGCTGCGGAAGACCTCGGGGCGCGCCAGGGTCAGCCGGATGCCGCGCAGTCCGAGGACGGGATTCTCCTCCTCGGTCGCCATCATCTCGCGGGCGAGCTTGCGTCCCCCCAGATCGTAGGTCCGGATGATGGCCGGATGAGGGGCCGCCAGCTCGGCCAGGCGGCGATAGATCTGGAGGTGTTCCTCCTCGGTCGGCATGTGCGGGCTTTTCTCGATATAGAGGAACTCGCTTCGGTAGAGGCCGACGCCGTCCGCGCCGAAGACGGCGACCTCCTCCACCTCCTCCGGCAGGTCGATGTTGGCCATCAGGCAGACCTCGACCCCGTCGCGGGTCACCCCCGGCAGCTCGCGGGTGGCCAGCAGGTCGCGATCGTGCCGCTCCAGCTCCTCCTTGCGTGCCCGGTACCGGGCCTCGACCTCCTCGGTCGGATGGAGGATGACCGTGCCGGTCTCCCCGTCCACGATGATCGGAGCCTCGTCCCGCAGCAAGCCCATGACACCCACGAGGCCGGCCACCGCGGGGATGTTGAGCGAGCGGGCGATGATGGTGGTATGCGAAGTGCGGCCGCCGCTCTCGATGGCGAAGCCGATGACGCGCTCGCGGCCGAGCCGGATGGCATCCGACGGCGTCAGGTCGTCCGCCACGATCACGATGTCGTCCGGGATCTCCGAGAGGTCGTGATGGGCGATGCCCTGGAGGCTGCGCAACAGGTGCCGGCTCACGTCGGTCAGGTCCTCGCTGCGTTCCTTGATGTAGGTATTGTCCATGTGGGCGAAACGGTCGTCGAGCTCCTCGGCCGTCTTGTGGACCGCCCACTCGGCGTTGACGTGATGCGTGCGGATCCGCTCTTCGACCCGTCCCAGGAACTTGGGATCGGAGAGCAGGAGGACATGGGCGTCGAAGATCGCCGCGAGGTCGTTGCCCAGGTCCTCCTCGGCACGGGCGCGGAGCCGCTGCAGCTCGCTGCGGGCGTGCTGGGCCCCCGCGCGCAGGCGGGCCACCTCGTCCTCGACCTGGTCCTCGGAGACATGGAGGCGGAAGACGTCGGGGCCGCGGGTCTCGATGCATACGGCACGGCCGATGGCGATGCCGTCGGAGACCCCCAACCCCTGCAGGACCTGCATCTCGGCGTGAGGCATCAACTCTCCTCTTCGAACCGGCTGGCGATGAGGCGGGTGACGGCCTCGACCGCCGCTTCCTCGTCATCGCCGTTGCAGCGGACCATCACCCGGCTCCCCTGCCCCGCCGCCAGCAGGAGGAGACCGAGGATGCTCTTGGCGTCCACCTCCTCGCCGTCTTTCGACAACGTGATCCGGCTCTGGAACCCGCCGGCTGTGTGGACCAGCTTCGCCGCCGCCCGCGCATGCAGGCCCAAGCGGTTCACGATCTCCGTCTCGCGCTCAATCATGCCGCTTCGGCTCCGCTGGCACCGCACTCGTATTCTCCCACCTCCTGTTCTGGACCAGATCCCCTGCCAGGCAGACGCTGCTCTGCCCCTTGCTCTGGAGCCACCGGGCCATGTCGGAGACGCCCTTCTCCTCCCCTCCGCTCTGGCAGGCCAGGCGCAGGACCATCGGCAGGTTGACCCCGGTCAGGACCTCGACCTGTCCCGCCTTGAAGAAGGTCATGGCAATGTTGCAGGGGGTGCCCCCGTACATGTCCGTGAGGATCAGGACCCCCTGCCCCTGATCGAGCCGCTCCAGGGCCGCCGCCACCTTGGCCCGCGCCTCGTCGAAGCCGTCGCTCCAGTCCAGCGAGAGCGCCTCGAATCCCGTCAGGCGGCCCGAGATCACGCTCGCCGCCTGCAACAGCTCCCGCGCCAGTCCGCCGTGCGTCAAGATCAGTTTGCCAATCATCACCTGAAAACGAGCCTCAGAGTGGTAACCGCCGCCCCGCGCCGCCGATTCCTCAACGGGCGATGTCGCGGTGGATGACGCGTGCTGGCCAGCCCCGCTCATCGAGCAGGCCCTTCAGACGCTCGCAGATGGCCACGGACCGGTGCCGTCCTCCCGTGCACCCGACGGCCACTGAGAGATAACTCCGGTTCTCGCGGCGGTAACGCGGCAGAAGGTACAACAGCAGATCCAAGAGCCGCTCCACCAGTTCCCCGAAGTCCGGCTGCCGGTCCAGGTAGGCCAGCACTTCCACGTCCTGACCCGTATGCTCCCGCAAGCCCGGCACGAAGTGAGGATTCGGCAGGAAGCGGGTGTCGAAGAGCAGGTCGGTGCCGTAGGGGATGCCGTACTTGAAGCCGAAGCTTACCAGCGAGACGACCATCCCGGGCTCCTCGCCGGGGCTGCTGGCGAACTCGCGGTAGACCTGGCTGCGGATCTCGTGGATCGACCATTCGCTGGTGTTGAGCACCCTGTCCGCCCGGGCTCGCAGCTCGGCCAGCACCTCCCGCTCCCGACGGATGCCCTCGATGACGGGGCGGTCGGCGGCGAGAGGATGGGGGCGGCGGGTCTCTGAGAACCTGCGCACCAGCACCTCGTCGGACGCCTCCAGGAACAGCAGCGTCGGTTCGATCCGCTCGCGGTCGATCTCGGCAAACAGGCGCGGGAATTCCTCGGCGAAGCCCGGAGCGCGCACGTCGGTCACCACGGCGATCCGGTCGTTCCCGCGCACCAGCTCCAGCGGATTGTCCAGGAACGACCGCAGCAGCGGCAGCGGGAGGTTGTCGACCGTGTAGTAGGAGAGGTCCTCGAAGCACTTGGCGACCACGCTCTTGCCCGAGCCGGAAAGGCCCGTGATAATGACGAGCTTAGCCTTGGCGGGATGGGCCTTTTCGATTTCGCTCAAGCTGGGCCTCGAGTTTGCGCGCGAACTCCTGGGCGGAGTGGTGTCCCTGAAGCTTCAGTACGTGATTGCGCGCTGCGATTTCGACCAGGATGCTGATGTTGCGCCCCAAGGCGACCGGCATGCGGATGTAGGGACAGGGGGTCTCGAGGATGTCGTACAGCGTCTCGTCCAGCCCGAGCCGGTCGTAGGCGCGGCCGTCCTGCCAGTGCTCCAGCTCGACGACCAGGTCGATGGTCGTCCGCTCGCGCACGGAGGCGAGGCCAAAGAGGTCCTGGACGTTGATGATCCCGATCCCCCGCAACTCCATATGGTGCCGCAGCGGTCCCTCGCTGTAGCCCACCAGCTCGCCGTTCGGATAGCGCTTGACCATCACCTTGTCGTCCGCCACCAGGCTGTGGCCGCGGGTGATGAGGTCGAGGGCCGACTCGCTCTTGCCCACGCCGCTCTCGCCGATCAGCAGCACGCCCAGGCCGTAGATCTCCAGCAGCACGCCGTGGAGCGAGGTCGAGGGGACCAGGTGGTCCTCCAGGAAGTAGCTGACCCCCTTGATGACGGTCGAGGAGAGGGCGGGCGAGGAGAGCACGGGCAACTCGCGTTTCTGGCAAAGGGAAAGGAAGCCCGGCAGGGGCTCAAGGCCCTTGGTGATGACGAACACCGGCACGGGCAGGCTGGTGATGCGGTCGAGCCGCTCGTGCCGCTCCTCCTCGCCTAGGGTCTTCAGGTACTCCGTCTCGCTCTCGCCGATGATCTGGACGCGGCCGGGCTTGATGTAGGCGTAATAGCCGGCGAAGGCGAGCCCCGGTTTCTGCACCCGCGGGTGGGTGATCAGGTTGTCGAGGTGCGACTCGCCCGAGAGGACGGAGAGGTGGAGGT
>DASWME010000271.1:0-5833 GCA_036399915.1 Thermoanaerobaculia bacterium
CGCCGGGGCCGCGAGCAGGTAGGAGAAGTAAAACGCCAGCGGCAGGAGCAGCACCAGAACCAGGGGACGCCGGCCGGGCGAGGAGAGCAAGGCCGCGATCCAGACGGCGTTGACGGCGATCCAGACCAAGTGGACGCCCGAGATCAGACGCAGGGAGGGGCTGTCTCCGGCCGCTCGTGTTACCGCAGCCCACCGGTCGCGTAGAGGCTCGAGGCGCGGGTCCTGCCGGAGGGTGTACTCGTTCTTCTCGACCCCTGTGTAGATCAGGCCGTGGGGCCCGTCGAGGCCCAGGAGACGAACGAAAGCTTCGACCTTCACCCGCGCCAGGAGGTCGGGGAACTCCCAAGCCGCCCGGACGTACTCGTTCTGGAGACTCCCCGCGTTCCACAGTGCGGAAGGGTCGAAAACCTGCGGCTCAGTCCAGAACGTCAGCGCGATGTTCCCCGGTATGTACCTCTCTCGGAGGTTCGGGACGCGGACGAAGCTGCGGGTGTAAGGGAGAGCCTCGCAGGCTTCCTCGTCCAGGGCACAGACTCCGACGAGATCGAAGGCCATCATGTGCAACTCCAGGTGCGACCTCTGGATGTCGAAAACCCGATAGAGCACCGCCTCGGAGGCGGCTAGAGCCACAAGGGGCGCGAGGGTCAGCAGCCCCAGAGCCACGCTCCGCGAGACTCGCCGGGTCGCGGTCCAGAGCACCAGGCCGGCAAGCGGCAGAGTGACGACCGCATTGTGGCGGACCAGCCCGAAGGCAGCCGACAGGATCAGCAGAAGGACGATCCGTAACCGGGTCCGCCCTCCGGCTGGAGGCTCGCTCGCGAGTTGGAGCGAGACGGCGCACATCCAGACCAGGATCACGGCGCACCAGGAATCCTTCCAGAACGTCACCAGATAGAACGGCAGCGGCGAGACCGGCAGGAGCAGGACGAGCACCACCAGGGCCGCGATCCCGTCGGCCCAGCGGAGAGAGGCTTGCGGACCGAAGAAGACGCGGAGCCAAGTGATCGCGAGGGCGCGCACTCCAAACAGTCCGGCCAAGCACTGGGCGAGCACCAGCGCCCCGATGTTCCGCCCGGCCTTCAGGAACAGGTGCAGGGTCACGGCCATCAGCGGCGGGTGCCAGTCGTAGAAGCGCCCCTCCCACGCCTGCCGGAACTGGGTGACGGAGTCGTAGGTCAGGATACCCGGGAAGAACGCCCGCCACAGGACCAGCCCCAGGGCCAGGAGGAGCAGCTTGGTGATCCGGGGCATGGCGCGGCCCAATATTGTACCGCAGAGGCTGTGCTACCATCCTCCCGCTTTCGAGGCCGTCATGAAGTTTCCGAGCCGACTCCTGCGCGCCTTTCGCGCCGATCCTCGGAGCGAGGCCTCGCCGCCGCTCCAGTGCACCGAGCAGGGGGTCCAGCGCTGGAACGACGAGTGGCTCGCCTACTTGCGGACGGAATGGGAGTACCAGCTCACGCCGTACACCGCTTGGCCGGACAAGCCCCCGCTGCCCGATTCGCCCAGGGAACTGCTGAAGCTCCGCCTCGGCCACGGCTGGCCCATCGCCCTCTACTGCGACCGCGACGCCCTCGAAGGCCGGCGGGTGATGGAGATGGGATGCGGATGCGGCAACCTCGGCAAGCTGATCGCCCGCTACGCCGACGCCTACCTGGGGACCGACTACAGCACCCTGGCGCTGAAGATCGCCCGCCTGGTCTCGCCACCGAACTGCGCTTACGTCCACGTGGCCGACCGCAAGGGGCTCGCCCCCTTCTTCGGCACCATCGACACGGTGATCAGCCGCTACTTTTGGATCCACCAGAACCTCGAGCTCGCCCGCTGGAACCTGGAGTTCCTGGAGCTGTTCCTCAAGCCCGGAGGATGGCTCTACGCCGACTTCTACTGGCCGAACCCAGATGTCGAGCAGGCGGTGGTCTTCACGCCCGACCACGCGCTCTCGAAGACCTGGCCCTCGGCCACGTTCCGGTACTCCAGCGAGGATGTCCAGCGCCTCCTCGCCGGGCGCCCGTTCCGCCTCCTGCGCGAGGAGGTCTCGCCGGAGATGCAGCGGCGCTACGTCCTGCTGGAGCGGCTCGCGGGAGCATGAGCGGACGGCGGGACCTCCTCCACCTCGCCGGCGCCTGCCTTCTCTTGACCCTGGGGATCTGGGTCAACACGGGGACGCTGGCTCCTTTGGGGGCTACCTTGGAGCACCCCCTCGTCTGGGAGCCCTGTAAGTATCTGCTGAACATCGATCACTTTCACTCCAAAGCGGCGTTCCTGATGCTCGACGGCGCTCCCCGGGAGCAGTGGGAGTTCAGCGTCACCTTGCGGCGCATCCTCCATCCGCTACTCGCCTATCCGTTGATGAAGCTCCTCGGTTTCGGAGGCGGGGGGCTGGTCGCCAATGTCCTCCTCTCGGCCGGAGCCCTTGCAGCCTTCTGGATCCCGCTGCAGCGCCGCTACCACGGGCGGGTCCCCGCCGCCATCCTGTATCTAATCGCCACCTACCCAGGGTGGTTCTACTGGGCTGGACTCCCCTATGCTTACGCCGCGATCGTCCCCGCAAGTCTCCTCTGCCTCGTGCTCCTCTGGCGCCTGGAGAGCCTGGCCACTTGGCGGCAAGCTGTGCCCGTCGGCCTCGGCCTGGGCGTGCTCTTCACGGCCTACGACCTGCTACCCTTCTTCGGCCCGGCGGCCGTCTTGCTCCTCTTGTGGCGCCGGCGCTGGGCTCTCTGTGCCGTGCTCGCAGCGACCCAGGTCGTCCCGACGATCTTAGTGCAACTTTCCCTCAGCCGGCTTTACGCCGTTCCCTTGCGGAACTCGAATTCCGAGGTCTACCTCCAGATCCTCGACAGCTATCTCCCTCCTTACGACTGGCCGGGCTGGGGCTCTCTGCTCGCACTGCTACCGAAGGTCCTCGTCGACTCCTTTTTTTTCAGCAACTTCCTCTTTCTGCCGGTCCTCTTCCTGATCGGCCTGGCGGCTTCCCGATGGCTCCCCCGCGAGCGGCGGTCCCGGCGGCCGGCGGAAGCCTGCGTCCTGCTCGCAGCCGTGCTCCTCTTCGTCTTCAACAACGCCGCCCCACCCTATTTAGGCTGGCAAATGCGGGGCTTCTGGATCGCCCGCCTCTATCAGCCTGTGGTCGCCGCCCTGGTCAGTCTCCTGGCGGGCCTGTATGCAGATGCACCGCTCCTTCCCCGCCCCGTGCGCGTTGGCTCCTGGGCCGCTCTCCTGCTGACGATTGCGCTCAACTCCTGGGTGGTCTTCGCCCCAGTGCTGGGGCACGCCCAGCTGAGCGGGTTCCTCCACTTCCGATTCTACCGGCATGCGCCGCGCCCGCTCTACGCCGAGAACCTGCGCAAGTTTGGGGCCCGTCCCGTGGGCTTCTGCGCCAGCCCGCCGATCAGCCGGGAGAGCGTGACGCACTGAACCGCCAGGGTGGAGGGGTACATGAAGCGGAAGTCGTGCATGGGAGTCGCGAGCAGGTAGGAGAAGGCATAACCGAGGGGAACCAGCAGCAGGCAGGCGAGGAACCGGTGCCCCTCTCCTCCGGAGCGGAACGAGACGATCAACGAACCGATCACCCACAGGACGTTGGCCACGATCCACACCAGGTGGACCCCCGAGAGCCAGCGCAGCACGGGGTGTCCTCCGACTCCATTCGTAACCCGGCTCAGCCACCGCCGCGCGGGCGCGAAGCGGGGGTTCAGCGCTAGGCCGTAGGGGTTCTCTACGATGGAGTCGTGGAAGAAGTAGAAGGTCCGGTCCATACCCAGGAGCGTCTCGAACGCCTCCAGCTTCACCTGGGCGAGGAGCAGGGGGAACTCCCGGATGGCCCGCAGGTACTCGGACCATAGACGGGGGTAGTCCGCCCGGATCGATGGATCGACGTGCTTGGGTTCGTCCCAGAAGATGAAGCCGATGTCCCCCGGCCGGTAGCGGGCGAGGGCGCTCTCGTCGAGGATGTGGCTCTCCGTCCAGGGGAGATGATCACAGGCGGAGCGGCTCTCCGCGCAGAGGCCCACGAGGTCGAGGGCTATGATCGCCGAGTCGGTATGGAGCTCCTCGACGCCGAAGACCCGGGCGATCAGAGCGTTGGCGGTCAGACAGATCGCCAGGGGGGCCACCGCCAGGGCGAGAGCGCCGGCCCTGCTGGACCGCCGCACCCCCACCCAGAGCATCCACCCGATCAGGGGCAGGACGAACACCGCGTTGTGGCGGACCATCCCCAGCGCGGCGCCGAGGACGGCGGGGAGGAGGGCCCGTTTCGGCGTCGGCCCAGAAAGGAACAACTCGAGCGAGAGGGCGCAGAGCCACAGCAGGAAGACCATCGCCCAGGTGTCCTTCCAGAAGGTCATCAGATGGAAGGCCAGCGGCGTGACGGGCAGCAGCAGGGCGAGCAGGACGAGGAACGAAAGCCAGGCGGCCCGGCGGGGGGAGATCCGGTCGCCGTAAAAGAACCTCAGGCAGGCGGTCGCCAGGGCCCGTATGCCGAACACCCCGGCCAGGCACTGACCCAGCATCAGGATCCCGATCGCGCCCCCCGAGGCCAGGACGATCTTGAGGATCACGGACATCAGCGGAGGGTGCCAGTCGTTGTACTGCCCGGTGAGCGCCTGCCCGTACTGGGCGATGGAATCCGCAGACATCAGCCCGGGGAAGAACACGCGCCAGAGGACGAACGCGACCGCCGCCGCGAGAAAGTCGGGCAGCCGGCCGGCCCACCAGGGCGCCGGCCGGGCGTTGCCCACCCGAGTCTGGTCTGCGGCATTCATCGTGTGCTCTTCCCGGACATCAAGCGCCGCAGCTCGTGAGCGAGCACGACCAAAGCGGGCTCCGGCGCGAAACGCGCCAGGACCGCCTCCCGCGCCTGCCGGCCGAGCCGCTCCCGGAGGTCCGCGCGGGCGAGCAGCTCCCCGGTCCGGCTCGCCGCGGACTCCACCGAGCCGGGCGCGAAGAGGCTCCCGGTCACGCCCTCCTCAACGAACTCTGTGAAGGGGCCCTGGTCCGGCGCCACCACGGCGCAGCGCCGGGCCATGGCTTCCGCCACTGTCAGGCCGAAGGACTCCCCTCGCGAGGTGGAGACCACCACCCCCCCGGAGTCCCGCACCGCGTCGAGGAAGGCCGGAATGCGGCCGTGCGGCAGCGCGCCGAACCACCGCAACCGGCCCAGGGCCCCCTCGGCGCGGGCGCGCTCCAGCAGCTGGACCGTACCGTCGGCTTCGATCGGCTTGCCGATGATCCAGGCCTCGGAGACGATCCCGCGGCGACCCAGGAGCCCGGCGATGCGCACGAAATCCTGCCAGTTCTTCTGCTCGTCCAGCCGGCCGATCCAGGCTACTACGGGCCGCGGCGGGGGCGCCGGGAACGCCGCGGGCTCCGCCACGAACTCCCGCCGCAACGGATTGGGGACGACGCGCACCTCGACGCCCTTCCCCACCCGCTCGCGCACCAGCCGCCGCTGGGCTTCCGAAGGCGTGAAGACCGCCGCCGGCCGGCAGGCCGCGAGCCTGCGCAGGTATTCGATGTTCGCGAGGTAGGCCGAATGGCACTCGATGACCAGCCGCGGTGGGGCCGGCGCACCGGCAAACCCGGGGAGGATCTCCTCGCTGTCGATCGAGCACAGCAGGTCGAAGCTCTCCTGCCGCGCCCAGCGCAGGCAGTCCTCGACGGGGCCGACCCGGACCCGGTCCTCCTGGCCGCGGAAGATGGACCGGCCGCCGTAGTCGTGAAAGAACCAGGCGTAGGCCTCGATTTCCGTCCGGTCCAGACCGTCGAGGCGTGCCCGCAGGACCGCCTCGACCCCTCCCAGGGTAAGGTACTTGTAGACGAAGAGGACTTTCAT
>DASWME010000272.1:0-2913 GCA_036399915.1 Thermoanaerobaculia bacterium
AAACCGACTAGGATGCGGAAAGCCAACAACTTTGATACTCCTAGCTCCGTACCAACCCTGGAAGGAGCCCACCGAGTACCGTGGGAAACGCAGGCAATCAGCGGCAGCTATACTTCTCTCGGACATCACTCTAAGATAGCTAAAGGTGGATTGACGTCCATTGCCAAAAGCCAGGATCACGCGAGGTGTCACCCTCTCGAGTATTATTCGATGCACTGGCCAGCAGGCGCAAGCATCCCGCCAGTAGAATACGCCTTTTGCTTGGCTACTCCTCATAAATATAAGATTGCTAGCACAAGTTTCATATAGCCTGAGCCGTAGACAAGCAAAGAGGTACCGGATGCGAAACTGTAGCCTATGGCGGCCTCGTGGCATTAGTTTACCTCTGGAGTTCCGCCATTCCTCGTCGAAGTAGTCATTCGTAGTCTTCTTAGGCAAGCTCCACAAACTATCGCATATCCTACCGCGACTCTCGGGATAGTCGTCTCTGCCGCCCGGGTTGAAACCGAGAAGATATATTTCTCCCCTAGACAGTGTACGCGCTGGGCTGTATAGCACTTTGCCTCGCTCCGAGGTGCGTTCGCCCAGGATCACTTCGGCCTGCTGAACAAAATCACTAAACAACGATACCTCCGCGATGACCCTCGCCAGGCATTTGACCTCTGCGCAGTCACTCTTGTGCTGCCTGAGCCGCACAACACTCGATGGCCACATTCTTGCCTGTCCAATCCAGAATAGCAGAATCCTCTGGGATTCCGTTACGCCAGACGTGGAAGTCCTCATTGGCGTCTCTTTCCACTGTCCAGAGCGAGCCACAATGGTCACATCGGCGACCTGAGTGAGCTCCATGGCGATGGTAAAATTCGCTGGCAACTACGACGTATCTGTTACCTGAAGTAGGTCTCACGCTAGCTGTTGACACAAACACTCCTGCGCCTAACGTCGAGATCGATCTTCCGCGGCTCCCCTGGCGCGCTTACCAACGGCTTGAAGATCCCTCCTCGAAATGGTCATGGAAGAGTCGAGCGGCGCCGTGCCTGCACGTCGGCGAGCATCTCGTCAATCGCGCCGGCAGTGGCTTCATCGACGGCGCTCAATCGGTCGAAGAACCCTTCAAACCAGTCCTCTCCCTCGGCCAGTTCCCGTTCCAGCGCCTTGAGGACGTACATCAGAGGGCAGGCCGGTCCTGGGGAGGCGGATCCTCGCCCGACTCGAACTCCGGCGGCAACACGAGCGACGGGTCGGCAAAAAATCGGTCCCAACCTCCTGGAGCCAAGGGCCGGAGGATCAAGGCATCCCTTGCCGTTCGATCGTCACGGTCTCTGCATCCAGGCTCAGCTCGACCGGGATGCGGATCGCTTGGTTGCGGCCGTTGCGAAAGATTCGAGCGATCACCGGTGCCATATCGAGCCCTCTCCCTCAACCTATGCCAACAGCATAGGCCAAAGGATCAAGCCTGCCAAGGCACGATCTCCAAGGTTAGGATGGCGCCTTTCTGGGCTGGCTCCCGAACAGGGCCGCAATCTCGGCTTCGCCCATGCGGTCGAAATCTTGGGGGCACGGCGATCTCGCCCGCCAGGAAGCCCAGCCGTTGCGGCGCCGGGGGGGCATCCAGCGCCGCCACCTTCACCAGCGGCTTGCCCGCCTTGGCGATGATGAACGCTTCGCCCTTGACGGCTTGATCGACCAGCTTCGAGAGCTGGGTTTTGGCTTCATGGATGTTGACGGTGACCATATCGACCTCTGCGGATTAAGTTGGCAGGACCAAGTCTGTCCCTTCGCCCCGTCCCCCGTCAAACCGGGAGCCGAATGGATGGCATTCGGCTGAAGGTCCTTGCGTAGGAGGGGGCCAGGGAGCAGCCGGCCTCTGCCCCTGGCGTTAATAGGCGGGAGCCGGAGAGCGGTCGCCAGCCGCTACCCGGCGGGATTCAGTTGTCAAAGAGCTCCGTCCGCCTCTCGTGCTGCGCCTGTCGAGAGCAAGGGACGCGCGGGGCGCCTCCAAGGCGTAACGGACATACACCTAATATTAGCCTCCAGTGATAGATGCGCCACCAGAAAGTCTACTATTTAGGTTTGGCTGCTGTCAAGACCGCCTGGAGTTCTTGACAGCCTCCATACCCCTACGCCATACTGGAGCTGCTGCTGGGAACCATCCATAGCGAACCCGACGAGCCGCCATGCCTGCAAGGACCCCTTCCGTGCACCCGCGCCGCTGGCTGGAACCGCCGCTGAAGGTCTCGCTGGAGCCGGCGGCGCAGCGCGTGGCCTTGCCGCAGGCCACGGCGGCCGCAGGAGAGGTCCGGCTGGCGGAGCTGAGGGTCCTCGGGAGAGCGCGAGAGAGCGCCGCGGCGCGCTCCTGCCGTCCGCGCCGACGCGGCCGGTCCGTTCCCCGATGCCTGAGCCACGGTTCTCGCCGCTTGAGGTCCAGCGGCCACCGCTGGACCCTAAGCGGCCACCGCTGGACCCTAAGCGGCCATCGCTGGACCTTAAGCGGCCATCGCTGGGTAGTGTCCTAAGACTGTGTGGGCGCTGGAGGGGGAGGGCGGCGGAGGGCCTCGCGGACCGTCGCCAGCTCCCTCCCCAGGGCCTCTAGCTCCCCCTCGACTCGGCGGATCAGCTCGCGCAGTCCATCGCTCTCCGGCATCACCTGCAACAACCCCAGATAGGAAGCCGTGTTTCGGTGCTCCTCTCGGAGCGACTGCTCGCGGCGTTCAAGCTCCCCGCGTGTGCCTTCTAGTTGCTCCGGGGCTACGCTTTCGTCGCTTCTGGGCAACTCTAAACACTCTGGAATCTGTCACTTGACACCCGCCCGCGGGTTGCGGAAAACTCTGACAGTTCCGGGCAAAACGATGCTTGGAACGAGGAAGGCCCCGGGGGCCAACCCGGAGCCTTCAGAGAAACCAGACGCGAGCG
>DASWME010000273.1:0-8169 GCA_036399915.1 Thermoanaerobaculia bacterium
TTACCGGTTCATGTATCCCTCCACCCTGGTGATACAGGTCGTGACCTTCGCCTGGCTGTTCGGGATCGTGGCAAAACGGTTGCGTCCGCCGAGCCACGACGTGAACACGGGCGGAACGGGGGATGTCAGGGACCATCGGGGATCGTTCCAGAGCAAGGGCTTGGGCGCCTGTATCACGTCCGGCGGTGCCGCTGCGCTCCCAGCCCGAGATCCGTGACCATCTGGATCAGCTCCGCGGCCCGATGGTCCCAGCTCTCACTCTCGGCAGCCCGCCGCCGCTCCCAGGCCAGCCCGGGGGTATGCTCAGCGACCGCCCGGCGCAACTGGCGCACAAACTCATCGGGACGGTCGTACAGGTAGACCAGGGGCTCGCCCCAGCGCTCGGTCTCCGGCAGGCGCCGGGCCACCACGGGCAGGCCCACGGCCAGCGCCTCGTAGAGCTTCACCGGATCGACGGCGCGGGTGAGCGGCAGGTCGCGGAAGGGGACGAGGGCCACGTCGAGGCCGGCGAGGAACCGGGGGACCTCGGCGAAGGGGATCTCGCCCACCGTCTCCAGGTTGGGCAGTCCGGCGAGGGCAGCCACGTCCGGATCCTCGACCTTGCCGGCGAGGCGGAAGCGCCACCCGGGCAGAGCACGGGCGGCCTCCGCGACGGCCTCGGCGTCGAACCAGGGTCCGAGGGCCCCGACGTAGCCGACGCGGACTTCGCCAGTGGCCTCCCGCACCCCTGCCGGCGCCGGGAACGCCCCGAGGTCGACCCCGTTGGACAGCAGGAGGACCCGAGGGCTTACCTCCCGCGGGCGCTCGGCCAGCAGGCCAGCGGTGGCGCACACGAGGTCCGCCTCGCGGATCAGCCGCGCCTCGACCGACTCGATCCAGCCGGCAGGAACCCCGGGGAAGCCCACGTGGAGGTCGATCCGGTCGTAGACCAGAGGGGCGCCGAGCCGGCGCGCCAGCTCCCGGCCGAGCTCGGCCCAGAAGGGGAGCTGGACCAGCACCATGAGGGGCCGCTCGTGCCGCAGGCCGGCCAGAATCGTCTCCGTCATGCGGGCTGCCGCCCGTCGCTTCAGAGGCTCGCGGTAGGGGTCCGGCCGCCCCGGCACGCGCATCCGCAGGACGTGCAGCCCCCCCTGGACATGCAGGAGATGGCGGGAGGGGAGGATCCGGCTGCGCAGGAAGCCGTCCACGTAGAGCACGGGATGCCCGGCGCGCGCCAGGGCCAGGGCGAGGTGCTGTGGGCGCTGGAACCGGTAGTGCCAGGCTACGGCCGGCAGATAGAGAACAGGCGCCCCTCCGCCGAGCTCCGCGAGCGGCTCCGTGTCCGTGACCGGAGCGTCCATCGCCCATGGCCGGGACAGGGCCGATCCTACCTGGCCGAGCCCGCCCGAGCGCAGGTGACGCAACGCCGCACGCGCCAACCGTTCGACCTCGCCGGCGGCGGTCAGAGCCCGGTCCTGCGGCCGGGCTGGATAAGAGAAGGTGTTGGCGTTGCTCATGGCCACTTCACGATTATGTTCCCAATCAGCCCTCTGCAGCCCCAGCTCCCGGTAGAGCTCTTCGAAGGCGCTGGCGTCGCCGGTGGCGGCGGGTGGATCATCCGGCATGCACGGGGGCTGGGGCGGGAGCTTCAGCCCGCTCGCCAGCGCCGCCAGCACCGAGGCGATTCCCGCGGCCCCGGCTCCTGGCTCGACCAGCAGGCCTCCTCCGTGCCTCCTCACCCGCTCGGCGATCGCGCCGTGATCGAAGGCGACGACCGGCACGCCCGCGGCGAAGCACTCCGACAGCGCCAAGCTGTACGACTCCGGCACGATGGAGAGGAGCAGCGCGAGGTCCACCCGGTCCCGCTGCAGGAGCTCCACCAGCGAGCCGGCCCGGTAATAGCCTCTTACCTTGAGGCGGGGCAGGCGGCGCAGGTGCAGCAGGAGGTCGGAGTCGCCCCCTCCGTAAGCGCTCCAGCGCAGGCCCGGGTAGGCCTCGGGAGGCATCCGGCGGACGACCTCCTCGAACACGAGGGCCCCCTTGTGCGGCTGCACGTTGCCGATGTAGGCGACGTGATGCACCTGCCGCTCGATCGCGGGGAGGGGTCCCCCGCCGGCCGGACCGGAGGGTTCGATGACCCGCTGCCGTTCGGACGGAATTCCGGGGAAGAGCTCCAAGTGCCGGCGGCGCAGGAACTCGGAGGGATAGACCACGGCTGCGGCGCCGAGCAGCAGCTCGCGGGCCAGTTGGCGGCGGCTCTCCTGGAAAGCGGGGGGGACCGGCCAGTCCTGGACCAGGCAGCGCGCGCACCGCTCGCGCTCCCGGGAGTAGTCGCAGAAGCGGAGCTGCGGCTGTTCGAGCAGATGGGGACGGGGGCAGAAGAGGCTGAAGTCGTGGACCGAGAGGATGAGCTGGAACCCTTCCCGCCGCAGCGCCAGCAGGGAGGCGAGCGGCACCCCCGCCAGCCCCTCGACGTGCAGGGCGCGGGCCCCGACCTCGGCAGCCGCGCGCGAGACGGCGCGCTCGAACGAAGGGTCCGTCAGGGCCACGGGCGAAGGGGAAGCCTCGCCGCCGAAGGTCAGCGAGAGCCGCCGGCCGTCGGCGGCGACCTCCAGCCGGTACGCTCCCGGCTCCGGGTAGAGGAGGGCCAGCGGGCGGCGCTCGGCTTCGGACTCGATGCGATGGAGGAGCTGGACCTGGAGCCCTCCCAGGCGAGGGATGGGCGCCGTGGTCAGCAGGTTGAGCACCGGGGTGGGTGGCAGGTCCAGGGGGCTGCCGACCTCGCGGAACGACTGGCGGCGGCTGCGCTCCCGCAGGCGGTCGGAGATGCGGTCGCGCAGGGCCGGGATCCCTTCGGCCCGCAGCACCCGGCCGGCGGTGCGCAGCGACAGGGCGTTGGTGCTAAGCAGGGCGGGCAAGGCGGGCACCCTTGGCCTCCCGGATCCGCGCGAGCTCCCGCCGGAAGCGCTCGCCGGCCGCCTCCGGGGCATAGAGGGCGTGCACCCTGCGCAGGGCTGCCTCGACTTTCGGTACCGCACACCGCGGGTCTTTCACCAGGGCCAGCATGAGGGCCGCGGCGTGCTCGACGTCCGGCTCCGCCCAGACCGCGCCGGCGGGGTACGGCCCCTGGGGCCTCGCGAGCGCCGTCAGCTTGTGGCGCACCACGAACCCGGTCTCGTCGTCGAGGAAGTCGGTGACGCCGCCATAGCCGGTGGCTACGACCGGCTTGCCCAGGAACATCGCCTCGATCAGCGGCAGGCCGAGCCCCTCCGAGCGGTGAAGGGCCACGTAGGCGTCGCAGGCGGCGGTCAGGCCGTTGAGCTCCTGACGGGGGAGCGTGCCGGTCATCAGCGTCACCGGCAGGAGGTCCGCGAGCGTCTGGAGCTGCGCCACGTACGCCGGCTCCGACTCCGCATGGTTGATCTTGACCAGCAGGTGGATGGGCTTCCGGCACTCCCGCGCCACGCGGCCGAAGGCGCGGAGCAGCCCGGCCGGGTTCTTCCGCTCGGGCACGCTCAGCGCGTCGAACGCGAAGAAGAACAGGAACGCCTCCGGATCGATCCCGAGCGCCTCCCGGTCGGCGGGGGCCGCCTGCGTTGGCTCGATTCCAGGAGGCATCCAGCGCACCTCGACCGGCGAGAGCGGCTGGTACGCCTCCTGGCAGAACCGGCTCGGCGCCCAGACCTCGTCGACGTGGCGGAACGCTTCGGCGAAGACCAGCGGGAAGTGCGACAGCTCCCAGAACCAGTAGCCGATCCGGTGATGGCCGGAGGTGAGGGCGCGCGGCAGGCGCTGGTGGACCGCCTCCATCATGTCGGCGTTGACGTGGTACAGGCTGACCTCGTAGGGGAGCCCCTGGCCCGCGCCCTCGGCGACCGCGCCGGGCGCGCCGTCGACCCGCCCGTCCAGTGGCCAGAGTGCGCAGGGGATGCCCGCCCGCTCCAGCGCCTTGAGCGTTCCCCGGCACGCCTCGCCGACGCCGGTGGGAGCAGTGGACCAGCCGATCACGTTGAATCCCTCGGGGCACTTGCAGCGGGGGACCACCCGCGCCGCCGGCCTTACTTCCCCCGCGGCGAGATGCGGCCGTGGCGTCGCCGCGACCGGAGCGGAGACCGCGGGCGGTGCGGCTCGCCGCTGCCGCCGGCTCTGCCGCTCCCACCAGAGCCGTGCCCAGGCTTGCTTGCGCCAGGGCAGGCTGCGGAGCACGGGAAGGACCACCGGCTCCGGGAGCTGGTACTCCTGCCGGCCGGAGGTGGAGTACCAGAGGGCCATCGCCTCGCGGTCGGCGCCGAGCGGGTCGGGAAAGGCGCGCAGCAGGTCCGCGCGCCGGCGGTGCATCTCCATGGCCAGGCGCGGCACCCGGGGACGCCGCCGCGGTTCCAGGCCGGCGTCGGCCGTCAGCCAGCCGATCTCCTGGCGGGTGAGTTCCGCGCGCCGCTCCGAGGACTGCGGGTCCAGCAGGCAAGCCAAGCCCGTCATCGTCCGCTCCCGCTGCTCCTGCTCCGCGGGTTGATCCTCAGTCCGCTGGAGCGACTTCCGCAGGTCTTCCACGAAAGCCGGATGGATGTGCTCCGGAGCGCTCGTGCTCCCCACGAACCAGTGGGCGAACCGCAGGCGGTCCTCCCCCCAGGGGTGGGAGAAGAAGCGCTGAAGATCCTCCCGGTGATCCCAGAGCAGCAGGGCCAGGCGGGGCAGGGGAATGGAACCGGCCTCGTCCGCCGGCTGCCGCAGCCACTCGAAGAAGGAGTCCGGCCCCGCCGTGACGAACGGGTCCGCCCAGCGCTTCCCCTGCGGATCGACCTGCCGCAGGGCCCGCCGGGCCACCTCCGGCACGGGCACGCCGTTGTCGAAGAGGCCGTACTGATAGGGGAACTCCTGCACCTCCCCCTGCCCTTCGCGTTGGATGCTCTCGTCGTAGAGCCGGAACAGGGGGAGCACATCCGGCCGGTCGGAGAAGGTGAAGCGGTTCTGGAACTTCGAGATCAGCTCCGGCCGCCGGAAGTCGTAGCCGCTGAAGTGGAAGAAGCGGAGCGGCGCGCCGTTGACCGACCACTCGCCTTCCCGCCCGGAGATCGTGCGGTGGGCCAGGTTCCAATAGGCGGCGTTGTATCCGGGGTCGCGCAGGATCTCGACCCGCGGCAGGAAGGACGGGGCGAAATCCATCCAGCGCTGGTCCACGAACAGCCCTCTGGCCACATCGTGCAGGCAGTCCCGGTAGAGCCGGCGCGACCACCAGTCGAGGAAGGGGAGGGTGCGTTCGTTGAACGAGATCCCCAGGAAGCCGAGATTGTAGAGGCCCGACAGCAGGATCTCCCGCTCCGAGGGTACCCGGTCGTCCTCGAGGGGAGCCGTCAGGTGCGGCGTGAGCACCGCGTCCACGTTTCCCAGCCTCTCGTAGAGCTCCGCAAGGTCGCCCAGCACCAGGATGTCGGGATCGAAGTAGCAGGCCCGGTCGCAGCCCAAGGTGCGGTGGAGATGGAGGAGGAAATAGGGCTTGACCGCCGTGTTGAGCTCGAGGATCGAGTAGCGGAAGGCGAAGTGGGGGAAGCCCGGGATGCCGAGCTGATCGGCGAAGGTCACTGCGAACGGCTCGTCCTCGTACCGGTGCCCCGGCTGGGGACGGTCCACGATCAGGACGCACACCTTCCCCTGCGGGTGCCGCTCGAGGAACGAGCGGGTGAAGGCCCGCGCATACGCGAGATAGTTATTCGCGACGATGGTGCACGCCAGCGGGAAAATCATTCAAGGTAGAAAATTCTACTACGTCCGGCGGCTCCGCGTCGTCCCCTTCCGGCTCACCACCCGCTCGTAGACCGCCTCGATCTCCTCCGCGTGCTCGTCCATCCCCTTGACCCGCGGCGGGGACGCCGCCCAGGCGGCCACGATCCCGGGCTCCTCGACGAGCCTCGCGACCCAGCGCCGCAGCTCGTCCGGAGCGTCCGGATCGAACAGGGCGCCGCACGGCGGCCCCGCGTCCGGATCGAACAGCTCCGCGAGCGCGCCGCGGCGGCTGGCGAGCACCGGCACCCCTTCGGCCAGGGCCTCGCGGGCCACCAGCCCGAAGGATTCCAGCCCCAGCGAGGGCACGATCAGCACGTCCAGCCCGGCGAACACCTCGCCCCGCCGCTCCTCCTCGAAGCGCCCCTCGAGGCGGACGGCCGCGGAGCGCAGCGCCTCCAGCTCGGCCGTGTAGGCCGCCGAGACCCGCGGATCCCCCCAGACGTGGAGCATCGCCCGGGCGGGGTCGATCCCCTGGAAGGCCGCCACCGCCAGGTGGATCCCCTTGTGGGGGAGAAGCGAGCCGATGACGCCGAAGCGCAGGGGCGAGCCGGGGCGCGCCCGCCGTCCTTCCTCCCCTGCGGGCCGCTCGATCCCATAGGGGATGATGTGGACGGGAGCGTCTGGCGGCAGCCAGCCGAGGGCTTGGTAGCTCTCCGGGACGGCCCGCGAGCCCATGACGAACGCGTCCGCCCAGGCCAGGGCGCGCCTCGTCAGCCGCTCCCGGCCGGTGTAGAGGAGCCGGTTGAGCAGGGGAGCAGGAGGCAGGCCGGTCAGGGGCAGACAGACGGAGCACTTGCCCGGCCGCGGGCCGGAGCAGAGCCGCCGCCTGGCATCCAGGAGGTTCGCCCGGGCGCAGGGGGCCCACCAGTCCTGGATCTGGTAGAGGATCGGGATTTTCCGTCGCGCCGCCTCGCCGAGCAGCGTCACGGCATGCCCGGCCAGGTGGTGCACGTGGAGGATCTCCGGTTCTATCTCCTCCAGGAACTCTCGAAAATCCGCTGCCAGCCGCCGGTCGTGGAGGGCGTTGCGCGAGAGCGGGTCCCTCTGGGTGAAGTTGTTGACCATCAGCCGCACCCGTGCTCCGCCGTCGTACAGCTCCAGGGCTTCCCCGAGTCCGCGCTCCGGATCGGCGATGCGGGCGTAGACCGCCACCTCCCGCCAAGCGGTCTGGCGCAGGGCGAGCCTGCGGGCGTAGACCTCTGTGCCAGCGGAATTCCAGGGCGGCCAGCCGTGGACGAGATGGACGATCCGCCGGGGACCGCGAGGAGGCGATGCCGGCCGGCGTGACCGCTCCTCCCGGCGCAGGGCCTCGACGACCCTCTCCCGGGCCGGCCGGAGGGGGTCCTCGCGGAGGAAGCGCGCCACCGTGGGGAGGTACGCCGGGTGGAGCCGCTCCATGGCGCGGTGGGCCGCCGTCACCCGCTCCGGGCGAGAGGCACCGAAGCTCCGATGGCCGGCGTGGTAGATGAACGTCGCATCATCGAGGACGTTGAGGAACCCCGCCTCCAAGGCCCGGAAGCAGAACTCGCTTTCCTCGCCGTAGCCGAGCCCGAAGCTCTCCTCGTCGAACGGTCCCAGCCGGTCGAGCGCCTTCCTCTTGATATACAGACAGACGCCGACCCCCGTGGGCAGCCGCGGGCGCTCCCGCGCCGAGACCCCCTCGACCAGGGCGGCGAAGCGGTCCGCGCTCCAGCCGGCGGGCAGGGCGTTGACCTCCGCGAAGCGGGGTAGGGAGGCGATGGTGGCGTGGTTGGAGAACGGGGTGACGGTGGCGATGGCCGGGTGCGAGTACGCGGCCTCCTGGAGCCTCTCCAGCCAGCCCGGGGTCACCTCGGCGTCGCTGTTGAGCAGGACCACGTCGCGGTCCGAGGCGGCCATCCCCCGGTTGACGCTCGCCACGAACCCCCGCCGGGCCGGGTTGCGCAGGATCAGAACGGCTTCCTCCGGCAGCCCAGCCACCGCGCCGAGCGCCGCCTCGACCGCGGCCGGCTGGGGACCGTCGATCACCAGGACGAGGCGGTGCCGCGCGAGGTCCGTGTGGCGGAGCAGGCTCGCGAGACACGTCGCCAACTCGTCCGCCGCGCCGTAGACGGGCACGATGACGTCGATGGGCCCGGCAGGACGGTCCGGCTCGGCGATGCCGGCAACGGTCCAGTCGAGCGGGGCGTGACGGAGGGGGCGTGGGGCGCTCATTGGGAAAGGGCGATCTTACCCTTGAAGCGCGCCACGTCGTGGCTGAGGGTCACCTCGATTTCCGCGAGCGCCGCGATCCGCGGCCTCCGGCTCTCGCGGCCGCCGCGGTAGGTCGCGGCGAGGGCGTCCCGGGCCGCGTCCGGGCCGAGGCGGACGGTCTCACGCACCGTCCTCCTCGACTCCAGCTCGAAGTCCTCCGCGAGCAGGGCGGCGGCC
>DASWME010000274.1:0-14520 GCA_036399915.1 Thermoanaerobaculia bacterium
CGCGAGCACTTCGGCACCACCAGCGAGAAGCTGGTCGAGTTCGGCGTGCAGCCGTTCCGCGGCCGGCCTCGGGCGACCGTCAGCCAGCCGCCCGAGACCCCGAAGCCGCAGACTCCGGAAGCTCCGAGCTCCACCCCCACCCCTGACACCACGAAGTAGCGTCGGTTCTCCGGGGGCGTGCTGCCACACGCCCCCGGCTTTTCCAGAGTCCGAGTCTCATTGTACCCCCTTCACGCGCCGTTGCACGCCTTTCGGGTGGCATTGCACGCGAACAACCTCCCGTTGAACGCTTGCAACGCCTCGTTGAACGCGTGCAACGTCCCGTTGTTCGCGTGCACTGGCTCGTTGCTCGCGTGCAACGGCCCAGTGCACGCGTTCAACGCCTCGTTGCACGCGTACAACGGCCCGTCGTTCGCGAGCGACGCCCCGTTGCACCCGTACAACGCCTCGTTGCACGCGAGCAACGGGGCGTTCCATGAAGCCATTGCTTGAATGATCGCGTACAACGGCCCGTGGTTCGCGAGCAACGGGCCGTTGCAGGCGTACAACGCCTCATTGCACGCGAACACCGCCCCGTTGCACGCGAGCAACGCCTCTGAGAACGCGTACGACGAGACCGTCGACGCGTGCAACGGCACCGTACGTCCGCATCAACCCGAGCGTCGAGCGCTTCGCCTCATTCGGGTCGGCCCGCCCGCAGTGACTAATCGGCCCAATCGCCGACCCTGGGCTCACAGAACGCGATCAGCTCGGGCACGTGGCGGTCGCAGATGTTCCAGACGATCGCGAAGTCGATCTCGTCATATTGGTGGATGACGAAGTTGCGCAGCGCGATCACCCGCGTCCATGGGATCTCCGGATGTTGGGCACGGAATTCCTCCGAGAGCCGGCGGCTGGCCTCACCGATGACCACCAGTTGGTGGAGTATGGCGGATTGCAGGAGTTTGCTGCCTAGGAACTCTTCCCGGGTAGTGGCCTGCTTGAACTCTAAGAGGTCACGAGCCGCGACCAGGATGTCGACCAGGACGCCGAGGTCACGATCCATGGACCGCGGTGGCCTCGCGGAGGATGTGATGACGGCGGTAGAGGTTACGGCTCTGTTCCACAAGCCGGCGATCGAGGACGTCCACCTTGCGACCAACGAGTTGGCCAAGCTCCTCTTTGATTTGGAACCAGTCGAGGCCCGCTGGACCCTCTCCCGGCTCGAAGCTGACGAGGAAGTCGACATCGCTGTCCATTCTGAAGTCGTCGCGCAGGATCGAGCCGAAGACCTCGAGCTTGGCGATGTGCCACCTACGGCAGAAGGCTGCCAGAGCCTCGGGCGCAACCTCGAGCCGCTCATTGACCAGCGTTCGCGTCCTCATACCGGGATTATAGCGGTCCCGCGCGAAGCGCCCGGGGCAACGCGCCCCGCCGGCGCGGCGTTGCCCGGATCGCCAGCCCGGCGAAGCTGAGGGGATTCCCTCCCGGTCCCTGAGGGGAACTCCCGATTCACCTCCTCCTCTTGGCGGCGGACACTGGCGACAGGCTGGACGCTTGGCTCGTCCGGTCCGCGGGCGAGCGGGCGTTTACGGCTGTAAGGAGGTGTCCCATGATACAGGCACGCTGGCGCTCCATCGCCCTGGCTCTGCTCGGGCTCGCGCTGCTCGCCGGGCTGACCGTGGCGGCCATGCCCGCGGCGAGCTTCGGCCCGCCGCAGAAGGTCACGCCCTTCCAGGGCTACGGCTACGAGCCCGCGGTGGTGGTGGACGACTACGGCAACATCTTCGTCACCGCGCACAAGGAGAACTGGCAGCTCGTCTTGACCGCCGACGTAAACTCGCCGACCGCGACGCGCAGCATGTCGTGGATCTGGGCGTCGTACGACAACGGCCTCACCTTCGGCGACCCGCCCGGCTGGACGACGCTCAGCTTGGAGCAGCACGAGTTCGGCGACGAGGGGGACCTCGCCCTCGACGACGCCGGACACCTGTACTTCGTCGATACCAACGTCACCGACGACTCGATCACCCGCTGGTCGACCACCGGCCGGGGCCAGGTCTCGTTCGAGTTCACGCGGCCGCTCATCCCCGCGCTCCAGCCGGTGGACGATCGTCCCTGGATCGCGGCGCACGGCGACGGCATCGTCTTCTACCTCGGCAACGAGGGGGACAAGGTGACCTATCCGCTCGGGCAGGGGACCGGCAGCGGCTTCGGCCCCGGGCGCTACACCGTCTACCCCTCCTATGACGGCGGCCAGACCTTCGATCCCTTCGGCTACACGCTCAAGGACTCCGGCTGGTGCCGGCCCGCGGCCGATCACCGGCCGGGCTCGCAGTACGTGTACGTCTTCTGCACCAACGACGGCGGCTCGGACGACGTCCTGGGCGACGTCAACCCGGTCGGCACGCTGTGGTCCTACGTCTCCGCCGACGACGGGCGCACCTTCAGCCGCTACAAGGCCGGCGAGTACAAGGCGCTCGACTCGACCACGAGCTGGCCCACGGTCGTCGTCGCTCCCGACGGCTCGGTGTGGGCCCTCTACGTCGACGCCACGACGCTCGATGCCAGCAACTTCCCGGCCGGCAACCGGCTGCGGCTCTTCCATTCCACCGACCACGGAGCGACCTGGAGCGAGCAGGACATCACGCCCCGGCCGGGGCGCTACGAGTACGGCTGGCTGGCGGTCTCCCGCGACGGCAAGAAGCTGGGGCTCGGCATCTACTACAAGCCCGACGACGCCTCGGCGTGGCGGGTCTACGGCGCCATCTGGAAGCCGGGGCAGATGCCGGCGCTCGCCTCGCTCGACGAGAACAATCCGGTGACCGCGGCGGGAGCGTCGGAAGCGCCGGCCGACCTGATGGCGAGCTACTTCGGCCCGGACGGCAAGCTGAGCGTCGTCTGGACCCGCCGCGTCTTCAGCATCGAAGGCGTCGCCACCGTGGCGCGCGACATCTACTTCGCTCGCTCGTTGTGAGCTCTCACAGATGTGGGAAGGCGAGCCCGTTGCGCCGCAGCCAGGCGCCGAGGGCGTCCACGAAGGCGGGCATCAGCTCGCGCTTCCCCGTCTCGTAGAAGGAGTGGCCGGCGCCCGGGATGACGACGATCTCGTAGTTCGTCTTGCCCGCGCTGCGAAACGCGTGCTCGAGGCGGCGGACGCTCTCCGCCACCGGCACGTTGTCGCGCTCGTCCTCGGCGCCGTAGAGGACCAGGACGGGCTCGGTGAGCTGGATCCAGTAGGGGAGGGGATCGTAGGCGGCGACACCGCGGAAGAACGTCCAGATGGGGAGGTCGGGCGAGCCGGGAAAGCCCTCGGCGATGGCCCGCCACGGCCGCTCGCGGCCGCGCTCCCGCGCCCGCCGGTACCGCTCCCAGTCGCCCGTCGCAAGGTACTCGGCCACCGCGCGGTTCAGCTCCAGGACCTCGCGGATCTGCTCCTCCGGCAGGCCGGCCTGCCGCGCCGTGTTGGCCATCTCGACGAAGGACTGCTCGGCGAAGCTGACCGCGGCACCGGAGACGTCGATGACGAACGCCACCTCGTCCGAGCGGGCGGCGGCGAGGGGGGCCACCCACCCGCCCTGGCTCAAGCCCACGACGCCCACGCGCCGTGGATCGATCCCGGGCCGGCCCTGGAGGAGCCGCACCCCGGCCAGCGCGTCCCCGGCCAAGTCGTTGAAGTCGGCCCGTTGCCAGTCCCCTTCCGAGGCGCCGCTGCCGCGCTTGTCCGTCAGCAGCACGGCCACGCCGTTGCGCACCAGCGCCTCGGCGATGGCGCCCGCCCAGCCGTTCGTGCGGTCGCTCGGCCCCGAGCCCTGGAGGATCACCGCCCCCGCCACCGGCCCCTCGGCCGGCGGCACCATCAGCAGGGCCGCCAGCGTGAGCGACCCGTTCTTGTAGCGGACGTCCTCGGAGCGGTATGGAGCCGACTCCGGCGCGGCGGCCGGCGGCTGTGCCAAGGCCGGCGTGCCGGCGAGCAAGGCGAGAACGAGCGGCAGAATGCGTGGCATGGATGTCTCCTGGAGTCGCCCGAAGGGGCGCCAAGGTGGCATACGGGAGGGATGGGGGGATCGTTTCATGGCTCGGCGCCTCTATCATTGATGACATGAAGGGAGGTCGATGAACAAGTTGATCGTGCGGAACCTCGAAGAGGAGATCGTCCGCGAGCTGAAGCTGCGGGCAGCGCGCCATGGCCGCTCGGCCGAGGCGGAGCATCGGGAGATCCTGCGCAAGGCGCTCCTGCCTGCGCAGCAGAAGAGATCCCTCAAGGAGCTTCTCCTTGCCATGCCACCAGCCGGCGAGGACGCCGACTTCGAGCGGAGCCCGGACCCCTGATCCTTCAGAGCCTGGCCGGGACTCTCAGGCACCCGGCCAGAGCAGACGGAACACGAGCCCGGTCGTCAGAGCGTAGAGCGCGGCGTCGAGGATGCCCCGCAACGAGTTGGCCCACGGGATCGCCTTCCAGATCGAGTCCTGGAAGTAGCCGAACCCGTATGCCACGAAGGCCACCGTCCCCGTGATGCGCAGGACCGTCAAGCCATCGGTGCCGGGGGCAAGCGTGTGGCGCGCGACGTAGGCGGTGACGAAGCTCGCCAGCAGGCAGAACAGGAACCACTGGACGAGGTGCTTGCCGAGGTTGGGCGGGCCGTTGCGCATCACCGTGAGCAGCGCGACCGGGCCCTCCTCGTACCGCTTGCGGACGGCGGGGTCCTTCATCTGGGACCCGACGCAGTAGGGCATGACGTAGAGGCCGGGGCCCGGACCGAGCTTGCGCACCGCCTGCGCGACCGACTCCTCGTCGGCGAGCTGCTTGTAGTCGGCCCGGTGGTACCTCAGGGCCATGTGGACGATGGCGCTCACGATCCACACCGCGACAGCCGAAACGACGACGGGCAGCCACAAGCTTCCGAAGGGCATGACGCCTCCTCTCCCGAAGGGTTCGAGGGCTCCAGTCTATCCCAGGACGCGGGCTTCCTTGCACCACCGCCCGCCTGCTGTCTCGAAGGTCCGAAGGGCCGGCAGCATGAAGCCTGGAGCTTCAGCGCCTGATCTTCTCAAAAGCGGCCTGCGGAGCGAGCTCGATGATCTCGCGAGTCCCTTCCCACGCTATCCTTCCCTCATGAACGAGGAGTCTCTGCCGGACTGGGAACGCTTGCTTGCCGCCGAGCGCCTCGACGGGGTCCTCACCGGCATTCGCCAACTCCGCCGCGCCCGGCCCCTGGAGACCGAGGAGGTCGCCGGGCTCCGCGTCCCCACTCTCGCGGAGATGGCACGGATCAAGGCCTGGCTGCTCGCGACGCGCGCCACGACCCGCGACTATCTCGATACTGTCGTGCTCTTCGAGCGCCTGGGAGAGGAAGGAGTACGGGAGGCCCTTGGATCGCTCGACGAGATCTACCCGCAACCGGGCGGAGCCTCGGTGCTGGCCGAGGTGATCGAACGGTTGGGAGCCGCACAGCCCGTCGATGCGGCCGCCATCGACCTCGCCACCTATCGCGGCCTCCAGCCGCCCTGGAACGACTGGCGGTACGTGGCCGCCCGCGGACGCCTCTGGGCCCAGGGGTTGGCCCGCTTCCTTCTGGAAGGAAAGGAGGGAGGGGAATGAGCCGCTTCGACCTGTCGACCTCGCAAGCGCTCTGGAATCGCGATCATCTGGACCTCGAGAGCGACGAGGTGCTGGCCCAGATCCTCGACCGCGGCGAGCTCGCGGCCTGGCGCGAGCTCTATCGTCTGGCGTCCGGGACCGGCGAGGAGTCGGCGAGGCTGCGCCGCCGCATCCTGCGCCTCTGCCGCACCGTCCCCCTCTCGTTCCCCCACCTTCATCGCGGCCATGGGCGCTCTCGGCGAGCCTACCGAGCCCTATCCGGCCGTGCCGCCGCCTGCCGACGATCTCGCCTGAGCGGCCGCGGAGAGTCTAGCGGGGAACACCTGGCCACTCGCGGAACACCTGGCACCCTCGTCCCGCGAGCACCTGTCCGGGGGACTCGGCACCCCACCTGTTCGGCGGGGCACCTGTTCGTTCCCAGTAGGCCATTGCCTTGATCCCTGATTGACCTCTAATGTACGACCGACAGCTGGACGCATGAGGTGGACTGCGGCGAGGTACTTCCCGCTATGATTGGCGCTACCGCCTCCCGGCTCAGGGAAACATGGCGCCCCTTGTTCCGCGAGGAGTAGGATCAAGAGACGATGAGCGAGCACGACACCAATCTGCCACGCGGCTGGGCTATGGCGACAGTAGCCCGCGTCGGCTCCGTTCGGCTCGGCCGCCAGCGTTCTCCGGACAAACAGACAGGCCGATTCTCGACCAAGTATCTTCGAGCGGCCAACATCACCACGAAAGGCCTCGATCTCTCTGATGTCCTAGAGATGGATTTTACCCCGGACGAGCGGGAGCTGTTCGGCCTTCGCAGTGGAGACATCGTACTCGCCGAAGCCTCTGGCAGTGCCACTCATGTCGGCCGAGCTGCGATCTGGCGCGACGAAATCCCTGGCTGTTGCTACCAAAACACGGTTATTCGATTCCGGCCGTACGCTGCTGAGCCTGGATTCGCCCTCCTCCTGTTTCTTTACTACGCTGCCTCCGGAGTTTTCGCTCGGACGGCCCGAGGCATCGGCATCCAGCATCTGGGCGCGTCGCGTTTCGCCGAGTTGCCATTCCCGCTTCCACCTTTCGCTGAGCAGCGACGAATCGCTGACGAGGCGGAGCGCCGGCTCGCGGAAATACGCAAGGCGAAGGCGTCACTCCGATCGGCCCTTGATCGCATCGCTCAGCAGGATCGCGAGATTCTCGCCGCGGCGGTTGCGGGCAAGCTGGTCGAACCCGAAGCCATTCTCGCGGAGCGACAGGGGCGAGGATTCCAGGACGTCCCGTCCTTTGTGGTTCAGTCGGAAACGACAGGCAGTGAACAGGGCTGGCTCTTTAACAGCGACAAAGAAGGCGGCACCCAGGAATGGCCACCTCGTAAACTGCCGCCCGGCTGGAAATGGGCCCGCGTTGGCGACCTGGGGGAGGCGCGACTCGGCAAGCAGCTCTCGCCTAAGGAGAAACGCGGACCGAAACAGCGGCCGTATTTGCGCGTAGCCAATGTATTCGAGGACCATATCGATACGAGCGATGTGAAGTGGATGCACTTCTCCGACGAGGAGTTCGACGCTTACCAGCTAAAACCCGGCGACCTCCTCCTGAACGAAGGGCAGAGCCTTGAACTCGCCGGACGGCCTGCGATGTACCGGGGCGAGGTGCCTGAAGCCTGCTTCCAGAATACGTTGATACGCTTCCGATGCACCCCCTGGGTCGACCCCGAGTACGCCTTGATCGTATTCCGACACTATCTTCATGCCGGAGAGTTTCGGAAGATCGCACGTTGGTCGACAAACATCGCCCACCTTGGCCTCAAACGTTTTGGCGCCATGGCTTTCCCGCTGCCACCACTCGCCGAACAGCGACGGATCGCGGCCGAGGCCCGACGCCGCCTAGAAGCATCCCGAGAACAAGCGGAGGCGGTCCGAGCTTCTATCGCCCGACTGTCTGAAATGGAGAGCGAGCTCCTGGCAGCGGTGATTACGGGGAAGCTCGTGCCGCAGGACGAAACGGACGAACCGGCGGCTGCACTCTTAGATCGCCTGGGTTCGCCTCCTGCTGAGTCGCCACCACCGCAACACCGACCATCTGTAGCAAAGGGAGAAATATTAATGAAGGAGACGCGAAGATCTGGAGACCACCGCACCGTACCTGCCGCCGTGCTGGCTGAAGTGCTGCGTGAAGCGAGCCGACCACTGCGTCTGCCGGAGCTCTTTTCGATGGCGGGTTACAACCGCGACTCTACCGAGCAGGTCGAACAGTTCTATCTCGCTTTACGGACCGAACTCGGCCGTTCGATTCGCCAAGTGGGGGACGTGTCGGAGAACGTAGTGTTGGAGTTGATCGACGATGCGTCTTGATGAAGTAACCATCCACGAGTTCAAGAACCTGCGTGATCTTTACATCGATTTCGATGAGGAATCTCCCTACACTGTACTGGTAGGTGAGAACGGTGCCGGCAAGTCGAACCTGATCGAGGCTCTGACAATCATCTTCCGCAACCTTGATCTCGACTTAGGCGCCCCGTTCACATACCACCTCAAATATCGCTGCCGCGGCCACGAGATCGAAATCCGAGCCGAAAAAGATCAGTCGCCGCGATTCTGGAGTTGCCCCTTGGGTGTTGGCAACTACCAAGAGTTGCCCAAACGTCGCTTCATGGAGGAGGATGACCAGGGGAAGCCCCTATACCGCCCAGCTTTCGTCTTCGGCTACTACTCGGGTCCGAGTGATCGGCTGGCCTCTCTTTATGAACGGCACCGCGAGCGCTACTACAAGCTCATTATCCAACCGCAGGCGAGACGTAGGATAAAACCGATCAATTCGAATGCGCTACGCCGTCTCTTCTACGCACAGACGCTCCATGGGCAGTTCGCCTTGCTTGCATTCTTCATGGAGCCTGAGGGTGGCGCTAAAGACGATCATGTTTTCCTTCGCGAGCACCTCCAAATCGACGGTCTTGACAGCGTGCTGTTCGCGCTGAAGCGCCCGCCTTGGGCGGCGAGCAACAAGAAAGGCGGCGACCCGCGGTTCTGGAACGCGGAAGGCGAAGTTCGAGACTTCCTTGGCCGTCTCTATGATGCCGCACTCTGTCCGGCGCGGATGGATAGACGTATACCAGTGGAGCTAAAGAAGGACCCGCTTGTCGAGTCCCTTTACCTCTTTTTACCGACACCTGAAGCGTTGGAGCGGGTCTATCGTTCATATGGGAGCCAATACGCCTTCTTTACCGCACTCGAGAGCACCTATATTTCGAAAGTTCTTGCAGAGGTACGTACGCGCGTGCGCATGACGCACGAGGCTGGCGGTGGCGCGGTAACCTACCGCGATTTAAGCGAAGGCGAGCAGCAGCTCTTGCTGGTACTCGGGCTTCTGAAGTTCACCGCCGAAGACGAGGCATTGTTTCTACTCGACGAGCCAGACACGCACCTCAATCCTGCTTGGAGTACGCAGTACCTCGACTTCCTCGATCATTTCATCCAAGGGCGCAGCACCTGTCACATCATAATGTCATCGCACGATCCGCTCGTCTTCTCTCGATTGAAGCGGCCGCAGGTTCGTATCTTCCGTCGGATGGAGGGTCGGGTGGTGGCTGAAGAGCCGCTCCACGATCCTCAAGGTATGGGGATCCAAGCGATCCTCGCCAGCGACTTGTTTAGGCTACGCTCTGGCGGACTCGACTCAGAGACGCAACGCGATCTCGATCTCCAGCGTCAGCTTTCCTTGAAGGAAAAGCTTACGCGCAAGGAGGAGATGGAGCTGCGCGAAGTCACTGATCGACTAAACCGCCTCGGTTTTTGGAAGACAGCGCGAGATCCGCTCTACCAGCTGTTCTTGCAAAAATGGACGGAGCGCGAGAATCCTGAGTGGACAAAGGCCGTCGAGCTCACCCAAGAGCAGCTGCGGGAGCGAGAAGAGCTGGCAGCCGAGATCACCGCCGAGATCGCTGCGGAGAAGGTCGAGTAAGGGTGAGATACATCGATCTCGATCTCTTGGTGGGCTTGCCTGAGGTCCAGCCGCTCATCGACGCCGCCGAAGAGGCACGCGAGACTATTCTGAACGCGCCCAATAAGGAGATCCGGAAACAGCTGATTGAGGAGCACCGGCAGAACTGGGTCGCATTCCGCCCGCACTTTGAGCGGATTTTCGGTTCGAAATGCTGGTACACGGAATGCAAGAACCCAGGAACGGACGACGATGTCGATCACTATAGACCAAAGGGGCGTCTCGCTGAAGATCCGCAGCACGGCGGCTACTGGTGGGAGGCCCTGAACTGGCGGAACTTCCGTCTCAGCTGCCATCGCGCTAATCGTCTTCGCGAGAACCCCGAAACGGGCAAAACTCACGGGAAAGGCGACCACTTTCCTCTTCTCTACGAGACGGATCGTTGTCGGCACCCAAACGACGACCTCTGCCGCGAACGGCCGACGCTGCTCGACCCGACCGACCCATCCGACCCCCCACTCTTGACATTTGATCCCGATGGAAACGTGGCTTTATCGCCTTACTACAAAGACGATGCAGAGGCTGCTCGTCGCGTAGAGGACAGCCGCCTGTATCTTCATTTGGATTGGCCCGCATTTAGGGAAGAAAGGCAGGCTCTGTACACGACCGTCTACACCAAAGTTCTTGACGGAGATCAAGCCGATCGGCGATTCGCTCGCAATGAAACCGGAGCCAAGGAAACTCTGAAGGCTATAGCGCGAGACCTCATTAGGCTTGCGGGAGAGAGGCAGCCGTATTCGCGGGCCGCGCAGGCCTACATCCTCCGATTCCGCGATCGCGAGTGGGTCAAGAAATTCGTTCTTTCCTACATTCCGGATCTCCCAGGCCGATGAGCACACGCGAAGCCACTTCCAGTCTTATCCGAAATCTCTGGCAGTACTGCAACGTGCTGCGCGATGATGGTCTCTCCTACCCGGATTACGTCGAGCAGCTCACTTATCTGCTATTCCTAAAAATGTCGGACGAACAGGACGAAGGTCCGGTCCCGGCGGAATACTCCTGGCGATCTTTCGCAATGCTGGATGCGAATACTATGCACCACCACTATTCGCGGGTGCTCGCTGCTCTCGGCGAACGCGGTGGCATGTTAGGCCTAATCTTCCGCAATGCGAAAAACAAGATCCGAGATCCCTTGAAGCTTCGGCTTCTGGTCGTCGACCTTATCGGCCAAACCGAATGGACAGGTCTTTCGACTGATCTCAAAGGCGATGCCTATGAGGGCCTACTGGAGAAGAACGCCCGCGATACGAAGAGCGGCGCGGGTCAATACTTCACGCCGCGGCCCTTAATTGAGGCAATCGTCGAGTGTGTCGATCCCAAGCCAAGCGAAGTCATCTGTGATCCAGCCTGTGGAACCGCGGGCTTTCTCCTTGCAGCGCACCAGCACGTCCGGAGCCGTAATCCTCGCCTTACATCCCGTCAACAGACTCACTTGGCAACCAAAGCTATCCGGGGTGTCGAGCTGGTCGAGGAGGTTGCCCGTTTGGCGACGATGAATCTACTACTGCATGGTGTCCACGGGGTAGACGAGGACGAGTTTCCTATCACTTG
Organism: Thermoanaerobaculia bacterium; assembly: GCA_036399915.1. Lineage (GTDB taxonomy): Bacteria > Acidobacteriota > Thermoanaerobaculia > Multivoradales > UBA5704 > DATARR01. The sequence continues at coordinate 11,117 of DASWME010000274.1, forward strand.
CGCCGATAGCCTCAAGGAACCGCCAAAATATAAAGTAGATGTTGTGTTGACGAACCCACCGTTCGGTGTCAAGGGAAGCGTGACTTATGTAGGAGGAGTTCGAGCTCGGCGCACTGTAGATGATCTGGCCGTTATTCGCCCAGACTTTTGGGTTCAGACGGCCAACAAGCAGTTGAATTTTATACAACATGTCGTTTCTCTCTTAAAGGCGCAGGGGCGCGCGGCAATAGTTGTTCCCGACAACGTACTCTTCGAATCCGGTGCTGCTGCCTCCATTCGGCGCCGTCTATTACAGACTTGCGATGTTCACACTCTGCTCCGTTTGCCCACTGGCCTGTTCTACGCGCAGGGTGTTAAGGCGAATGTCTTGTTTTTTGATCGCAATAGGCCGCAAATTGTTCGCCTGAGTCCGCGTCTTCTTTGGGTTTATGATCTGCGGTCCGCCAATCGTTTCTCACTGAAGACCAAACCATTGCGTCGTGAAGATCTGAAAGAATTCGTTGACCTTTACCGTTCTGGTGAACGTGATCAACGAGGGTTACGACAGAACGCTGTCAATTCTTCGGGACGATGGCGTGGGTTTGAAGTTGAAGCTATCCTGTGCACGGACGACTGTAATCTAGATCTCTCTTGGCCATCGGAAACGGCAACACAAGGAGAATCAGGGTTATCTCGCCTTGACGAGATCTCGAGATTGATCGCAGAGGATCTCCAGCGAGCGCTCGCCCATCTCTCCAGAGCTACATCAAGGAATGATTGAATCGTCTACCCAACGAGCTCCATCGCCTTCCGGGGCCCGCCGTTCCGGTTGACGCCGCTTAGTCACTGTCGTAGCTTAGCCCCGTTCATTTCGAACCAAGGAATGCGAGCTGGAGACGATCGATGCACCAGGTGAGACAGCGGCTCTTGCGAGGTGCCTCTTCGCGACGAAGTAGCTAGTTCGCCCTCCTGTCGTCCGTCCCCGCCAAGAGGTCGTCGATGCTATTCTTGACACGAGTCCGGCAAGCGACCGACCATATCTTCGATTTCCCAGATCAACGCTGGCAGATTGGGCTTGGTAAAGCTCATTCCGGAGCCGGAATTCGATGGTGTTTGATGTCGGGCGGCATGTGCTTGTGATGAGGATGAGTGCTCTGGAGGCTTGGTTCGTTGGGATGTGGTTGGGGATCGTACCAGTACAACTTCTCCTCGCCTTGCCAGACCTCGTAGCCATAGCCTTCAATAACGACCGGCAAGCGATCGAAGATGAGCCGTTCAAGGACGACGAGGCGGGTACCGCGATCGAAATGAAGCTCGCCCGAAACCCGCGCAAGCGAGTGGCCCCGGCGGACGAACATGAGCGTGGAGCGCCGGATGGAGGGAAAGCGTTCCGCGAGCGTGTAGAGGAAGGTCTCGTAATCCTCAGGGGTGCGGAACGGGTCGGTCATGCCACGGCCCGGATCAGCCCCTTCAAGCTGGACGAGCCGCCCTGGATTCGCTGGATCTCATTCCGGTACTCCGCCTGACGGGCCAGCCAGGTCCGGTAGACGCTCGCCCACTCACTGAAGTCCAGCACCCAGGCGTCATTCTCGGGCTCCTCGCCGCTCCTGTAGCCGGCGTAGAACGTCTCAGAACGCAGACCGTACTTGCGCTCAAATCCCAGGAGCTCTTCTTCGAGCGCGTGAATGTCAGTAAGGATCTCCTGGAGAGTCATACCTCACCTCCGGTGGAGATTCTACAGGGGCCTCCCCCTCACGATCCTCCAGCCGCCAGGATGTTCACCGTGTAGTTCGCACCCGTGGGCTGGCTTAGTTGGCAGGGCGGCTTGGGGTCGAACTGCGTGCCGCCGTGGCACTGGGTGGGATCCGGCTTGGGGCAGTTGGGGAAGGCCGGCGGCTGCGGCGGGCTAATGACGACCGCGCAGCCGTCGCAGAGCAGCGGGAAGACCCCCACGTTCGTCTGGTTGCCGGTGGCGGAGGTGGCGGGGCCGGCCGTGGTCCCGGCGCTCGGCACGATGCTCATCCCCACGTTGAAGCCGTTGACCAGGCTCACGTCGTAGGTGTCCGTCGAGCCCGCGCCCTGGAGGGTGAACTCGGCCTGGGTCAGCGGGCAGTCACCCCAGGGCAGGCTGTTGACGCTGATCGCGAAGCTGACCTGGCAGCCTTTGCCGAACGCGAGGTTCTGGGAGGCGCTGCCCGCCAGCGGGAACGAGCAGACCTTGGGGTTGCTGGTGATAGTGCACGAGGGGAAGTCCGACATGGAGTAGCAACCCTGGTTAGTGAAGCCCAGGTATACCGTGATCGAGCCGCTTTGCTGATTGTTGACGGTGACCGTGGCCGCGCTGGCCGGAACGGAGATCAGGCCGAGCGCCAACCCGCACGCCAGGACCGCCGCGGTGCCCTTCGAAGTCCGCATCCCGTTTTCCCTCCTTGAGTTGACCCGGTGATTTTACACCTCATCGCAGCCGTAAAGCCGCCTCATACTCGGCGCTTCCAGACCGCCGGATCGCGGCGCTGAAGCCGTCCGCGGCCAGCCTGCTCGACGACTCCGTCGTCCCCTGAGCCTCTGAGGTGGTATCATGGTGTCTGAAGGTTGGCGCATCCCTTCTCCGCGACCGCGGCGCCAAGGCCGCGAAGCCCTGCACGGATGCCGCCGAGGTAGGCACGGCAGCCGCTCGGCTCAACCCTTGAAGTGCCGAGACCTCAAGGCGGAAAGGAGGGCCTGTCAACTCATCATCTGCCACGGAAATTTTTCCCTCTCACGAGGACCGGGCACCGGCGCGAGCGCTCTGGGAGCGGATCCGGGCCCTGCCGCGCCAGCGGCAACTCGGGGAGCTGCGCCGAGCGCCTGCCGGCGGACACTGGGCGGTGTGCGAGGTGCTGTGCCTCGAAAGCCAGCTCCTCTGCGCTCACGATCCGGCAGGGGCGGTCACGCTCGCCGAGCTGGCGCTCAAGGCCGCGGAGCGGGTGGTCGGGGAGGCAGCCTGGCGCGCCAAGCTGTGCGGTTTTGCCTGGGCGCACGTGGCGAACGCCCGGCGGACTCAGGGCGACCTCGCGGCCGCGGAACGAGCCTTCACCTCGGCCGAGCGGTTCTGGAAGGTTGGGGAGGAGGCACGCAACGGTCTCCTCGAAGAGGGGCTCCTCTTCGCCCTCAAAGCCTCGCTGCGGAGGAGTCAGCGCCGCTTCGAGGAAGAAGCGGCTCTCCTCGAGCAGGCCTTCGCCGCGGCGAGCAGCGTGAAATTCCAGGTCCAGGTCCTCCTCAGCCAGGCCAGGCTCGCGAAGGAGATGGGAGACCTCGAGCGGGCGGTAGCGATCCTCCGGCAAGCGAGCGAGACCGTCATTCCCGACGACGATGGGCGGGTGGTCCTCTGCATCCAGCACAGCCTTGCCGACAACCTCAGCAAGCTCGACCGTTTCGCGGAGGCG
>DASWME010000275.1:0-2744 GCA_036399915.1 Thermoanaerobaculia bacterium
GTTCGCGGCGGAGCCCCCGCCCACGGTCTTCGGCGAGCCGGTGCCGGTGCGTTTCAAGGCCTCTCCGCTCGCCGGCGGTCCGGCGGCCGGCCGGGCCCTCGCCGCGGGCGACTTCGACGGCGACGACAAGCCGGACCTCGCCTGGGTGAAGGGCGGCGAGGCGCCTCGGCTGGAGCTGCGCCGCGGCGCCGGCGGCGATCCCGTGCCGGGGCCGGACGCGGCCGGGATCGCCGGCCTGCTCGCCGTGGACCTCGACAACGACGGCCGCCTGGACCTGATCGGCTACGGGCCGAAGCGGGTGGCCTTCTGGCGCGGCAGGGAGGTCGGCGGGTTCGCGGACGCGACCGCCGCGGCCGGCCTGGCGAAGGCGGCGGGGGAGGCCGCGGCGGCGCTCGACTTCGACATCGAGGGGGATCTCGACCTCGCCCTGGCCGGGGACGGGATCGGCCTCTTCCGCAACGCCCTCCAGGGGCCGCTGGAGGACGTGGGCGGGAAGGCCCTGCCGCAGCCCGTTCTCGCGGGCGTGAAGGACCTCGCGGCGAGCGACCTCGACCGCGACGGCGACCTCGACCTCGCCCTGGCGCACGCCAGGGGGATCGCCTGGCTCGACAACCAGCGTCAGGGCCGCTTCGCGGACCGCACCGCCGCCGCCGGGCTCGCTCCGTCCGGCCCCGTGGAGGCCGTCGTAAGCGCCGATCTGGACAACGACGGCCTGCCGGACCTCGCGGCCGCGGGGCAGGGCCTCGCCCTCTGGCACAACCTGGGCGGGCGCTTCGCTCCGTGGCCGCTTCAGGGGATCCCTCAGGGGAAGCGGTTCACCGCGCTCCTCGCCTTCGACGCGGACAACGACGGCCGGCTCGACCTCGCCGCCGCCGGACCGGAGGGCATCGCGGTCCTCGGCCAGCGCGGCTCCATCGCCGCGCCGAAGTTCGAGGCCCTGCCCGTCGAAGGCGCGCCGGCGAAGGCCGCCGCGCTGGCCGCCGTGGACTTGGACGGCGACGGCGATCTCGACCTGGTGGCCGCAGGGGAGGCCGGACTCCACCGGCTGGACAACGCGGGCGGGAACGCGAACCACTGGCTCGACGTGCGGCTGCGCGCCCTCACCCAGGGGAGCGGCAAGAACAACCTCCAGGGCTTGGGCTCCGTGGTGGAGGTGCGCGCCGGCAGCGCCTACCAGCTCCGCGAGGTCACCGGGCCCGTCACCCACCTCGGCCTCGGCCGGCTCCGCCAGGCCGACCTGCTGCGGGTGACCTGGACCAACGGCGTGCCCCAGAGCCGCCTCCAGCCCCAGGGAGACCAGCGGATCGTCGAGGAGCAGCTCCTCAAGGGGAGCTGCCCCTTCCTCTACGCCTGGACCGGCGAGCGTTTCGAGTTCGTCTCCGACCTGCTCTGGAACTCGCCCATCGGCCTGCCGGTCGCGCCCGGCGTCTGGGCGGGCGCGGACCCCGACGAGCTGGTGCGGGTGGACGGCGCCCGGCCGGCGGATGGCGTCTACCGGCTGCGCGTTACCGAGGAGCTGTGGGAGGCCGCCTTCTTCGACGCCGTCCGGCTCTGGGTGGTGGACCATCCCGCCGGGGTCGAGGTGGCGAGCAGCCTCAAGGTGGAACCGGGGCGGCGCCAGCCGGTGCGGGTCCTGGCTTCCACCGGCCTCCGTCCAGTGGCTGCCGCCTGGGACGGTGGGGGAGCCAATGTGACGGACCGCGTCCGCGCCCGCGACGACGTCTACGCCTCCGGCTTCGAGCCGAGCCCCTACCAGGGGGTCGCCCGGCCGTGGACGTTCACCTTCGATCTCGGCGCAGCCCCCGCTGCCCCGGTGCGGCTCCATCTCGACGGCTGGATCTTCCCGGCCGACGCGAGCCTGAACCTCGCCGTGGCGCAGCGCCCTGATCTCCCTTACCTGCCGCCCCGCCTGGAGGTGGAGACGGCGAAGGGCTGGGAGGTCCTGATGCCGTCCATGGGCTTCCCGGCGGGCAAGACCAAGACCATGGTGGTGGACACCCCGCCGCTGCCGCCGGGCGCCCGCAGCCTGAGGATCGTCACCTCTCTCTGGCTCGCCTGGGACCGCCTCGCCTGGACCCGTCAACCGACCGACGCCGCGCCGGTCGTCCGCGCCCGCCTGTCCCCGCGTGGAGCCGATCTCCGCTACCGCGGCTTCTCCCAGCTCATCCGCAAGGCTCCCAACGGCCCGCACGGCTTCGACTACCAGACGGTCCAGAAGGAATCCCCCTGGCTGCCGTTCCCCGGCCGCTACACCCGCTACGGCGACGTGCGCGAGCTGCTGGCGGAGGCGGACGACCGCTCCGTCATCCTCGCCCCCGGCGACGAGATCGCCCTGGAGTTCGACGCCTCGGGGCTGCCGCCCGTGCCCGCGGGATGGACGCGCACCGTCTTCCTGCAGAGCCAGGGCTGGGACAAGGACGCCGACCGCAACACCTACGAGGCGCTCCAGATGGAGCCGCTCCCCTTCCGCGCCATGAAGAGCTACGGCGAGCCGTTCCCGAGTACGCCGGAGCTGCGCGAGTACGTGGAGAGATGGCTGACGCGGGCGGCGCCCTGAGGTCTGAGCATCATCCCCGCGGATAGCCCGCCCGCATCATGATCGGCCAGCGGATGGTCTGCGGCCGGGCGGGATCTCCCCAGGCATCCTCCAACTCCCGCCGGATCAGGTCGCGGGGATCGCGGCCGGTCGCCTGGAGGTAGCGGGCCGTGGCGGACCAGGTGCCGATGTAGCGGAGGAAGCGGTC
>DASWME010000276.1:0-1501 GCA_036399915.1 Thermoanaerobaculia bacterium
CAGTATGGCGTGGTGCTCGCTCCAGGAGAGCTGGAAACGCCGCTCACCGCGGATGTGGACGTGGAAGCGTAGCAGCGGCGGGCGCCGCCAGTCGAAGAGGCGGTGCCGCTCGGCGGCGAACCAGCGGTCGAGGGCTTCTTCCTGGCCGGCAGCATCGAGGTGCCGCAGGTCGTCCACCTCCAGGGGGATACGGACCTCGCGGTGGACGAGCTGGAGCGGCTCGCTGTAGCTCGCGAGGTCGAAGGAGGTGCGCAGCAGCGGATGGCGCTTGGACAGCCGCTGCAGGGCGAGCTCGAGCTTGTCGAGGTCGAGCTCCGCGGCGAGGTGCACGCTGGTCGTGTTGTGGTAGAGCGAGGAGTCGGGGCTCAGCTCGCCATGGAAGAGCATGCCCGCCTGGAGCTGGGCGAGCGGGTAGGCGTCCTCGATCCCCTCGGGCAGGCGCCGCCGGTCCTCCTCGCGGACCAGCTCGAAGGGCGCCACGGGCGCGGTCCCGCGAGCGTCCCCGTCCCGGTCCCTCTCTCCGGCACCGAGCGAGGCGGCGCGGGCGAGCTGCTCGACCGTCTGGTGCTGGAACATCTGCTGGAGCGTGAAGCCGATCCCCCGCTCGCGCGCCCGCGAGAGCACCTGGATGCTGAGGATCGAGTCGCCGCCCAGGGCGAAGAAATTGTCGCGCATGCCGACCCGCTCGACGCCGAGGACCTGCTCCCAGACCTCGGCCAGGGCTTCCTCCAGCGGGTTGCGCGCCGGCACGAAGGCCTGCTCCAGCTCCAGCCGCTCGGCCTCGGGGGCTGGCAGGGCGCGGCGGTCCACCTTACCGTTGGGCGAGAGCGGCAGGGCGTCGAGCCGCACGCAGGCGGACGGCAGCATATAGTCTGGGAGTCGTTCGGCGGCAAAGCGGCGTAGGGCCTCCAGCGAGGGGGAGCGGGCCGGCGCCGGAACCACGTAGGCCACCAGCCGTTTCGTGCCGCCGTCCTCGCGGGCGAGCACCACGGCCTCGCGCACCTCCGGGTGCTCCGCCAGCACGCTCTCGATCTCGCCCAGCTCGATGCGGAAGCCGCGTAATTTGACTTGATGGTCGATCCGACCCAGGAACTCGATCGCACCGTCGGCCTGGGTACGGGCGAGATCGGCGGTGCGGTAGAGGCGGGCGCCCGGCTCGGCTTGGCCAGCGTACGGATCGGGCACGAACCGCTCGGCCGTCAGGGCGGGCCGGTCCAGGTAGCCGCGGCCCACGTTCAAGCCGCCGATGCACAGCTCGCCCGGCACGCCGAGCGGAGCCGTCCGCCCGCCCGCGTCGAGCAGGTGGATGCGGGTATTGGCGATCGGGTGGCCGATCGGGACGGCGCGCGCCATGCCCGCGCGGCAGGTCCACGAGGTCACGTCCACCGCGGCCTCGGTCGGGCCGTAGAGGTTCTCCAGCCGCGCCCCCGGCAGGCGCTCGCCGCAGCGCCGGACGAGCTCCGGTGGCAGCGCCTCGCCGCTCGCCACCACCAGCCGCAAC
>DASWME010000277.1:0-8147 GCA_036399915.1 Thermoanaerobaculia bacterium
ACCTCGACCATGCCAAGGACCGGCCGCTGGCCGAGCAGATGGACATGGTGGTGCTCGGCACGGGCAACGAGGAGCACCAGCGCGACTTCGAGGAGATCTCGCGCCGCTTCGCGGGCAGCCGCTTCGAGGTCAAGTACTTCGAGGTGATGGACCGCGCCGGGTACCTGCAGATCGGCCAGCGGCCGGCCTCGCGGGACCGGCGCCTCTGCGGTTGCGACAACGTCGGCTCGCGTCCCCTGCAGCACATCCACATCACGCCTCGGGGCAAGTGCGTCCTCTGCTGTGAGGACTACGACGAGAAGTACGTGGTGGGCGACCTGACCGGGGAGAGCGTCCACGAGGTGCTCACCGGGCCGGCCATGGCCCGGATGCGGCGCTGGGTCTACGGCCTCGAGGAAGCGCCCAGGGACTTCATCTGCAACGGCTGCACGTTTGCCCTCACCCGGCCCGCCTAGACCGGGCGGGAGCGCCATGCGCCTCGCCGTCATCCTGGTCCACTACCATACGCCGGAGCTCGCCGCGGAGGCGGTGGAGGCGCTGCGGGCTGACGTCGCCGGCAGGGGTCTCGAGGTGGAGTGGCTGCTGGTGGACAACGGCAGCGATGCGGCGGGCCGGGCGCGGCTCGAGAGCCTCCCGATCGAGCGGATCGATCCCGGAGAGAACCTTGGCTACGCCGGCGGGATCAACCTGGGGGTCTCGCGCTCCAGCTCCGAGTTGATCCTGCTGATGAACCCCGACGTGATCGTGCTGCCGGGCTGCGTTCCGGCCCTGCTCGACTCCCTGCGGAGCGGGGCCGCCGTGGCCGGCCCCCGCTTCTACTGGGACCGCGGGCGCCGCCTGCTACAGCCCCCCTCCGAAGTCCGCACCCGGCGCGAGGAGCTGACCGGCCTGCTCGCCGGCAGGAGCGAGAGGTGGGCGTCCCGGGCGCGGCGCCGCTGGCGGCGGCACGCCCGACGTCACTGGGAGGCGCGCGCTCCGTTGCCGAGCCACGCCTTGAGCGGGAGCCTGCTCGCGCTCCGCCGGTCGGCCTGGGAGACGGTGGGACCGTTCGACGAGGGTTTCCGGCTGTACTTCGAAGAGACCGACTGGCTGCTGAGGGCGCGTCGACAAGGCCTCGCCGGCCGCTACGTCCCGACCGCCGAGGCGGTTCACCTCTACGGCCAGAGCGCCAGCCGGGAGCCGCGGGCCCGGCAATGGTTCGAGGAATCGGCCCACCGCTTCCGCCGCCGCCACTACGGGCCCTGGTTCGCCGGGCTGCTCGCGGGCCTCGACCGGCGGCTGCCGCGGCGCGGAGCGGCATCTCCGCTCCTCCCGGCCTTTCCAGACGGGCTGAGCCTGCCGGACGAGCCGTCCGCCTATCCTCTCTGGGTCGAGGTCTCGCCCAATCCGGCGGGGTATCCGGCCGCGGCCGAGCGGCTCCTGGAGCCTCCCGGGCGGACGTGGAGCCTTCCCGCGGAGATCAGCGAGCGGCTTCCCCTCGGCGAGCTGATCGCGCAGGTGACCGACGGCAAGGGCCGCGAAGCCGTCCGCCTCGCGCTGCCGGGAGGCGGGGCCGTCCGCGGCGACCGCGGCTGGCGGGGAGTGGCCTGAGCCGTGCGGATCGCCTATGTCCTTCCGCGGCCCGAGCTGAACGGCGGCAACAAGGTCATTTTCCAGCACGTCCGCTTGCTGCAGGAAAACGGGGAGGAGGTCACCGTCCTGGGAGAGGGCCCGAAGCCGGACTGGATCGAGGTCAGCGCCCCGTATGTCGACTACGCCGCGGGACCGCCGCGGGTGCGGGAGCAGGACCTCGTCATCGCCACCTACTGGACGACCCTGCCCCTGGCCCGGCGCCTCGCTCTCGGTCCCCTGGCCCACTTCTGCCAGGGCTACGAAGGGGGGCTCGCGCACCTGCGGCCGTCGCTGGCTGCAATCGACGAGGTCTACTCCTGGAAGGTGCCAACCCTCACGGTCTCCCCGCATCTGGCAGACTGCCTGCGCGAGCGCTTCGGGCGCGAGAGCGTGCTCACCCCGCCGCCGGTCGATTCCCTGTTCCGGCCGGCGTGGCGCCTGCGTCCGCGGCGGCGGCCCTGGGTCGCCATCCCCGGCATTTTCGAGGCCGAGGTGAAGGACGTGCCCACCGCCCTGCGGGCCGTGAGGAGGATGCGCGAGCTGGGGATCCCCTGCCGGGTGCTGCGCTTCTCGCTCCTGCCGCTCTCCGCCGAGGAGCGCGAGCTGCTGGCGCCGGACCGCTACCTCCAGGGGGCGCCGCCCCACCGGATTGCGCGGGCGATGAGGCGTTGCGATCTCCTTTTCCTGCCGTCCCGGGCCGAGGAGGGGTTCGGCCTGCCGCTTCTCGAGGCGCTCGCCTGCAAGGTGCCGGCGGTCGCGTCGCGCATCCCTTCCACGGTCGCCATGGCGGAAGGGGCGGCGGCTCTGGTGCCCCCCGGGGACGCCGAGGCGTTCGCGCGGGCCGCGCAGGACCTTCTGACCGTGCCCCAGGTCTGGCGCCGAGCGCGCGAGCTGGGCTCCGAGGCGGCGCGGCGGTTCCGGCCGGATGCGGTGGCGGCCATGCTCGTCGAGGCCGTCCGCTGGGCGCGGGAACAGCCGCAGGACTCACCGTTGACCCGTGCTTCCTTCCCCATGGGGGACGAGGCGTGAAGCTGAACGCCGAGCCGGCCCGGCTGCGCGAGCGGTACGTCACCGCGCGGCCCTTCCCCCATATCGTGATCGACAACCTGTTTCCGGACGAGGTCCTGGAGACGGTCCTGGCCGAGTTCCCGCAGCCGGACGAGATCGAGTGGCGGCGGTTCGACAACGCCACGGAGAAGAAGCTCGGCTACTGGCACGAGTCGGCGCTCCGCCCCGGCCTGCAGCTCTTCCTCTACGAGATGAACTCCGCGCCGGTCCTGCGGTTCCTGGAGGCGCTGACCGGCATCGAGGGATTGATCCCGGACCCCTACTACGGCGGCGCGGGGCCGCACCAGATCCTTCCCGGCGGCTTCCTCAAGGTGCACGTGGATTTCAACTGGCACCCGCTGCTGAAGCTCGACCGCCGGCTCAACCTGCTCGTTTACCTGAACAAGGACTGGAAGGAGGAGTATGGGGGGCATCTCGAGCTGTGGGACCGCGGCATGACACGTTGCGAGCAGAGGATCCTGCCCGTCTTCAACCGGACTGTGGTCTTCAGCACCACGGACTTCTCCTTCCACGGCCACCCTACGCCGCTCGCCTGCCCGCAGGGGAGGAGCCGCAAGTCGGTCTCGTTCTACTACTACACGAACGGCCGGCCGGAGGAGGAGCGGTCGGCGCCGCACGATACGATCTTCAAGAAGACCCACGACCACGACTGGTGAGGGGATCAACCGTGGACGACGACATAGAAGCCCTTGGTCGACAGGCTCTCGGCGTTCACCTCGAACGGCCCTTCCAGGGCGGCGAAGCGGTCGGGCAGCTCGGTCCGTTGAGGAACGATTTCGAAACGGTCGATCCCGGAGCGCCGGAGCCAGTCGGCGAGGCTGCGGCGGGTGAAGAAGCGGAAGTGGGTGTAGCACAGCAGGCCGACGGGAAGATAGTCCCAGCGGCCGGTGAGCAGGTCGTCGATGATGGACCAGTGGCCGACGTTGGGGATAGAGAAGACGGCCCGGCCGCCGGGGGCGAGGAGTTCCCGAACGCGGGCCAGGAAGCGCTCGCTGTCCACCAGGTGCTCGACCAGCTCCAGGGCGATCACAGCGTCATAGCGGCCGGCGATCTCGAGGGTTTGGACATCCCCCTGCAGGACCCGGTAGAGGTGGCGGGCCGCCTCCCGTGCCACGACAGGGTTGAGCTCGACGCCGGTCACGCGGCAGCCCAGGCGCTCCTGGAGGAGCCGGCCGGTTGCTCCCCGGCCGCAGCCCACCTCCAGAACCTCGCGCGCTCCTGGGGGAAGGAAAGGCAGGATATCCGTCCGGACCTCGCCGTAGTAGTCGATGAACTCGTGGTATAGCCCCGCGTGCGCAACCCCGGGAGCCCCGGGTGGGGCGGCGAGGGATACCGGGTTGCTCAGCAGGTCCGCGACAGGAATTCCGGCCGCGCGCCGTGCGAACTCGTCAAAGCGGAGCAGGGCCACGGCCGGCGGGGAAGGCGGGGCGGGTAGAGTCCCGGAGCCCTCTTCCAGGAAGGCGCGCTCCAGCCGCTCATACCCGCGCAGCGTGTAGACGGGGAAGCGGCTGGCGAGCCCCGTGTCGGCCAGCCGGTAGGGACGGACCTCGGTGGCGCCGGCCAGCAGCCGGTCGCGCATGGCTTCCAAGCTGGACCGGGCGAGGAGGACGTTGGCATCTCCCAGGAGGAGGACGGCGTCGAAAGGACCCTCGGGAAGCCGACTGTCCCCGCTGACGGCTAGCTCGGTGCAGCCGAACGCATCCCGCGCGTGAAGGAGGTCCAGCGAGAGCAGGTACTGGAACTCGGGCGACCGGGCGCTGTCGGGCCCGAGCGCCTTCAGAACGAGCAGGCCGGTCATGGGTTATTTCGCTGCGGCCTCGAACGACCGCCGCTGCTCGGGCGTGAGGTCCTTCCGCAGGCGGGCGAGATGGCCCAGCGCCGCCGCGAGGCCAGGCTGGTCGCCGGTGCGGCGGCGGATCTCCACCGCCTTCTCGTAGCTCTCCGCCGCCCGGTCCAGCTCTCCCAGCTCGTCGTGGGCGGCCCCCAGGGCGTCGAGAACCTCCGCCTGGCCCGACTCGCTCCCCAGCCGGTTCTGGACCACCAGGGCATGGACCAGGTAGTCGTCCACCGCCTGCCGGCTGTCCCCCGCCAGGATGGAGCTCTTGGCGAGGAGCAGCCATGCCCGCGGGTGGTTGGGATCAATCTCGACGACCCGCCGCAGGACGGCGATGGCCGCGCCGAGGTCCCTCAGCTCGCCGCAAGCCTCGGCCAGCTCGATGCGCGCCTCCACGTCATACGGGTAGCGTCCGGCCAGGGTCGAGAGGATCTCGCGCGCCTTCGCCGGATCCCCCCGCAGCCGCGCTTCCAGGGCCTGGGCCTCATAGGCCGCGCGGCCGGAGCGCGGGCCGAGGGACGCCACGGCGCGCCGGGCCGCTTCCAGGGCCTCCCGGCGGTGGCCGAGGCCCGCGCGGGTCCGCGCCAGGGCGATCCAGGCGGCGGTGAAGCCCGGGTCCGCGGCCACGGCCCGCTCCAGCGCCGGCACCGCGGCCGGCTCGTCGCGGTGCGCGAGCTGGCCGAGCGCCTGCGAGTAGGCGCGCGCCGCCGCAGGCGAGGAGGAGGTGACCGGAATCTCGGACGGCTCCACCTTCAGCCGCTCGCGCAAGGCCCGGCCGAGCGAATCGGCGACGGCGAAGATCTCGGCGCTCGTCCCCTCGGTGTGCAGCGCGGACGACGGCAGAGCGGCGAGGCCGCTCGCCACGAGGCTCAGGTCCACGCGCAGCCGGCCACCGGGCGAGCGCACCCGGCCGGTGATCAGCCGGTCCGCTCCGAGGAGGTCCGCGAGGCGCCGCAGATCGCCGGGGCCGGGCGGACCATATCCGAGCTTCAGGTCCGCGACCGTCTGCGCGGTGCGGCCGCTGCTCACCACGCGCAAGCCGGGGCTCTCGCCGAGGGACGCCGCGAGCATGTCAGAGAGTCCCGCGGAGACCCAGGCCAGGTCGGGCCGCCCGGTCTCGTCGAGCAGCGGTAGCACGGCCACCACGTGGCGCGGGCCGGCCGCGGCCGGCGGGGCAGGCCAATCGCGCGGCCAGAGCGTCCAGCCGGCCGCCAGCAGGACCGGCAGGACCAGCGCGGCGGCCAGGCCGCGGGTCCACCGGTGAGGCCAGGAGCGGAGCGCGGTGCGGCGCATGCCGTCTAGGGCGTCGATCAGCTCGCGCGCGCTCTGGAAGCGGTGGCTGGGGTCGCGCGCGAGCAGCCGCCGCAGGATGGCCGCGAGGTGCGGCGGCACGCCCGGCCGCAGGGTCTGCACGTCGCGGGTGACGCCGGTGTGCCGCTGCGCCAGCGCCTCGCTCACGCTGTCGCCGGGGAAGGGCAGCTTGCCGGTCAGCATCTCGAAGAGCAGGATGCCGAGCGCATAGAGATCGCTCCTGCCGTCCGCCGGATCGCCGCTGGCCTGCTCGGGCGAGAGATAGGCGACCGTGCCCACGACCACTCCCGCGCGGGTGAAGCCGGAGGCCCCGAGCGAGCGCGCCACCCCGAAGTCGCCGATGCAGGCCCGCCCCGAGTCCTCGATCAGCACGTTGGCCGGCTTGAGGTCGCGATGGACGATCCCCGCTTCGTGGGCGGCTTCCAGGGCAAGGGCGAGCTGGCGCACGATCGAGGCGGCGCGCCCGGGCTCCAGGCGTCCCTCCTCGCGAAGCACGCTCTGGAGCGAGCGCCCGCCCACGAAGTCCATGGTGAGGAACAGCAGGTTGCCGTCGTGGCCGATGTCGTGGATGCGGACCACGTTGCGGTGCGACACCTGCCGGGCGAGCAGCAGCTCCCGGCGGAAGCGCTCGATCAGCCGCGAATCATCCGCCAGCTCCGGGCGCAGCACCTTGAGCGCGACGCACAACCCGAGCCGCTCGTCCAGGACCCGGTAGACCACCCCCATCCCGCCGCACCCCACCCGGTCCAGGACGCGGTAGCGTCCGGCGAGCAGCTCGCCGGGCAGCAGCCGTCTCCCGGGGGCCCCCTCCCGGCGAGTCTCCCGAGAATCCGGAGCAGAGACGATCCGCAACGTCGGCTGATCGTCCACATCCATGCGCAGGGTTCGCCGCATCAGACCCCCCTCCCGATCGAAAGAGCCGGGCTCCGGAGGCGCCCTCGCCGGCGCGCCCCCAGGGCGACCTACAGGAGAACTACGGGGAGAATCTTTTGCAAGCAGGGTGCCGAAGCCCGCTTCAGGTCAGACGCACCGGCGATCCGAAGGCTCCACGGTGGGAGCTTCGATGGACCCACCCCGCTCGGAACGGGTATCATGGAGGTGCATGCCCCAGGTCGTCTTTACCCATGCCCTGCAGCGGCACGTCTCCTGTCCTCCCGCGGACGTCGAGGGCCGCACGGTCCGCGAGGTGCTCGACCGCGTGTTCGGCGACAACCCGCGGGCGCGCACCTATGTGCTCGACGAGCAGGGCGCCCTGCGCAAGCACATGATGGTGTTCATCGACGGCGAGGTGATCCAGGACCGAGCCGGCCTCTCCGACGGCGTAGGCGCCGACAGCCAGATCTACGTGATGCAGGCGCTTTCGGGCGGGTAAAGTCCACGGAAAGGATTGCCGCCATGGCCGCTCGACTGTACGTCGCGACCCGCAAGGGTCTGTTCACGGTGGACCGCTCGCCCGCGGGCTGGCGAGTGACGCGGACCGCCTTCCTGGGCGATCCCGTCTCCATCGTGGCGCCCGCCGGCGAGGACCGGGTGTACGCGGCCCTGGGGCTTGGCCACTTCGGCGTCAAGCTCCACCGCTCGGCCGACGGCGGCGAGACCTGGGAGGAGTGCGCCGCGCCCGCGTATCCGCCCAAGCCCGAGGGGCTCGACGACCGCGACGGCAGCGGCAGGCCGGTCGAATGGCGGGTGGAGATGATCTGGGCCTTGGCCGACGAGGGGCCGGACCGGCCCGGCGCGCTCTGGTGCGGGACCCTGCCCGGCGGCCTGTTCCGCTCGGAGGACGGCGGCTCGTCGTGGGAGCTCAACCGCCCGCTCTGGGATCACCCGGACCGCAGGAAGTGGTTCGGCGGCGGCGCCGACATCCCCGGCCTGCACTCGATTTGCGTCGATCCCCGCGACTCGCAGCGCGTCTTCGTGGGCGTCTCCTGCGGCGGGGTCTGGCTCACCGAGGACGGCGGCGCGAGCTGGACCTGCCGCGCCGACGGCATGCGGGCCGAGTACATGCCGCCCGAGCGGCAATTCGACCCGGCCATCCAGGACCCGCACCTCGTGGTGCAGTGCCGCGAGCAGCCGCAAGCCCTGTGGGCCCAGCACCACAACGGCATCTTCCGGTCCACGGACGGCGCGCGGTCCTGGCAGGAGATCGCGGACGTGCCCCCCGCGGCCTTCGGCTTCGCCGTGGCCGTGCACCCCCACGACGGCGACACCGCCTGGTTCGTCCCCGCCAGCAAGGACGAGCGCCGCATCCCGGTGGACGGCCGCGTCGTGGTCACCCGCACGCGGGACGGCGGCCGCAGCTTCGAGGTGCTGCGCGACGGCCTGC
>DASWME010000278.1:0-3434 GCA_036399915.1 Thermoanaerobaculia bacterium
CAGATCGCCCGCATGGCCGAACCGGGGCCGCGGACCCTTAGGTCCAAGATCAAGGAGGCCTTCCGGGCCGTCCAGCTCGAGCGGCGGTTCTCCAAGGACGAGCTGCTGGAGATCTATCTCAACCTCACCCCCTACGGCGGCAACGTCGAGGGGGTGGGGGCGGCGGCGTGGTTCTACTTCGGCAAGGAGCCGGACCAGCTCTCGCTCGGGGAGATCGCCCTGTTGACGGCGCTCCCGCGCTCGCCGGCGGGGTACGACCCGACGGTCCATCCCGCGGCGGCGCGGGCGGCCCGCGACCGGGTGCTCGCGCAGCTCGCGGCGCGGGGCGTGTTCCCCGGCAAGGAGATCGCCGCGGCGCGGCGGCAGCCGCTCCCCGCGGCCCGGCGCCGGCCGCCGTTTGCGGCCCCCCACTTCACGGAGATGGTGGCAGGGGAGCTCCAGGGGGAGGCGCGGATCCGCACGTCGCTCGACCGCGCGGTCCAGGAGATCTCCGAGGCGCAGGTGGCCCGGCGCATCCGCGAGCTGCGCGACCAGGGGATCGGCAATGCGGCCGTGGTGGTGATCGACAACGAGACGCGCGCCGTGCGCGCCCTGGTGGGCTCGGCCGGCTTCCGCGAGACGTACTTCCAGGGCCAGGTCAACGGCGCGGTGGCCCGGCGCTCCCCCGGCTCGACGCTCAAGCCGTTCCTCTACGCCGTGGCTCTCGACCAGGGCCGGGTGGTGCCGGACTCCTATCTCTTGGACATCCCCACCGACTTCTCGGGCTACGTGGCCGAGAACTACGACGACCGCTACCGCGGCCGGGTCACCGTGCGCGAGGCGCTGATCCAGTCGCTCAACGCCTGCGCCGTGCGCCTGCTCTCGGAGGTGGGGCTGCCGGAGTTCCAGCGGCTCCTGGTCCGCGGCGGGCTCGCGACGCTCGACCGGCCGGCGGGGAGCTACGGCCTGCCGCTCATCCTGGGGGCCGGCGAGGTCCGCCTGCTCGACCTCGCCAACCTCTACGCGACCCTCGCCCGGGGGGGTCTCCACCGGCCGGTCCGGCTCCTCGAATCCAATCCCCTGGATTCAAAATCCAAGCGCCTGGAGCCGGAACCTGTCCCTCTCTTCTCTCCCGAGGCGGCGCGGGCCGTGTCCGAGATCCTCACCGACGTGCGCCGGCCCGACCTTCCCGAGGCCTGGGAGCTGACCCGCGACGTGCCGGCGGTGGCGTGGAAGACGGGCACCTCCTACGGCCACCGCGACGCCTGGGCCGTGGGCTTCTCGGCCCGCACGACGATCGGCGTCTGGGTGGGCAACTTCGACGGCAGGCCGCGCAAGGGGATCTCCGGGAGCCAGCACGCCGGGCCGCTCCTCTTCGACCTGTTCCGCGCCCTGGAGCCCGGCGGCCGGGGACCGGTGAAGCCGGACGGGCTGATCCGCGACGAGATCGAGGTCTGCGCCTTGAGCCACGAGCTGCCGGGGCCGTTCTGCCCCGAGCGGGCGCGCATCCCCTATCTGCCGGGGAGGTCGAAGCTGACCGCCTGCACCCTGCACCGGCGGATGCTGGTGGACCGCCGGACCGGCGAGCTGCTGGCGGGCGACTGCGTGAGCCGGCGGCCCCACGAGCTCCGCCTGTTCACGCTCCATCCGCCCGAGCTGGTGGCGTGGTGGCGCTCGCAGGGCAGCCCGGTCGAGGAGGCGCCCCGGCTCGCCGCCGCGTGCTCGGGCATCCCGGACGGCGATCCGCCGCGCATCGTCTCGCCGGACGGGGCGACCCCGTACCGGCTGCGCCGGGAGGCGCCGGCTGAGTACCAGCGGATTCCGCTGGTGGCCCAGGCCGCCGCCGGCGCACGCAAGCTCTTCTGGTATCAGGATGGCACCCTGGTCGCCACCACCTCCACGGACGCGGGCGGGAGCCGCTTCCTCGACGCCGTCCGCGGCGAGCACCGCCTGGTGGTGACGGACGATCTGGGACGGTCGGACGGGGTGACGTACAGGGTGGAGTAGCGGGGGCACATCCATTGCATTCGTACGGCCCGGAGGAGCGCCCATCCGGAATAGCCGCGCCTTGCGTACCTGTTTCGGAGGGCGGATGAATCCGGGGGCTTATTGTCGGTTATCCATATGACGGAGCGGCATTTGACACGTGGACCTGCAGCGCTCTAGAGTGCGAGGTCTGGGAGAAGCCGAGATGCCAAGCCTCCGCAAAAGCATTCCGCTGATCGTCGCCTTGGCCCTCCTCGGCCAGGCTGCGGCCCTTCAGGCGCAGGCGCGCCAGGCGGGTGTCGCGGGGCGGGTGCTCGGCGAGTCCACGCCGCTTCCCTCAGCTCACATCTACGCCTATCAGCTCGCCGACCTCAGCCTCCACAGGGTGGTGACGGACGCGCAGGGCAATTTCCTCTTCCAGAACCTCCCGGTGGGGCTCTACAAGATCATCGCCCACAAGGCGGGTTTCCTGCCGGTGGTGATCATGCTCACCCGCACGACGGCGCAGGCCTACCAGTTCCTCGAGCTCCAGCTCGCCCAGCGGCAGCCGGGCCAGGGGACGGAGGGGGACGACTTCTGGGCGATCCGCGCCCGGGTGCCTGCCGACGTGCTGCGCGAGATCGAGGCCGATGAAGCCGGCATCGAGCGCGGCTCGTTCGAGGCCGATCCGGCCGGCTCCATCACCAGCGCCTTCCAGACCGACATGCAGGCCCTGACCGGCGTGGACAGCAGCGCCGCGGATGGCGGCGGCCAGCTCTCGGTCGCCGGGGTCGGGATCAAGGGCCAGGTGGGGCAGGTCCAGGTGGGGCTGCGCGGCCGCATCGTCCAGTTGAGCGGCGGCGCCATCCAGTCCAGCGGCTCCGCGCCCGGCACCGGCCAGACCAGCAGCCTGGCGCTCGACGTGGCGCGGGGGCCGGGCAGCCGGGTGAGCATCATGTCGCTCAACAACCGGATGGCCGCCCGCGGCGAGTCGGGCGAGCCGCCGGTCGACTTCGAGCACTACCAGGTCAACTGGTCGCAGGAGGTGGGCGAGAACGGCCGCTCCGAGTTCGCCGCCCATTACACCTCGGAGAACAACTTCCACCGCCACGCCGCGATCGATCCCCTGGACATCCCGGTGACCTCGCAGAGCTGGCGGATCGAGGGCGCCTACACCCTCGCGTTCAGCGACCACAACACGCTGCAGACGGGCCTGCGCTACCGCGAGCGCCAGTTCGGCTTCGGGCTCGTCGACCGGCCGGGCAAGGCCTACGAGCGGCAGGCGCTCTCCAGCATCGACCTGTTCAGCCGCGGCGGCGTGCGGGTGCAGCCCGCGGTGCTGATGGAGTACGGCCTCTACAGCACGCTCTCGGACGGCAGCCTGGCGCTGACGCCCCAGGGCGGCGTCGTGTTCCAACTCGGCTCCAACTGGCAGCTCGAGACCACCGCGGCCCGCCGCGTCTACGCCGACGTCCCCGCCAATCCGGACT
>DASWME010000279.1:0-4341 GCA_036399915.1 Thermoanaerobaculia bacterium
GATCACGGGCTTGGCCATTTCGTGGATGCGGCTGACGATCATCGCAGAAAGGCGGCTTGCGAGAGGTGCGGTCTCCGACGAAGATTTCCGCGGCTCGGCTTCTGGATCGGCTCCGCGATCAAGGCTCTTCACCTTTTCAGACTTCGACCTGGCGGCCGGATCCTGGCCGACGCTCAGACGGTAGTTCGTCGTGAACAGCGTCGGCAGACGCCGTGTGTAGCGGGTATTGATGATCAGATAGAGAACGTCCTGGACCCAGGGAGTCGTCTGCTGCGTCCCCAACTCGTCCAGGACCAGGAAGGGGGCATCCAGGACGGGATTCAGCACCTCCTGGGTAGTTTCGGGAGCCGTCGGGGAGAAGGTACCCTGAATCTGGTTGATCAGCGCGTTCAGCTCCACGAAGCGGCCACGGATCCGGTATCGCTCGATGAGCTCCACTAGCACGCCTACGGCAAGATGGGTCTTTCCCCCTCCGGGCGGACCCGTGAAGATCAAGCCCACCTTGGTGAAGCCGCCCTCTCCCAGAAATTCATCGACATAGCGCTGGGCGACCGTGCGGGCCCGCAGTAGCTGATTGCGCACCTCGGGGGAAGGGCTTGCGACTTGGAGGTTCGAGATCCGGCAGGCGCGGTACCGATCGGGAATGCCCGCCGCCGCGATCAGCCGGGGAACGACGTCGCGCTCACGGCAGGCACAGGGGCGCGCAGTGCCCGCCCGGCCGTCGGCAACGACGACCCATCCCCGGCCTCCGCATTCAGGGCAGGGCTCTGCGAGCGCTTCGCTGAGCGGCATATAGAGATCGTAGCATGGAGGAAGCCCTCACTCCCCTATCCCCTCTCTCCCATTGGGAGAGGGGAACCAACTCCTGCGGGGTTTTTCTCCCTCCTCTCCCTTTGGGAGAGGAGGGCCGGGGTGGTGAGGGCTCCTCAGCGCACCTTGCTCAAAGGCCCGCTGTGGATCTTCACCAGCGCGTGCTGCCGGTCGGGGTCGGCCTTGCGCTCCTCGGCCTGCCGCTTGATGTAGTCGAGGAGGCGCTCCACCTCGCCCTGCATCCTCTCCATCTGCTCGCGCATGTTGAGGATGACCTCGACGCCCGCGAGGTTGACTCCGAGGTCGCGCGTCAGGGTGAGGATGATCTCCAGGCGGCGGATCGCCTCCTCGTCGTAGAGGCGGGTGTTGCCCGCGCTGCGGGTCGGCTTGATCAGGCCCTCCCGCTCGTAGAGCCGCAACGTCTGCGGATGGATGCCGTAGCGCTCCGCCACCACGCTGATCATCACGTACTTCTGATCGGGCTTGCGCCGGCGGCCGGCCATCAACCTCCCTCCGCGGAGATCTCCACCGGGGTGGCGCCGCTGCGCCGCTTGGGGACGCGGACGCGCAGGACGCCAGCCTCGAAGGCGGCGGTGATGGCGTCGGTGTCGACCGGCGCCCCGAGGTCGAAGGTGCGGCGGAACGGACCGTAGCTGCGCTCCATGCGCAGGAAGTTGCGGTTCTCCCCGAGAGGGTGGCGGCGGCCGGAGAGCTCCAGCCGCCGGTCCCGCACCTGCAGTTGGATGTCGTCACGCCGGATGCCGGGCAGCTCGGCGAAGATGAGGTAGGCGTCCTCGGTTTCGAGGACGTCGATCGAGGGGGCCCAGGTGCCCGGCAGGCCCCCTTCGCGGTCCTCGTAGTCCGAGGTGAGCAGCGCCTGCTCGAAGAGGTTGTTGATGCGGTCCTGGATGCGGGCCAGCTCTTCGAGGTAGATCTTCTTCAACGGCGCCATGGCTCACCCCCGCCCGCTCACTTCTCGACGTACTCGGCGTCGATGACCTCGTCGGACGCCCCGGCGCCCGGACGCTCGGCTCCGGCCCCGGCGGCAGGCCCGCCCGGCGCCGCGCCGCCGCCGCCCGCGGCCTGCTGGCGGTACATCACCTCGGCCAGCTTGTGGGACGCCCGGGTGAGCCGCTCGGTCGCCTGCTCCATCTCGGACGCGTTCTCGCTCTCCAGGGCCTTCTTGGCGTCGGCCAAGGCCCGCTCCAGCTCGCCCTTCTCGTCCGGACCGAGCTTCTCCTTGTGCTCGTCGTAGGTCTTCTCGGTCGAGTAGATCAGGCCGTCGAGCCGGTTGCGCGCCTCCACCTGGCGGCGGCGCTCCTGGTCCTCGGTCCGGTGCGACTCGGCCTCCTTGACCATCCGCTCGATGTCGGCGTCGTTCAGGCCGCTCGAAGCCGTGATGGTGATCTTCTGCTCCTTGCCCGTGCCGAGGTCCTTGGCCGAGACGTGGACGATGCCGTTGGCGTCGATGTCGAAGGCCACCTCGATCTGCGGCATGCCGCGCGGCGCCGGCGGGATGCCCACCAGGTGGAACTTGCCCAGCGTGCGGTTGTCGCGCGCCATCTCGCGCTCGCCCTGCAGCACGTGGACCTCCACCGAGGTCTGGTTGTCCGCCGCCGTCGAGAAGATCTCGCTCTTCCTCGTCGGGATCGTGGTGTTGCGCTCGATCAGCCTGGTGGCGACACCGCCCAGGGTCTCGATGCCGAGCGACAGCGGGGTCACGTCGAGCAGCAGCACGTCCTTGACCTCGCCCGCCAGGACGCCGCCCTGGATGGCGGCGCCGCTCGCCACCACCTCGTCCGGGTTGACGCCCTTGTGCGGCTCCTTGCCGAAGAAGTCCTTGACCAGCTTCTGGATGGCCGGCATGCGGGTCTGGCCGCCCACCAGCACGACCTCGTCGATGTCCTTGGCCTCGAGCCCCGCGTCCTTCAAGGCCTGCCGGCAGGGCGGGACCGAGCGCTGGATCAGGTCTTCGACGAGCTGCTCCAGCTTCGGCCTCGTCAGCCGGATGTTGAGGTGCTTCGGCCCGGAGGCGTCCGCCGTGATGAACGGCAGGTTGATGTCCGTCTCCTGTGCGGAGGACAGCTCGATCTTGGCCTTCTCCGCGCCCTCTTTCAGGCGCTGAATGGCCATCGGGTCGTTGCCGAGGTTGATGCCCTGGTCCTTCTTGAACTCCTCGAGCAGCCAGTCGATGATCCGCTGGTCGATGTTGTCGCCGCCCAGGTGGGTGTCGCCGTTGGTGGCCTTCACCTCGACCACGCCCTCGCCCACCTCCAGGATGGAGATGTCGAAGGTGCCGCCGCCGAAGTCGTAGACGGCGATCGTCTGGTCCTTCTTCTTGTCCAGGCCGTAGGCCAGCGCCGCCGCGGTCGGCTCGTTGACCAGCCGGTCCACGTTCAGGCCGGCGATGCGGCCGGCGTCCTTGGTGGCCTGGCGCTGGGCGTCGTTGAAGTAGGCCGGCACGGTGATGACCGCGCGGTCCACCTTCTCGCCCAGGTAGTCCTCGGCGGCCTGCTTGAGCTTGCCGAGGATCATGGCCGAGATCTCGGGCGGCGAAAACCGCTTGCCCTCGACGACGACGCGCACGTCGCCGTTCTCGGCCCGCTCGATCTGGTAGGGCACCATCTTCATCTCCTCGGTCACCTCGTTGTACTTGCGCCCCATGAAGCGCTTGATCGAGAAGACGGTGTTCTTGGGATTGGTGACCGCCTGCCGCTTGGCGACCTGCCCGACGAGGCGCTCACCGCTCTTGGTGAAGGCGACGACCGAGGGCGTGGTGCGGTTGCCCTCGGCGTTGGGGATGACCTTGGCTTCCCCGCCTTCCATCACAGCGACCACGCTGTTGGTGGTCCCCAGGTCGATTCCAATGATCTTGCTCACTGGCGCTCCTCCTTCGTGATCTCGAATCTCTTGTCAGGCGTGAGCGCGGGCGATTCGTCGGGCCCGCCGCCTGGAGGTCAGTTTAGGACCTTAGTGGCATGATGTCAATCTTTCGCCACATCATGTCTGACAAAGATGGGCGCAGATTTATTCCCGCCTCGAGGGTCAGTCGAGAAGCACCAACGGCTGGGCGGCGGACTCGGGAGGGACGTCGAGGAACTCGGGATCGAGGAGGAAGTTGCCGGTAATCGCCTCGGTGGCCTCGGCGCCGGAGACGGGCCTGCCGTCCGCGAGCGGCTGCAGGGTGTAGCTCTCCTCGCCGGCCGCGTACTGGAGGGGGCGGTCCTCGGGGTCCGTCAGGTCGGAGGCGGAGAGGATACGGGCGGCCACCAGATCCTGCAGGCGGTCGGGGAAGCTCCCCTTGAGGAGGAACCAGGTCTTGGCGGCGTGGTCGATCTTGAGGTAGAGCGCCGCGCGCTGGTTGCGGGCGAGGTCCTCGCGCTCGCGCTCCTGCCAGGGGAAGGGGAGCGTCAGGGCGTTGGGGGCCCGCAGCAGCGCGGCCACCACCAGCGCCGCGAGCAGGCCGGCGAGGATCCGGCCCAGCCAGCCTGGAGCGGCGGGCGGGACGGGCCGCGGCTCCACCTTCATCTT
>DASWME010000280.1:0-4830 GCA_036399915.1 Thermoanaerobaculia bacterium
CGTGGACTACACCATCCCCTTCGTCCTGGTCGCCTCGATCGTGCTCCCCGGCCGCGAAGAGCGCGGCGCCCAGCGCGCCAGGGTGACCCTCCATAGCGGCGAGGAGCTGCAGCTCGAGCGCACCGGCGACCTCGGCGCGGGGAATGCCGGCCTGCTGATTTTCGTCGACGGCCGTCAGCGCCCCGAGTACGTGCCCTGGATCGACGTCGAGCAGGTCGACTTCGACCGCCCACCGGCGATGTACCCGCCGCTCGGCGGGCGCTAGATCACGGGCGCTCGCTCCCGCCCAGCGCCTGCACGCACCGGCGCCGCAGCTCCTTCACGGTCGCCGCGGACTTCTCCTCGAAGAGCTTCGCGTCTTCTTCCGTGGCCTCCTCGGGCACGGCGGACGAGTAGCCCTCGATCTCCGCGTTCGCCTCCTCGAGCAGCGCCTTCAGCTCCGCGTCGTCCAGCTCCGTCGCGAGGAGGTCCATAACCTGCCGGTCGAGCCCATCCTCCGACGGCTTGGCGGCCCGGAACTTGCGGACCAGCGCCGCAACCGCGGCGTCTCCCGCCCAGGGGCCGGACGACCGCGAAGAGCTCGAGATCGCCTCGGTCAAGCGTGGCGTCGCCTGGAAGGCCTTGTTCAGCCGCTCCTTCTGCGCCTCGGTCAGGAACGCGGCAAGGAGAGCCGGCTCCGCGTCGTTGCCGAACGAGCCGCCCTCGGCGACGAAGCGGTCGACCACCGCGCGCAGGTCTTGTGCCGCCTGCTCGGTTGTGGTGCCGCGTTTCTCGGCGAGCATCGCCAGCGCCCAGCGCAGCTCGCCGGTCGCCTCCCGCCGGGTCAGCGGCTCCTCGGCGGTCGCCACCAGCCACTCCGTGACGTCGGCAGGGTGCGGGTCGCCGTGGCGCAGCAGCCGCGCCAGCGCCGTGAGCCGCTCGCCATAGGCTTCGAGCTCGGCGGCGGGCAGGACCTTGAGGCCGAAGGAGTAGTCGGCCGACTCGTAGGATCATGGAGAATGCGAGGTCCGATCGACCCCGAGGCGCTAAGACACTCGAGTCTGCTTGGCGTAGAATCACCCTCCCGTGCCTATCGAAAGGAGAGAGACATGAAGAAAGTCCCGGTCGTCCTAGCGCTGGTCCTTCTCTGCGCCGCGTCCGCTTTCGGAGACTGCAGCACCCTCACGAACGTCACCGAGGTCGTGCCGTTGCTCCACGTGGGGGAGACCGTGCACTTCAACTTCGAGTTCATCGGCGGGACGGAGCCGTACCACTTCGCGCTCGTCGCCGGCGAGCTGCCGCCGGGCGTTCACCTCACCGGCTCCGGTGGTCTGCGCGGCAAGCCGACGCAGGCTGGCAGTTTCGACGCCTTCATCCAGGTGACCGACGCCGCCGGCTGCACGCTCACCGTCGCCTACAACATCCAGGTGGAATGACGTCCGCCGGCGCAGCGGGGCCCCCGAGCAGAGTATCTCCCCGGCAGCCCATCCGCCGGAATGGCCGAAGACCGAACTCGGCGAGCTTCAGGTCTTCGATTTGAACCGATCCAGCCTACGGCACCACGGCTTGCAAGAACTTCAAGGCACCGTCAATCTGGCCGATAATCTGGATGGCGTTGTTGGCCACATTGACTTGGTTCTTGATGTTCCGGATCCGCGTCTGGAGATCGTTGTTGGCTTCTCGAAGTTTCTCCGTGAGCGCGGCGGCCGATACCGTCCACTGGTCGGCCACCTGGCCCTGCAGCTTTTCGATCTGGGCGAGGAGCGCCTTGCGGCAGGTGTCGAGCTGATTGGCCAGATCCGTCTCTCCGGCCAGAGTCAAGCGAATCTGAACGTTGGTGATCTTGCCCAGCGAGGTATTCATTGCGTCCAAGACGGCGAGCTTGTCTTCCGTTGTGTCGGCCATCGCGGATCTCCTTCTCTTACTGAATGGCTGCCGCAGCGGCATTCGCCTTGGCAAGTTGGTTCACGAAACCCTGGAGCCGGATCGCTTCATTGGTGAAGGCGATCAAGCCGGACAGACCGCTGGGCCTCTTCGCAGTCGCCGCCTTCAGATCGCGATGCGCATCCCGCAGGGCGCCGTAGCTGCTCGAAAGTGCCGCCAGAGTCGCGAGCGTGGCCTGAGTCGTGTCGTTGAGGTTCAGGATCGGCGTCGCGTTGGGGGGAGTCACCGTCGCCAGCGGCAGGATCTCCTTGTCGTAGTCCGTCTGGACCATCGAGGCCAGGAAATGAACCGCCTCCTGAGCCGCGCGCGAGAATTCGTCGATCCGAGGCTGAACTTCCCCGATCGCCGCGGCCAGATCCTTGCGCCTTTTGTTCTCGATGTAGGCCTTGAACAATTGCACCGCGACCGTGCTCAAGAGGGCTCGCTGATCTGGGCCAATGCTCACGCCGAGCGCCGAGGCTGCGGTGCCGGCGTTGGCGTTCAAGTCCTGAGCCATCTGGTCGAATTGCGCTGAAGTGGGAAGAATGTCTCCTCCCTGCCCGCCTCCCGACAGCACGACCAGGGACTGCGCGTAGTCGATCATCACGTCATTGAGCGCCGCGAGCCCCTGGCGGAACCGGATGAGCTTGACGAAGTTGGGCTCGTTTTCAGCGAAGCCATAGGAGGTGACGAAAGGGTTCGACGGATCAAACTCGAGTTGCAGATCCGCCGGGCTGACCTCTCCTTTCGCGACTTTTTCAACCAGCTCCTCGCGGCTCGCCGTCACGGCCGCTCCAGCCTGAGAATCGACGCCGGTGCGCAAAGATTGAAGCGATGACGCGAACTGTGTGAAGGGACCGGTATCGACGCTGGCGCAGCCGGTACCGAGGACCATCACGCCGAGCACGAGGGACAGGGCAAGGGCTCTCGACTGAGCTTTCGCTAGAGGCACTTTCATGGTGACTCTCCTTACGAGAACGTCGCTGCGATGGAGGGACGGCCGACGGAAGATGCTAACACGAAGCAGGACCGTCGGGGGGAGGGGAACCGGCCGGTTTCGAGCTCACGCGACCTGACGGCTTCGGCGCTTGACAGAGCTGTCTCCTCGGCTCGTCGCGGTGCTGCTGCACGAAGCATCGCACGTGGCGAAGCCTCCGGTGCCGGCGTCCGCAACAATGAGCTCGAAAGAATGGTTGCGGAGTATATCCGCGATGCCGCGGTCAAATAGCCCGGCATCAAAGCGATTCGATCACGGTCCAGCCGGTCTGAGCTGCTCGACCGGAATCAGCGCCTCCGTCCGCAGGAACGCCTCCCAGAGCGCCCGCCAGGCCTTCCAGTTGTGCCCTCCTGAAACGGTGAACACTCTTTCCGGCGGCAGCACCTCTCCCAGCAGGCCGTTCGCCCGGGCGAAGGAATCGCGCGTACCGTAGCCCAGATAGAGCGGGAGACGCCCTTCCGATCCTCCGGCGTAGGGTTTGAGCCAGGTCCAGAGGCGCCGCTGGAAGTCGTCAGGCGCGAGCGTCTCTGGCGGCTTCCACCCCCGCAGCCCGCCGCCGGCGGCCACTTCATCGGTCACCTTCTCCTCGCCCAGGAAGGGGGCGAGCAGCAGGACGCTGTCGACGTACTTCGGATGTTGGGCGGCGTAGAGCAGCGATCCCGTCCCGCCGATCGAGACCCCCACCAGCCAGATCCGATCGTACCGCTGCCGTGCCGGGGCGATGACGTCCTCGTGGAGCCGGTCGACGACGGTGCGTTGGAAGTAGTAGCCGAGGTGGGCGTCCACGGCGACCATGTCCACCTTCGCGCCCGCCCGGGCGGCCAGCGCGGGGAAATCCGCCCGGCCGAAGTCCTCGGGCCTGTCGCGCCGGCCGGGCAGGAGCACCACCAGGGTCCGCGGCTGGCCGGTCCCGGGATAGCTCACGGTGCGCAGCGGCACCGGCTTCGGATAGAGCCGGGCGCAGCCGGCCGTCGCCGGGAGCAACGAGAGGAGGGTGAAAGTGAGGCGGTTGGGCCAGCGAAATTGGAACAGGCCTTGCATTTTACCCCTGCATCAGGAGGACCGAACGACAACGACGCTCGAGCATACGTCATCAAAAGGAGGAACCACCATGATTCGCATCCCCAAGAAGAAGGCGGCCCTGCCGCTGCTGCTGAGCGCGGCCCTGCTGACGGTCTCGACGACCGGCTGCCGGGTCCGCCAGACCCAGGAAGGTGAGATGCCGGACGTGGACGTCGAGGTCAAGGGCGGGCAGGTTCCCAAGTACGACGTCGACGCTCCGGACGTGGACGTGAAGATGAAGGACAAGCAGGTCCAGGTCCCGACCGACGTGGACGTCAAGACCGAGAAGAGAACGGTCAAGGTGCCGGAGGTGGACGTGAAGCCGCCGGCGGACGGCGACCAGGACCCGCCGCGCCGGTAAGCTGACTGACGCTCACCATGGAGGCGGAGGGATTTACCCTCCGCTTTTTCATTTCCCTGGATCGATCCCGCCGTCCAGGCTCCATGTCCAGGACAGAACGAAAACGGCGGCGAGGGACCGTCCCGCGCCGCCGTTCCGGGGGAGAAAGGTTGTTTTGCTGAGGAGAGACTGGGCCCTACCTGCCGGCCTCGCTCTTGTCCGTGATATTGAACTCCTGCTGGTTGACCTTCTCGTCGCCAATCCAGACCTCGGCGCGGTAGTCGCCCTTCTGCCAGGAGCCCGTATTGGTTGCCGAGAACGTCAGGTACTGCTGGCCCTGGCTGACGGTCTTCTCTTCCTCGTTGATCTTCGTCTCGCCCGGGCCGTACCAGGCCACCTTCACCGCCGAGCCGGCCGGCGCGTCGCCGACCTTCATGGTGATGTAGATGGGATCGCCCGGGGCGAAGTCGTCGCCCTGGTCCGCGGTCGCGATCATGCCGTCGGAGCCCACCTTGTGGCCGATCGTCAC
>DASWME010000281.1:0-31965 GCA_036399915.1 Thermoanaerobaculia bacterium
GGCTAAAAACAGCGCCGGGTGAACCCGGCTGTGAAGTCCCCTTCAGGGGGAGTGGTGCTTAGCCCGGCGATTCATCGCCGGGCGGGGGTGGAGGCTCAGCCCTTCGCTTGCGCGGCCCCTCGCCCGTCCGCTCGAGGATTGGAATCAGCTCTTGTCGGGCGTGGTGGATCTTTTGGTTTTCGACATAGGCCACATATTGGGGGAGCCGTTTGGTATCGAACGAGAGGACAGCGTACTCCTCCTGCCATCGTAGGGGGCGGTCCAGAAGACCAGATTTGTTGAATCGTGCGGAAGCCGAACCCTTCACCTTCCCAATGAAATCCGCGAGCGCCAGCTTGGGAGGAACCGATAGCACCAGGTGGACGTGGTCTTCCATCCCGTTCAAGGCAAAAACCGTCGCACCCAGGCCGATCGCCTTGCTCCGGAGTAGGTTGTGGATGATCGGCTCCGCCTCCGGAGTGATCGAGCGCTCGCGGTGCCAAGTGGCCCAGATCGCGTGGTAGAAGAGCCGCCAATAGGGCATGTCTTGAAGCGACATTTTACCCGATTTGGCACTTTGGCGCTCGCCCCTCCGCCCGGGCATGAATGCCCGGGCTAAAAACAGCGCCGGGTGAACCCGGCTTTGAAGTCCCCTTCAGGGGGCGTGGTTCTTAGCCCGGCGATTCATCGCCGGGCGGGTGAGCCGTTGTGTCTCGTCGGCCCCTCCCGCTTACAGCGATTCCACCCGCGAGCGCAGGCGCACCAGGCCCTGGTTGACCCCGTTCAGCTCCTCGCGGGCCTGGGTCAGGTGGTCCCGCTCGGCGCGCACGAAACGGGTGTAGGGGGCGATCGCCTCGTCGATCCGCCGCAGGCTCCCCTCGACCTCGCGGTCGAACTGGTCGGTGAGGGACGACATGAGCTGCTCGCGCATGGCGGCGATCTTCTCGCGCAGGTCCTTCTTCGCCTCGTGCCGCCGGTTGGGAATGATGAAGAAGCCCATCACCGCGATCGTGCTGGCGGCGAGGATGCCCGTGAAGTCCGCCGCCGCGGTGACGGCGATGTGGGTGAGCACGGCGCCAAGGCCGATGGCCCCCACCTCCGCCAGCGCCGTGCCCGCCACCGCCACCTGCACCGAGTCGGCCAGCCGCGTCGCCTCCTGCTCCCGGTCATAGGTCTCCACCGACCGCTGGGCCGCCCGCCCCACGCTGTCGAGCAGGCGCGTGCGGTCGTAGTCGAAGCTGCGGCCGACCTGGCCCACGATGCGGTCGGCGTGGATCTGCCGCCGCCTCGACAGGTGCTCCGTCACCGCCTGCCACTGCCGCAGCTCCGAGCTGACCAGCCAGTCGATGATCTCCGCCACCTTCCGCTCCACGAGCTGCGGCAGGTCCGCCACCACGACCCGCTCGAAGTCGGCCTTCATCTTGGACTTGTTGATGAGGTCGAAGAGGCGGGCGAGGCGCATGGTGTCGTCGAAGAAGGCCATGCCCCGGTTCTCGAAGTCGTGCAGGATGTTGTCCACGTCCGCGAGGCGGAAGCGGAACTCGCGCTGCAGGTCCTCCTTGAAGAAGGCCATCTGGCGCTCGATGTCCTCGAGGGCGGCGAAGTCCTCCTTGAGCAGGTTGAGCCGGCCGTCGGTCACCTCCAGGTACCGCTTCGCCAGGTGCTCGGCCACGCCCAGCGGATTGAGCAGCTTGAGGCGGACCCGCTCCTTCTCGTCGAGGGTGTCGGCCACGTACCGCTCCAGCTCCTCGAACCGGCTCTGGGCGAGGAGGGCCGCGTCCCCGCTCTCCTTGGCCCGCAGGGCGAGCCGGGCCGCCACCGGGAAGATCTCCGGCGTGAACCCCAAGAGGGCCCTGGCGTTCTCGGCGATGAAGCCGCGGATCTCCTCGACCTCCCCGGGCGACTCCAGGATGTCGATCTTGTTGAGCACCACGACGACCTTCTTCCCCCAGTCGCGGATGCCCTGCAGGAACGCCCGCTCGCTCTCGGTGAAGGGGCGGTCCGCGGAGGTGACGAAGAGCACCATGTCCGAGCGCGGCACGAACTCGCGGGTGATCGCCTCGTGCTCGCGGTGGATGGCGTTGGTGCCCGGCGTGTCGACGATGTTGATGTCCTGGAGGAGGTCGACCGGAGCGGTGATGACGTCGAGCGCCGTCTCGATCGGCGTGCGGGCCACGGCGCCGCCGTGCCGGATGACGTGGATGTGGGTGGTGGTGGGGGTGACCCCCTCGTCGAGGATCCTGCTCCCCAAGAGGGCGTTGATGAAGGCGCTCTTGCCGGCGTTGAACTCCCCGGCGACCACGAGGAGGAACAGCTCGTCGAGCTGCAGGGCCGACCGCTTGAGGGTCTCCTGGTCGTCCGCCGAAGCGTCGAACTTGGCGAGGACCTGCTGCAGGTCCGCGAGCAGCCGCCGGTTCTCGGCGAGTAGCTCGTCCTGGTTCCGATTGAGGATGCGCCGCAGCATCGTTCCCCCGCCCGGGGGAACGATAGCACGGGGTGTGCCAGGGCCCCGGAGGCTCGTCCGCGGGGCTGGCGCGCACTTTCTTACTTTAGAGGCCGTGTATCTCCCCTGGTAAGCGCTGCAGATCTCACAAGGCCAGTCCGGACTCGGGTCTCGTCCCACGGCATTCCCGCCTCGGCCGGGTCACCCCGAGCCCTTCGAGAGAAAGGAGGCTGTGATGAAGGCGAAGAGGATCTGGAGCGGCCGCCTGACCTGGGGCCTGACCCTGCTCGTCCTGGCCGCCGTCCCCGCGCTCGCGGCGGAGACGGTCCAGAGCGGGGCCGATCTCTGGCACACGACGACCGGATTCACGTTCACCAGCTTCGCGCAGGAGCCCATCCCCGCCGGCTTCTTCTGCGAGAGGTCCAAGCCGTTCAACGGCACCGTCAACATGAAGGGCGTGCCGCTGGCGACCGCGCCCGCCGGCGCGCTGGCGGACATCGACACGATCGTCCGGCGGCTCGACGCGGTGTCCTTCAACGACAAGGGCGAGGGGACGACCCGCATCCAGCTCATGGCCCTGTCGCTCGCGAGCGCCAAGCCGGTCGAGACGGAGTGCGGCTCGTACGACGTGACCGCATCGCTGGCCGGCGAGCAGCCGGTCACGGAGATGAAGATCGTGCGCACCAGCGACAACGGCGGCTACTACGTCGCGCCGCTCGACCTCAACGTCAGGCTGGTCTTCACGCCCGTCTCCGGCAAGGGCGAGCGCCGCGAGCTGACGAACCGGGTCAGCCTCGGCCCCGGCACCACGTCGGTCTGGGCCTACGCCAAGGGTGCCGCCGCCAAGCTGACGGTCCGGCGCGAGGGGACGGTGCGGGTCGACACCGATGGCGACCGCGTGCCCGACGCCCTGCTCCCCGCACCCTCGAACTTCGTCGCCGGCGTGGACCCGGCGGCGGTGTCCTCGACAACGGCGTTGTGCCAGTACCAGTCGTGTCACTGCTGCAGGAGGTGCACCGATCCCTACACGCCCAACTGGTACTGCGAGCATCTGCACTGCGTCCTGGTCTGGGTCGATTGCAGCAGGCCGGTGGAGGAGATCCGCTACGGACCGATTCCCGCGGAGGATGCCTCGGGCACCAACTGACCGGAACGGCTTTTTGACAGAGGCCGGCGGCCCCCTCGGGGTGCCGGCCTTTTTTAACATCTCCTGAGAGGCTCGCCCTTCCCGCCCGGTTCGACAACCTCCCGGGCCGTCTCTATAATCGAGCCGCTTTGGACTCCGGGCCGCGGCTCATGCTTTAGAACTATTTTTCATTTCGAAAAGATCCGTCGGAGGTGAGCGGATGGGTTTCTGGGCTTCGGTGACCTGGGGACAGGTCGCGCTGGCGGCGCTCCTCGGGTTTCTCGTCTGCGAGATCGGCCAGTACCTGACCACGGCCGTCCTCCACCGCGGCCTCACGCACGGCGCGATCCGCTACCCCCCCTGGCTCAGCCGCGCCGTCGCCTTCTGGCTCTGGCTGACCGCCTGCATCCCGCCGCTCACCTGGATCGCCGCCCACCGGCACCATCACGCCAACTCCGACACCGAGGAGGACCCTCATCCGCCCGGCCGCAAGGGCGTCTGGAAGGTGATCCTGCTCTCCTGGTACTACGTGACCCGCTGGGTGCGCGAGAACCGCGAGTACGCGGAGCGCCGCTACCTCCGGGCCTTCCGCCGCGAGCGCCTGCTCCACTGGCTGGACCGCAAGGAGGTCTGCTTCACCAACTTCTATCTCCAGATCGTCCTCTCGCTCCTCGCCGGACCGCTCGGCATCGCCTTCTGGCTGGGGCGCCTGCCGACCTACATCCTCCTCAGCGGCTACGTCAACGCGATCGGCCACACCCATGGCGAGCGGCCCTACGACAATCTCGGCACCGACGCCGCCGGCCCCTGGCAGGTCCTGATGGCCTACGTCACCGGCGGCGAGCCGCTCGGTCACAACTTCCACCACCGGTTCCCCGCCAGCCCCCGCTTCCGGCTGCGCGGCTTCGATCCCGGCTATTGGTTCGCCACCCGCGTGCTGCGCGGCGTGCCCGTGGAGCGGCGGGCGTCCTCCGTTGCGGCCTGAAAGAAAGGAGAGTGGGCAAATGGCAGAGTCGCTGTCTCTCGACAAGCGGGCGGCCGCGCCGAGCCGGACCGGGGAGCGGCTCCTCCGTCTCCTCGACGGCGCCGGCGTGGCCTGCGAGGTGGTGTTCCCCTCCGGCGAGGTCGTCCGCTGCGGCGACGGCGCGCCGAGGTTCCGGGCGGTCTTCCACTCCGACCGCGTGCTGCGCCGCGCCTTCGACGAGTTCGCCCTCGGCCAGGCCTACGTCGAGGGCGACCTCGACCTCGAGGGGGACCTCTGGAGCGTCTTCGAGCTGCGCGGCCGGCTCCAGGACCGCGCCCGGCTGGCGCCCCTCCTCGGCTTCCTCGCGAACCTGTTCCTGGTCGCGCCCACGCGGCTCAACCGCAAGGCCATCGCCTTCCACTACAATTTCGGCGACGACTTCTACCACTCGTTCATCGACACCCGGTACCACTTCTACTCGCACGGCCTCTTCCACTCCGAGGCCGAGAGCCTCGAGGAGTCCTCCGAGCACAAGCTGGAGACCATGTCCGCGGCCCTGCGGCTCGCGCCCGGCATGCGCCTGCTCGACATCGGCGGCGGCTGGGGCGGAGTGACCCGCTACTGCGGAGCGCGCGGCGTCCACGTGACCTCCCTCACCCTGGCCGAGGACTCCTACCGCTACATCCGCAACCTCCTCGACACCACCGGCCTGCCCGGCGAGGTCCACCTCCAGGACTTCCTGGAGCACCGGCCCGAGCGGCCCTACGACGCCATCGTGATCTACGGCGTCATCGAGCACATCCCCAACTACCGCCGGTTCTGCGAGCGGGTCTGGGAGTGCCTGGCTCCCGGCGGGCGGATCTACATGGACGCCTCGGCCTCGAAGGAGAAGTACGTGATGAGCGCCTTCACCCGGCGCTACATCTGGCAGGGCACCCACACCTTCCTGGCCCTGCCGGACGTCGTCCAGGAGCTCCTCTGGAACGGCTTCGAGGTCGAGGAGGTCAAACGCGAGACGGGCGACTACGAGCTGACCATGCGCCACTGGGCCGAGCGGTTCGACGCCGCCCGCGACTTCATCGCCGGGCGCTGGGGGGAGAAGGTCTACCGG
Organism: Thermoanaerobaculia bacterium; assembly: GCA_036399915.1. Classification (GTDB taxonomy): domain Bacteria; phylum Acidobacteriota; class Thermoanaerobaculia; order Multivoradales; family UBA5704; genus DATARR01. Next base: position 5,624 of record DASWME010000281.1, read on the forward strand.
GCCTTCCGCATCTATCTCTGGGGCGGCTGCCATGCCCTCCACACCGACCGCCTCCAGGCCTACCACCTGGTGGCGCGCCGGCGCGAGGAGCCGGGGCTGCGGCCGGGGCTCGGCCGGCGGATACGGAATTTCGTACGGGGATTGCGGTAGAGGATCCGGCCGCGTTTCGCCTCCGCCCGGCGATCAATCGCCGGGCTATGAAACAGCGCCCTCTGAAGAGGGCTTCGAAGCCGGGTTCACCCGGCGCAGTGGGTAGCCCGGGCATTGATGCCCGGGCGGGCGCGGGCGGGCGCAACACCTCGGGAGAAGGAGCTCATGAACGGTCCCATGAAGCGCGTCGCCGTCGTCGAGGCCGGCCACCCACGAGCGGACAGCCTCGCTTCGCTCTTCATGCTCTTCGGCTACGGCGGGCTCTCCATCGCCTCCTGGCTCCACCAGAACGGCTACGAGGTGAAGTACTTCCCCATGTTCGCCAGCACCCGGCTGGACGAGCGCTACCTCGCCACCTGCGACTACCTGCTGATCTCCGCCATGGTGCACACGGCGAAGATCGGCTACGAGATCGCCGACCGCGCGCGCGAGCGCCCGGGAGAGCCGCCGGTCGTCGTCTTCGGCGGGCCGCATCCCACCTGCGAGCCGGAAGACACGCTCGACCATTGCGACTACGTGGTGATGAACGAGGGCGAGGAGATCGTCCTCGACCTCCTGCGCCACCTCGACTCTGGCGGCACCGCCCGGCCCCGCCACATCGACGGCCTCACCTTCCGCGGCGAGTCGGGCGAGATCGTCTACACGCCGCGGCGCCCGGCGCTCAGGGAGATCGACTTCCGGCTTGAACCATCGGTCATCGACGATTATCCGGGCATCCTGGGCAACTTCCTGCGCACCGGCCGCCTGCGCTTCCCCTTCCCGGTCGTCCAGTTCTCCCGCGGCTGTCCCTACTCGTGCAACTTCTGCCTGGGGATGCGCCAGCTCGGCCAGGCCTACCGCACGCGCCCGGCCGGGAGCGTCCTGCAGGACTTCCAGAACTTCCACGGCCTCACCGGGTTCCCCTACGGCATGTTCCACGACAACGACGTGGCCATCCGCCGCAACGAGACCAAGGAGCTGCTCCGGCAGATGGCGCGGGCGCGGCTGCCCATCCGCAGGATCAGCGCCTTCACCCGCGTCGACTCCACCAGGGACGAGGAGCTGTGGCGCCTCTTCGACGAGGCCGGCATCGCCAACGTCTTCTTCGGCGTCGAGTCGCTCAGCCAGAGCAACCTCGACGGCTTCCAGAAGGGGACGACGGTCGAGGGCATCCACGCCGCCATGGAGCGGCTCGACGCCTACGGCGTCAAGGCCAAGATCGTCGCGAGCTTCGTCGTGGGCGACGTGGACGATCCGTTGCGGGAGCTGGCCCTGATCCGCGACTTCTGGCGCCGCTACCACCACCGGCTGCAGCGCGTAGTGATCCAGCCGCTGATGGAGTACCCTTTCCAGGAGAAGAACCGCGGCCAGCGCCAGCTCTACGGCGACGATCAGTTCGTCCACTACGACTGGGATTACTTCGGCGGGGATTACCTCGTCTTCTTCCCCAGGGCCGTGCCGCCGAGCGTGCTGCAGCGGGAATTCCAGGAGACCTTCCGCGCCGTCCACGGCGTGCCGGACTGCTGCCGGCGCCGCTGGGCCTACCGCAGGCTCCAGGCCCTCATCCGCTACACCCACCGCGGCAAGGACCGCAACATCGGGCGCTACGTCGAGTTCCTCGCGGAGCGGGAGAAAGGCAAGTACGACCGCCACGGCTGCCTGATCCCCGAGGCCCTGGCGGACGACGTCAAGCCGCGGGACCTGCGCATTCCCGGCATTCCCGTCCTCCACGGCCGCCTGAGGCCGCCGGCGCCGCGCCGGCCCCAGAGAGCCGCGGCGGCCCTGTCGCTGTGAATGCGATGACCCGCTATCGACAGCTCATCGAGGCCTGGATCGAGGGCCGGCTGGAGCCCGCGCCCGTCGGCACGCTGGTCGGCTTCCGCCTCGTCTCCTTCGAGGACGGCACCGCCCGCGTCGAGATGGACGCCGGTCCCCGGCACCACAATCCGATGGGGATCGTCCACGGCGGCGTCCTCTGCGACCTGGCCGACGCCGCCATGGGAGTCGCCATGGCGGCGACGCTGGAGGACGGCGAAGCCTTCGCCACGCTGCAGCTCTCCGCGACCTACTTCCGCTCGGTGCGTCAAGGCCTGTTGATCGCCACCGGCCGGATCGTCCAGCGTGGCCGCAACGTCGGCCACGCCGAGGCGGAGATCGTGGACGCGGAAGGAAGGCCGGTGGCGCGGTTCACCAGCACGTGCCTGGTCGTGCCCGGGAGAGAGTGAAGCCGTATCCTCGCGGCGCGCTTCAATCGCCAGAGCTGCCTGGACACCCCGCCGGGTTGTACGCCGCGGACCACACCAGCCCTTCGCCCAACTCGCACTTGACGCCCTTCTGGCCGACCTGATACGGCCCGCGATAGAGCGGGCATTCACAGACGACCGTGGATTCACCCTTGTCGTTCTTCCGGTTGAAGCATGGCGCCGTCATGCAGCCGGCGTAGAGGCCCTGGCAGGGCGTGCATCCCACGCCATGTTGCTTCGTCTCCGCGGTGGAGAACGTCGAGATGAGATCCGCTTTCGGCATCAGCGCCTGCGGGTTCTGGTTGATGTACTGGCAGACCGGCGCCGAGTTCTCGCTCTGGCACTTGGAGCCATCGGTGCCACACACGCTCACGGTCTCGATGTACACGCAGGTGTTGAGGATCCCGTTGATGTCCACGAAATATTTGTACGTCGTGCCGCTGGACTGGTAGCCGGAGCACTCGCAGCTCGCCACGTTCCTGGCCTCGTCGACCTTGCAGGTCATGGGGGCGGGGCCGGAGTAGTAGCAGAGCGCGTAGGCGCCGCCGCTGCACGGCAGCATGTTGGCCTTGGCGGTCACGACGTCCGCTCGCGCGGGACCGTAGGCCGTCGTCCAGAAGACGTTGGGCACAAACGGGAGCTCCTTGCAGCGCAGAGAGTCCGCCGCCCGCAAGGAGGGCTCCGCGGCGAAGACAGCGGACGAGATCAGCAGCGAGACGGCGAGTACAGTCAGAGACCGAGTGCTCCTCATGGCATTCCTCCTTCATCAGGGGCCAGGTGGCCCTATGGGATTCAAGATGTGAGGAGATCCTACGCAAGCTGCCGCCGTCGTGCAACCTTTCGGTGTATCGCCCGTAAGTTTCCTCGAGAGCAGGAGAAGCGACGTACCGCCTGAAGCGAGCCGCGATGGCCCGGCGTCTCGCGTCGGAGGACAACCGATGCGTGTCGTACGACTGGTGGGCTGGTTGCTGCTGATCGCCGCGATCGCCGCGGCGAGGTTCGAGTTCACACCGGTGGCGTCGGTCGTAGACACCAGGCTTGCCGCGGCGTTGCTCGCCGCGGCTGCCCTGGTCCTCTTCGGCTGGCAGTTGCGGAGACCGGCGGGGCGCCGAAGCCCGGCGGTCGGTGCCGTGGCCGCGGCCCTGGTCGCGCTCTTCGCCGTGAAGCTCCTCTGGTTCACCTATCGCGAGCAGGAGGTCTCTTTTCACAATCACGGCGTCCGCCTCGCCGGGACACTCTTCTTGCCCCGCGGCGAGGGACCTTTCCCCGCGGTCGTGTTCATCCACGGTGCCGGTCCGGACACGCGACGCGAGTTTCTCTACCATGCCAAGCTGTTCGCTCGTCACGGCATCGCCGGGCTGGCGTGGGACAAACGCGGCGCGGGCCGCTCCGGTGGCAAGACCTACGAGGCCACCTATCGCGACTACGCCGCCGACGCCGCAGCCGCTGTGCGAGCTCTGCGGCACCATCCCAGGATCCAGCCACGGCAGGTCGGCCTTTTCGGGCACAGCGAGGGGGGCTGGGTGGCGCCAATGGCCGCGCAGCTCGTGGGGGGAGTCGCGTTTGTCATCATCACCGCGACCACCGATCTGACCCCTGCCGAGCAGGTGATCTACGAGACGGGCGAAACCCTGCGCCGCCAGGGCTTTCCCGCCGAGATCATCCAGCGCGCGCAGGCACTGCAGCGGCGCGTCATGAGCTATCAGCGGACCGGCAGCGACGACGGGCAACTGCAGCGTGACCTCACCTCGGTCCGGCAGGAACCCTGGTTCGCGCCGGCGGAGCTGCCGAATCGGCTCTACCCGGCGGAGGAATATGCCTGGTGGCGCTCGGTCATGGATTACGACCCGCTGCCCTGGTGGCGCCAGGTAGGGGCACCGGTGCTCGCCATCTCCGGCGGCCGCGACCCCAAAAGCGACGGACGCAAGAGCCAGCGAGCCATCGCGCAGGCGCTACACACGGGAGGCAACGACCGCTTCACCGGCCGCGTGTTCCCTCGCATGGAGCACGGGACCATCGAATGGTGGCTGCCCGCTCACCTGCCGCCACCTCGCTTTCCCCGCGGCTACCCGGAGCTGCTGATCGGCTGGACAAAGGAAGCCCTGGGTCTGCGCGATTCCTGACCTTTCGGCCTGGGGCGCGATTCCGAGTTGCGGCCGCTCTGTTCGGGCGGCGGGAGGCTGATTTGCGCAGGACCATCTTGAGCTAGGATCTCGCTCGTGGCCGAGCTGCCCGTCGCCTGTGCGCTGACCGCCCCCGAGCTGCGGGAGCGGCGGGAAACCGTCCTCGCCGCGGTCCGCGCCCGGGTCCGCGAGGTGCGGGAGCTCGGCTCCGGATACGCGCTCCGCTTCGACCCGGAGGACGGAGGGCTCGCCGAGCTGGCGACGCTGATCGAGCTGGAGCGGCAGTGCTGCCCCTTCCTGCGGTTCGACCTCGCGGTGCTCCCCGCCAACGGTCCCGTCTGGCTGGAACTGACGGGCCCCGAGGGCACCCGGGAGTTCCTCCGCACCATCCTGGAGCTGCCGTAGAATCTGCCGCTGGGCCGGCCACCCTGGAGGAGCCGCCCCGCCCGGGCATCAATGCCCGGGCTACCATGGAAGAAGCCGGGTGAACCCGGCTCGGTTCGAGCCTCCTTCAGGAGGCTTCTTTGGGATAGCCCGGGCATTGATGCCCGGGCGGGAGGAACGGACCCGATGCCCCTTGCAGCTCCCCGCACCCGCCGCGCCGCGGCAGCCCTGCTCGCCCTGGTTCTCCTTGCCCTGCCGCACGCCGCCTCCGCCGCGAAGCGGCCCATCACCGAGACGGACCTCTTCAAGTTCGTCTGGATCGCGGACCCGCGGATCTCGCCGGACGGCAGCCAGGTGGTCTTCGTGCGCGTGACCGTCAACGAGAAGAAGGACGGGTACGACACCGCCCTCTGGATCGTGCCCACGGACGGCGGCGAGCCGGCGCGCCCGTTCACCAGCGGGCCTTCCGACTCGTCCCCCCGCTGGTCGCCGGACGGCAGCCGGATCGTCTTCGTCCGGTCGGAGAAGAAGGACGAGGATTCGTCGTCCCAGCTCTACCTCATCTCCACCCGCGGCGGCGAGGCCGTCGCCCTGACCGACATGCCGCAGGGGGCCGGCGCTCCGGCGTGGTCTCCGGACGGCAAGACCCTCGCCTTCGTCAGCAACGCGAACAAGAAGGACCTCGACAAGTGGCGGGCCAGGAAGAAGGACGAGGAGGAGCAGAAAGGGAAGGAGGGGGAGAAGAAGGAGAAGGACAAGGCGGAGGAGCGGGAGAGCGACGTGCGCGTCATCACCCGCGCCATCTACCGCTTCAACAACGCTGGCTACGCGGACCCCACCCGTCCCTCCCACATCTGGACTGTCGCGGTGCCCGCCGACGCCACCACCAGCCCCAAGCCGAAGCAGATCACGGCGGGCGAGTTCGACGAGGGCGACCCGGTCTGGTCGCCCGATGGAGCGACGATCTACTTCAACGCGAACCCGGTCAAGGAGTCCTACTACGTCGCGCCGGACAGCGACCTGTTCGCCGTGCCGGCCCGGGGCGGGGCAGTCCGCAAGGTGGTGAGCATCGAAGGCCCGATCGGCGACTTCTCGGTTTCCCCGGACGGCGGCCGGATCGCCTTCTCGGGGTTCCTCAACGCGAGCCCGGAGCGCTCCCACAACCAGACCGACCTGTTCGTGGCCGAGGCGCGGCCGGGCGCCAGGGCGGCCAACCTCACGGCGAGCTACGACGGCGACGTGGGCGAAGGGCTCGCGGCGGACCAGCACGCGCCGCGCGGCGGCCGCCCGCAGCCGATCGTCTGGAGCCGCGACGGCCGGTCGGTCTGCGTCGTCACGGGCGAGCGCGGCCGGGTCAACCTGATGCGCTTCGACGCCTCGACCGGCGCCGCCGAGCCCCTCACCCGCGGCGACCAGGAGGTCGCCTCCTACACGGCCTCGCGGGACGGCTCGCGGATGGCGCTGGTCGTCTCGACCCCTACGGTGATCGGCGACCTCTACGCCCTGGACGCCGCCACCGGACGCCTGACGCCGCTCGTGCGCCCCAATCAGGACCTCTTCTCGCAGCTCGATCTCACCGCGCCCGAGGAGATCACCTACAAGAGCTTCGACGGCCGCGAGATCCACGGCTTCGTCCAGAAGCCGCCGGACTTCAAGCCCGGCAGGAGATACCCGCTGATCCTCAACATCCACGGCGGGCCTCACGCGGCCTTCGGCTACGCCTTCTTCCACGAGATGCAGTGGATGGCCGCCAAGGGCTACGTGGTGCTCTATCCCAATCCGCGGGGCAGCTCGACCTACGGCCAGGAGTTCGGCAACGTCATCCAATACAACTTCCCGGGCGACGACGCCAAGGACCTCCTCGCCGGCGTCGACGAGATGGTCAAGCGTGGCATCGCGGATCCCAAGCGCCTGGGCGTCACCGGCGGCAGCGGCGGCGGCATCCTCACCAACTGGATCATCACCCAGACGGACCGCTTCGCCGCCGCCGCCTCGCAGCGCTCGATCGCCGACTGGGCGAGCTTCTGGTACACGGCGGACTTCACGCTCTTCACGCCCTTCTGGTTCAAGGGCGCGCCCTGGGAGGACCCGCAGGACTACGCCCGGCGCTCGCCGATCACCTACGCCAACAAGATCACCACGCCGCTGATGCTGATCGAGGGCGAGACCGACTACCGCACCCCGCCCGCGGCCGGCGGCGAGCAGATGTTCCGCGCCCTGAAGTACCTGAAGAAGCCGGTGGTGATGGTGCGCTTCCCCGACGAGAGCCACGACCTCTCGCGCTCGGGCCAGCCCTGGCACCGCATCGAGCGCCTGCGCCACATCCTGGCCTGGTTCGACAAGTACCTCCAGGGCAAGAAGATCGACACCTACGACGTGCCGTGAGGAACGTCTCGTCCGTTCCGGACCTCGTCAGGAGCCCCTCCGGCCGAGGAATGAGCGTCCGCGACCTGGGAGCGGTGCCTCCGATCCAGGTCCGGACCTCTGCGACCGAGGAACAGGTCGGGCCTTTGCTCAGAGGGTGTTTGGAAAGCCGATCTGGAACAGGGCAGGTACGCCGATGATAGACTACGATAGAGGCTAGGCCCTATGGTGACCCGTCTGATCGGGCTGACCGAAGAGCAGAACGCGACCGTGGAGCAGCTCGACCAGCATCTCTGGGTCTCGCAGGTCCTCTCGCTCCGGGCGACACCGGCGAGAATATAAGGAAGGTCAGGTGAGGCTTCCGCCGGATGTGATCATCCCGATGGAGAAGCTCACGGCATACCTCTTGGTAGCCCGTGAATGGGACGACAAGTCGAAATTCCTGGCGCAAGCAGGATTCACGAGGGACAATCCCCACCTGCTGCTGGCGGCGATCCGGGAGCTTGCGGCCACGGCCGAAACCGTGGAAGATGGAAGGAACGAATACGGAGTTTTTCTCCGTGCTGAAGGTGAACTTACAGGCCCTAATGGCCGGATCCTTGCAGTAGCTACGATCTGGCTCCAGTCGTATGGGGATGGCAGGATCCGATTCGTGACGTTGAAGCCCTGGAAGGAGAAGAAGCCATGAACCTGCCTCTCTACGAACGTGTCGCTCTCAAGCGCGATTTTCCAGAGCACGGCCTCAGGAGGGGAGACGTGGCAGTCTTGGTCGACCACGTCGCTCATCCCGAGGGGGGTGAGCCGGGCTGCGTATTGGAGGTGTTCAACGCGGTGGGGGAGTCGATCGCCGTCGTGGCCGTTCGGGAGTCGGATGTCGAGGGCCTCCGGGCAGATGAGGTTCTCTCCATCCGACCTATGGTGAAGGTCGGCTAGAGCTGGCAGTTTGGATGATGCCTATCCCCGGTGTTCGGAACGTATGACAAAGCCCGTTGTCTTTATAGGATCCTCATCCGAAAAGAGTGATGTTGCACTCGCCATCCAGAGCAATCTCAGCGCGGTTGCGGATGCGAAAGTCTGGAATCGCGCACGGGGCCGCTGACCCGGGGTCGCCGAGCAACGGCTCAGGCCGAGCCGGCGTACCCTGAGACTCCCGGTAGCCGAAGAGTAGCGAGGAAACCTGTATGCGAGCCATCAAACTCAACACTCACGTTGCCAAAGATCATACCCTTCGCCTGACTCTCCCTGAGGATGTCCGCGAGGGCCCTGCCGAAGTCATCGTCCTTGTTCCAGAGAGCACGGACCAGCCCGCCCATACGCTCAGGGACTTTCTTGCCGGCCTCTCTGAACGCCCCCGCCAGGTCCGCACCAAAGAGGAGATTGATCGTTATCTCGAGCAGGAGCGGGAGAGCTGGGAATAGAATGGCGAGGGTCTATCTCGATAGTTGCGTTGTCATCTACCTGATCCAAGGCCCGGAAGACCTCAGCCACGCCGTTCGTGCTGCCCTCTGCCCGAACGACACGGATACCCTTGTGGTCTGCGTCTCGGATCTGACTCGTCTCGAGAGTCGGGTCTGGCCGATCAGGAAAGGCGATGAGCAGCTTCTGGGGTAATTCGATGAATTCTTTCTGAGTCAAGACGTCGAAAAGGTCGCATTACCGACCGAAGCCTTCGATCTTGCCACTGAGCTCCGGGCTCGCCACGGCACCAAGACCCCTGACGCCCTGCACCTCGCCGCCGCCATCCTCGGCGGTTGTCAGGAGTTCTGGACCAACGATCATCGACTGAACGCAGCCGCCGAAGGCAGAGTCGATCTCAGGGTCTTCTCGTAATGCCCGGACAAACCGCTCAGGTCGGTGGGACGGCCGCCTGGCGGCGAGCCGGCTCCTGGTTTTTTACAGGATCCGCGCGTCGGGGAGCTTGCGGATCCGCCGCCGCATCCTCCAGGGGAGCAGGGCCAGGCTGACGACGAAGGCCTCGCCGGGGAACCGCACCGCGCCGGCGAGCTCCTGGACCCTCCGGGCGTGATAGCCCTGGGTCCGGAACCGCGCCTTGAGCCGGACGGCGAGCACGTAGAGGGGCTGCCCGGGGAGGTGCCGCACGTCCTTGCGCGCCAGATAGGCCGCCGCCACCCGCGGGAAATCCCGGAGCTGGGCGGCGAGGTCGGCGACGGCCTCGTCACCCAGGCCGTGCTCGATCAGGGGGTCCGAGGTGTTGAAGGCGGCGCGCTCCTGCTGAGCCTGCTCGAGCGTGAGCATCTCTGCTTGCGTGCGCTCCCGATACGGCCGCGCGCGCTCCATCTCGCCGCGGGATTGCCAGAAGGCGGCGAGGAGCTGCGAGCCGGGGAGGACGAAGTCGCCGTCCCGCTCCATGGCCGCCTCGATCCAGCGGACGCCCTCAGGGTCCTCCCGATCGAGCAGCACTCTTCCCAGGTGGAAGCTCGCCACGGCGTGCTCCGGCTCCCTTTCGAGCACGGCCTGGTAGAGGGGCAGGGCGGCTTCGGCGCCCTCGATGGATTCGGCGAGGAGAGCGCGCTCGATGGACTCGGCCGTGTCGAGCTCTTCCGCGCGGCTCTTCCGCGTGAGCTCCTCCAGCCGCTCCCGCTGCTGCTGCGCCTCCTCGTACCGCGCCTGCCAGGCCGGGGCGATCTCCGCGTTCCACTCGTTCTCCAGCCGTTCGCTCAAGGCCGGCAGCGCGGGGCCCAGGTAGCGTTCGGCCGCGCTCTCGGCGATGGGCTCCGGCAGAGAGGGCTCCTGGCCGAGAGCCGCGAGACGGTCGCGCAGGCAGGGATGGCTGTCCTGGACGTCTGTTTCCTGGCTCAGGACGCGCTCCAGCCTCTCCTCGGCGGTCCCGCGCCACGCTCCCGACTGGACCGTCCCCGCGAGCTCCTGGAGACCGTTGCCGGGCTGGGGCTGGGAGACGATGCGCTGGAAGAACGAGGGCCAGAAGTCGCGCGCCAGGAAATCTCCGGCCATGGCGACGCCGACCAGCGCCTGGGCCGTCGCCTCCGCCCCCTCGGCCTGCGCCGCCAGGCGGTCGGCCTCGTACTCGCGGGCCCTCGCGAGCACGAAGGAGCAGGCGGCGAAGTACGGGGCATACCACGCGAAGAAGCGCTGGAAGACGACGGCGCCCCGGTGCGGACGCTTCTCGAACTGCTCCAGCAGTTGCTGCCAGGTCTGGCGCACGCGATAGATCCAGCCGCCGAAACGGCCGTGCGCCCGCGACAGGTGCCCCAGCTCGTGGGCGATCACGGACCGGAAGCCGGCCGGCGAGAGCGCCTGCATCAGCGGCAGGCCGAGCGTGAGGTAATTCCGCTGCCAGCCGAGGATCCCCAGGCGCGGGATCTGGGTCATCGAGGCGTTGAACTCGGACGTGAGGAGCACCTGGTGGATGGGCGGCGTCTCGAGCGACGCCCGCAGCCGGTCGATCTCCTCGAACAGGGCCCCGGCGTCCCGCCGCTCGACCGCCAGGCCCTCGGGAGGAGAGAGCCGCACCCAGAGCGCGCGCAGGATCAGGCCGGCGAAGACGAGGAGGAAGATCTCGAGCTTGACGATCACCGCATTGAACCGGCCGTAGACCAGCATCAGGAAGGTCAAGGCCACCGTGCCGGCGAGCACGCCGAGGACGTACCCATAGCCGAGCAGCGCCAGCAGCAGGACGCGCAGCTTGTAGAGGGCCGGCCGCCGGGCCGCCTCCTCCTCCAGGCGCTTCACGAGCGCAATGAAGCTTTCATCCGTCATGGCCGTGGTATGTATACGCTATCGAAGCCTGATGCGTCTTGTCACGCTCTTACGAGGCTGCGACGTCGTATCCGCCCGCTACTGAAGGCCTATCCCTTCGAGGCCTCACCCCCTGGCCCCCTCTCCCTGACGGGAGAGGGGGAACGATCCGAACCGACAAAGTTCATATCCGGCAACACCGTCTGCTGAGGGTCCTCCCTCTCCCGTCAGGGAGAGGGAGACAGAGGGTGAGGCTTCAGAGGGCAGACCGCCCCGTCCGGCAAAGATGCGAGCAGGCCTTCCCTGCGATGCCGGACGGACGCGCGGACGCCTCCAAGGCACAACGGGATCATACGCTGAATTAGTCTCCAGTGAGGGATGCGCCACCAGGAAGCCTACCAATTAGGCCTGGCCGCTGTCCAGACCACCCTGAAGTCCTTGACAGCTCCACCCTCCTACGGCATACTGGAGCCGCCTATTGGGAACCATCCACAGCGAAACCCGACGAGCCGCCATGCCTGCAAGAACCCCCTCCCTGCACCAGCGCCGCTGGCTGGAACCGCCGCTGGAGGCCCCGCTGGAGCCGGCGGCGCAGCGCGTGACCTCGCCGCAGGCCGCGGCGACCGCAGGAGAGGTCCGGCGGGCGGAGCTGAGGGTCCTCGGGAGGGCGCGGGAGAGCGTCGCGGCGCACTCCTGCCGTCCGCGGCCGACGCGGCCGGGCCGCTCCTCGAGGCTTGAGCCCTGGTTCTCGCCGTTTAACGTCCAGCGGCCGTCGCTGGACCCTAAGCGGCCACCGCTGGACCCTAAGCGGCCACCGCTTGACCCTAAGCGACGACCGCTGGACCTTAAGCGGCCATCGCTTGACCCTAAGCGGTCGTCGCTTGACCCTAAGCGGCCGTCGCTTGACTCTAAGCGACGACCGCTTGACCCTAAGCGACGACCGCTTGACCTTAAGCGACCGTCGCTTGACCTTAAGCGGCCGTCGCTGGACCTTAAGCGGCGACCGCTGGACCTTAAGCGGCCGGCGCTGGAGGTCAAGCAGCCGCCGGCCGGGTGACGCCGAGGGCGCGGACCGCGCCGTAGCGCTGGCCAGAGGCCTGCCAGTCCGCTGCCAACCCTGAAGCGACGAGCTCGGTGCCGGGGCGCCCCTGCGCGGGCGCCCTGCCACCCAGGGCGGCCACCTACGGCCGCCCTTGCACCTTCTGTCAGACGGAGGGATCGGAACCGATCCGCTGTCGTCAGAACCCGCAGAGCGAGCGCACCTGCGACTGGCTCGGGATGCCGGTGCTCAGGACGAAGCAGGCGCGCTGGACGCCGGTGCCCGACCGAGTGGCGGTCCCCACCGTCCGGTTGAGCCCGACGAAGAGCTTGTCGGCCCAGGTTTGGTTCGGGTCCTCGCCGTCGCTCTGGCGGTAGAACGGAAAGTCGAAGAGCGCCGAGTTGGAGCAGAAGCCCTCGTTGCCGCCGAAGCTGATCTCGGGGTCGAACGAGAGGGAGGTCCCATCCGAGTAGAGGAACCACTCCTGCACCGAGCAGCCGGTGCTGATGGCGGGGAACTGGCAGAGCGGCCGCGGGGACGCCAGATAATCGGAGGGGAAGACGCTCGGCACGCGGTCGAGGATCTGGGTCTCGGCATCGTGATTCGTCGAGGCCCCGTCCCCGCCGCCGCCGTTGTTCGTGGGCGAGTCGCCGATGTTGATGGTCCAGCCCGAGGGGCTGCAGACCTGGGTGAGCACCGAAAGGCTCGCCCAGTTGACGGTGTGATTGAGGTCGATCGTCGCGACGCGCTGGTTGCCGGAAATGGAGCCGATGGTCACCGCACCGCTGCAGTTGTTGCTGGCGGAGGGGGAAATGCCGACCACACAGGTGTACGTCGTCTGGGCCTGCGCGACGCCGGCGAGCATGGCCGCGGCCGTGAAGGCAAGGAACGCGATCGTGGAGCGACTCTTGGTGTACATAGACCGATCTCCTGAGAAGTAGAGGTTTCCCCGTAGTCGATGGTTCGGATCACGGAGCTGCCTCGACTTGTCGCTCTGTCCTGGCCTCGACCACCTCCTTTCTCGCGGCGCTCACTCCGGCTTGCATGATGATTCGCAGTTTCTGAAATGTCAAGAGACGTTGCGCCCGCGCCCCGGCGGGCTACGTCGGGTGCCCCTGCGACCGCAACGCGCCTTTCCGGCAGGATGCTTCCCTGCCGGCCCTGCCCTTCGTAGGTGGGCCGCCGCTTCCGCCGGAGCGCTTTTGCCGAGACCCGGAGACACCTCTCCCGGAGAGACGATCCCAGCCTCCCTGCGATCTTGACGCGGACGGGTATTCCCGCCCGTAGGGGCGGAATTTGACGAGCCCGGGGGACAGCCCGGGAACAGGACCCCAATCTCCCATTGAGCCCCGCAGGGCGGCACCCCGATGTAGCGCCGCGTGCCGCCCCTTCAAGGCTCGCGGGATGGAGAGAATCCGGTTCGTGGGACGGTCGTGCACACCTGGCATTTTGTACCGGCACCCCGTACCAGGCGAGGATCTTTGTTGGCGGTTTGGCACCTATCCCCGTAACCATCTATCCCCGCGCGGGAACTTGGGTTAGAATATAAAAATCCAAAGGCTGCAGTGAACCTGGGCTCGCATCATCTGGGCGGCGCCCTGGCTCCGGACGCATCCCAGGAGGTTCGATCGTCTCGGTGTGCCGTCTGTTCGTCCTGCTCTCCCTCGCTCTGTGCGCCTCGCTGAGCGCCCAGGTCGTGGCGCGGCAGGGAAGCCCCGCGGAGTCGCCGCTCCAGGAGTTCAAGTCGCCCATGGTCCTTGACCTTCCGCTCGCGGACTTCCCGGCGCTCGCGTTCGGCACCGGGAGGGACTTCAAGGAGGTCCGGAAGTTCTACTGCGAAGACCAGCGTACGGATCCGAGCGGCGCTGGCGCGAAAACTGACCTCGGAGTCCAATGAAGCTCACTGACGCTCAACAGAAAGCCGTCGCGCATTCCGGTCACAACCTTCAACTGATCGCCTGTGCTGGCTCCGGGAAGACCGAGGTCGTCGCGCGCCGAGTGGTCCATCTGCTGACGCCCAGTCGCCCGGACTCGCTCGCACCGCGCAACATCGTGGCCTTCACCTTCACGGACAAGGCCGCAGCCGAGCTGAAGGAACGGATTGTCACGCGCACTCGGGAGATCCTCGGGGAGGTCACGGGCCTGGCCGAGATGTTCGTCGGGACGATCCACGCGTTCTGTCTGGAGCTGCTCAAGAGCGAGGCGCCGCAATACCTCAAGTACGAGGTGCTGAACGAGGTGCAGCAGGGACTGTTCGTAGATCGGCACAGCAAGCAGAGCGGGCTCGCGGCCTCGACTGACCTCACGGGCGCCACCCTCAAGCGCTACCGGGACACCAAGCACTACATCGACGCGTTGTCCATCCTGCGCGAGGCGGAGCTTGGGGATGCGAACCTCGCCGGCTGCTCGATCCTGGCTGGCCTCGAGGCCTACCGGAACCTGCTCGATGCACGCTGCTACCTCGACTACTCCTCGATCCTCGAGACGGCCGTCGAGGTCTTGACGAACGACACCGGTCTTCGCGAGCGCCTCTCTGAGCGGGTGAAGTACGTCATCGTCGACGAGTACCAGGATGTGAACCCGGTGCAGGAGGCAATCGTCTGGTCGCTTCACGAGCTGGGTGCACAGATCTGCGTCGTTGGTGACGACGATCAGACCATCTACCAGTGGCGAGGCAGCGACGTCGAGAACATCCTGACCTTCGACAAGCGTTACCCGGGCGTGGACCAGATTCCGATTGAAGAGAACTTCCGCTCCAGCGACGGTATCGTGGAGACCGCGCGCGTGTTCATCGAGCAGAACACCGCGCGGCTCACGAAGGCGATGAAGCCGACGGGCGTTCAGCCTTACGAGCCCGGCGACATCGTCGCGCTCTCGTTCGCAACGCCGGCCGAGGAGGCGCAGCACATCGCCAAGATCGCGCAGGCCCTGCGCGGCGTGGTCTTCACCGAGGACGGCAAGGAGCGCGGGCTATCTTGGTCGGACATGGCGGTTCTGCTCCGCAGCGCGAAGGCGAACGCGGAGCCGATCACCGACGCCCTGCGCGCGGCGGGCATCCCGTTCGTGGTCACCGGGATGACGAATCTGTTCGGCACCGCCGAGGCCGAGGCAGCGCGCCAGCTCTTCTACTTCATCGGAAATCATGGGCCCGACGAGGTGGCGGTCGAACAAGCGTGGAGCGCCGCGAACCTCGGCCTCGATCCAGCCGCACTGCGTGCCGCGATCCAGGGCGCGGCGGCGGCAAAGGCCGCCCTCACCGACCCGAACCAGAAGCGCTGGGGCCAGTACTCGATCCAACGCGTCTTCCTCAACTTCCTCGTCGAGGCCGAGGTCCGCGAGGAGCGCGTTCCGAACGGCCGGGGCGAGGTCGTGTTCTACAATCTCGGTAAGTTCAGCCAGCTCATCTCCGACTTCGAGACCATCCACTACCACTCGAAACCGGTTGAGAAGTACGCTGCGTTCGCCAACTTCCTCCAGTACCGTGCCGAGGACGCCTACCCCGAGGGCTGGCAGGACAATCAGTACGCGAACCCCGATGCGGTGCGCATCATGACCATCCACCAGGCCAAAGGGATGCAGTGGCCGGTGGTGTTCGTGCCCGCGCTCCTCAAGAACCGGTTCCCGGCGAAGAAGCCAGGCGGCCGAAACGTCTGGCACCTCCTGCCACGCAGCGGCGTCAAGGGACAACCGCGCTTCGACGGCACTATCGAGGACGAGCGGCGGCTCTTCTACGTTGCCATGACGCGGAGTCAGAAGTTCCTGCACCTTACCTGGGCACCGGTGCCGGGCAACCAGCTCTTCCAGAAGCGCTCGCAGTTCTGGGACGACATTCTCGTCTCGAAGTACGTCAAGCGGAAGGCACCCGATTACTCGACTCGCAAGCGCCTCTCGCCGACGCCGCGGGCGGGCGTGGCGAACGTCGTGTTCTCGTTTTCGGATCTCAAGTACTTCTTCGAGTGCCCGTACCAGTTCAAGCTGCGCGTGCTCTACGGCTTCAACGCGCCGATCCACGAGGCGCTGGGCTACGGCAAGTCGCTGCATGACGCGCTGGCCGAGGTGCACGCTCGGGCGATCCGAGGTGATGTGGCCGATGCAGCCGAGGTGCCGGTCCTCGTCGAGACGCACCTGCACGCGCCTTACGCCTACCCGGCGCTCCGCCAGCAACTCGAGGCCTCGGCCGAGCGCGTATTGCGCGACTACCTGCACGACAACGCAGCGCTCTTCGACAAGATCGAGTTCTCGGAAAAACAGATCGAGATCAGTCTCGGCGACGGTGTCAGCGTGGTCGGACGTATCGACCTCGTGCGGCGCATTGACACCGGCGAGACGACGATTGTCGACTTGAAGTCCACTGACCGCGCGCAGCCGGAGGACGTCACCGAGACGCAGCTCCACGTCTACGCGCTCGGCTACCAGGACCTCACCGGCCGGCGGCCCGACTATGTGGAGATTTACGAGCTGGACGAGCGCAAGCGAAAGCCGCGCTCGGTGGACGATGACTTTGTCGAGGACGTGAAGATCCGAACGCGGGAGGCGGCGGTGGCCCTGCGCAGCGGGCAACTGCCCGCCGCTCCCGCAGCGAAAAAGTGCGCTGGCTGTGACTACAGGGGCATGTGCACGGCCGCAGCAGGAACACGATAGGAGACCACCCTTGGACCTGAAGCGTCAAATCCTGAGCCAGATGACTCGCGACCAGCTCAAGGAGGTCATCGAAGCCTTCGGCTTCACCGATGTCGACAAGCGCAGCGCCGACGCGATGCGGGCAAAGCTCTCGCGTGCGCACCGTGCCAGCCCGGCCGTGCTGCTGGAGCGTTTGTCGGAAGCCGAGGTCAAGGACCTCTGCGACACGCTGGGGGTCTCTTCCGTGGGTCGGCGCGCTGCGCTCGTCGAACGGCTGTTGGAGCCGGAGGCGTCCAATTTCGAGCTGAGGGCCGACGTTGCACCGATGACGAAAGTAACGAAGCCAGCCTCCGGCCCCGCCCAAAGGCGGGCGCGTGGTGAGAAGAAGGTCACCCGCTACACCTACTATGACATCAAGGAGCCGCGTACCCCCGAGACCGGGCACACGTCGCTGCTGCCGGCCGACGAGTTGGTGATGACGCTGCCGATGGACAACGGCTGGAGCAAGGCCGTCGTGGTCGGGAAGCTGCCGGAGGGGGATGAACGGCCGGTGGTGGTGGACATGGATCCGGCCGCGGACCCGGTGCTCTTCTGGGCAGGTAAGCGCAACCATCGTGAGGTGCCGGTGCTGCCGCTCCAACGCAACGAGATCGTTTCCGAGTCGCGCATCGCGCAGATTATCGAGCGGGCACGTCGAGCGGCTGAGGAAAAGTCAGGCACCGCGCTGCAGGGGCATCTCTTCGCCGACCTCGAGAAGACGCTGCGCGAGAGCGAACGCAACAAACGCGTAGAGTTCTACACCCACGAGGAGGGATGGAAGAACAAGCTCATCTGCGGCGACTCGCTACACGTCATGGAGTCGTTGCTCCATTATGAGAACTTGCGCGGCAAGGTGCAGGTGATCTACATCGATCCGCCATACGGGATCGACTATAACTCGAACTTCCAGAAGCTGATCGGCGCTGGACGAAACGACGATGATGAGGCAGATCGGGCCGACGATGTGCTCACTATCAAAGCATTTCGAGATACCTGGTCACTTGGGGTACATTCGTACTTGTCCTATTTGAAAGAACGCCTTTATCTCTGCCGGGAGTTCCTGTCGGATTCCGGTAGCATTTTTCTTCAGATTTCGGACGCCAATCTTCATCTATGCAGAACTCTGATGGATGAGGTCTTCGGCTATTCCAATTTCGCAGCACAGATCCTCTTTCGGAAGAGCGGCGGCCTGACTGCCAAAACCCTCAACCGCGTAGGAGACTACTTAGTTTGGTACTTTAAGAGCGCAGAGGCCGGAAAGAGTAGATATCGCAAGCTGTATCGACGGAAGGTGGCTGGTGACGAAGGGGCTACCCAGTATCGCTATGTTGTGCAGCAAGACGGCTCCCTCAAGGAACTTACTGTCGAGGAGCTAGCGAATTGCCCCGAGAGAGATCTGGTGGCTCACGACAACATTACATCCCAGGGAAATCCGGTTTACGAATTCACGTTTCAAGGTCGTAAGTTCAAGGGACCCTTCAAGCCACCGCCGGAGCGGTTGAGGATCTTGGGTGATATTGGGCGTCTCTGTGTGGTCGGGAATACCCTTCGCTATGTACGAAGGCTCAGTGACTTCCCTTGGTTCGAGGTTAATCAACTATGGGATGACACTGGGGTGAGCGGCTTCGGGCGCGCCAAGGTGTACTCCGTTCAGACCTCCGATATCGTCGTGGAGCGCTGCATCAGCATGACGTCTCAACCCGGCGATCTTGTGCTGGATCCAACGATTGGTTCGGGAACGACGGCTCTAGCCGCAGAAAGGTTGGGGCGACGGTGGATCGGAATTGACTCGTCCCGCGTCGCAATTAATACAGCAAGATGGGAACTCCTTAGGACAGTGTTCCCCCACTTTAGGCTTAGGAATGGGACTCCGTCGGGAGACTTCGAGTACGATATGGTCCAAAGAGTACGGATGTCTGGATTGATTGATGGTAAAGAGCCAGAGAGGGTCGACCTCTTCGATCAGCCCTTGGTCGATGTGAGTGCCCTCCGCGTCTGCGGCCCCTTCGAGGTGCTATCCCTTGGTCGCTACTCCGTCGAGGACTGGAAGGGCTACGTCGTCCGCGAGCCGGGCATCGGCGAGGCCGCCAAGCTCGAGAACTACATCGAGGTGATCTGCCGCCTCTACCGCAAGTATGCGGCGATCCAGGGCGCGACGGGGCTCGTACACGCGGTGGCGGAGAACGAGAAGGAGAAGATCGCGATCTCCGTCGGGCCGCTCTCCGGGCGCGTCACGGCCAAGCAGATTAACGACGCCGTCCAGGACGCGCTCGCCTCAGGCATCCTCGAGGTGCACGTGCTCGGCTGGGCGTTCGAGGCGAACGTGGGCGAGGTGAAGTCGCAGCTCGAAAGACGCGGCAAGGTCAAGGTCGAGCTGATCATGATCCGCCCGGATACCCTCGCTGAAGGGCTCAAGGCAACCCAACCGGAGATGCTGTTCTCTCCGCTCGCGCTGCCGGTCATCGAGGTCGCGGCCGCAAAGAATGGCAAGGAAAAGCAACTGCAGGTCACGCTCAAGGGTGTTGCGCTCTTCGACCGCAAGCGCCGCACCACTGAGTACAAGGCGGCCGACTCAGGCTACGTCTCGGCCTGGTACCTCGACGAGGACTACGACGGCGACTGCTTTGTGGACTGCCAGATGTTCTTTGACTTCAAGAAGACGCCGAACATCAAGGCCGCGCTCAAGGCCGAGGTGGACCCGGCCGAGTTCAAGCTGAAGCTCGCCTCCGAGCCGTTCCCGGTGCGCGGCTACAAGCGCATCGCGGTCAAGGTCGTAGACGTGTACGGCAACGAGTCTACCGTCGTGCGGGACCTGGCGTAGGGAGCGCGGCGTATGGCCTACGTTGTCGACCGGGTCGTCATCTGCGACGCCTTCTGCGAGCCGGAGCGGCACTACCAGCTCCTCGCGGGCGGCCGCTCGAAGCTCACGATGGGGCGGCGTCCGTCGATGCGCTTTCTCGCCTCCGCGAAGGCCGTGAAGGGAGGTATCACCGGGATTGTCGGCAAAGAGGCCAGGCTCTTCGAAGACCTGCTCGCGAGCACCGAGCAGCGCAACGACTTCGTCAACCAGCTCCGCGACGAGGTGCGCGCGTGGCGCGGGGCCGGTTACCCCGGCACGGCGATCGTGACGCGACGGCTGCTCGAGTGGTGGTTCGAGCGCGACGAGGAGCGGGCGAAGGTCTACAAGCGTTTCTTCTTCTGTCAGCAGGAGGCTATCGAAACCGTCATCTACCTCTACGAGGTCCAGAACCGCCGCAAAGTGCCCGAGACCGATGACCTGCTGCGCTACGCGCTCAAGCTCGCCACCGGCACCGGAAAGACCGTGGTGATGGCTCTCGTTGTCACCTGGGCGACGCTGCACAAGCGCAAGGTGAGTGGCTCATCGCTCTCAACGAACTTCCTCGTGCTCGTGCCGAACCTAACGGTGCGCGACCGGGTGAGCGGTCAGCCGCGCGGCGACGGCCTTGATCCAGCGGGTGAGCATAACCTCTATGACGCCTTCGAGACTGTGCCGCCGGAGTATTGCGAGGAGTTCCGGCCGAACGTGCTGGTGCGCAACTGGCAAGGCATCCCGCTCGAGGCGAAGCGCGACGACTGGATCGGCGAGGGCGAGGTACCGATTGAGGAGGGGCGGTTCATCCCTCAAGCGGTGCTGCGCGCGATGCAGCGTCGCGCTCGGCAGGACCCGAACGCGCCGATCCGGCGGCTGCTCGGCGGCTGGCGCGACCTCGTGGTGATCAACGACGAGGCGCACCACGTCTACGGAGAGAAACGGACACGCGCTGGTGAGGATCCCGAGTACATCAAGTGGAGCAAGATCCTCGAACGGCTCTCGAAGACTGCTCGGGTGAGCGTTGTGCTCGACCTGTCGGCGACGCCCTGGTACGGCTCGGGCTCGCCAAAACCCGAGGGGGCGCTTTTCGAGTGGCTGGTATCGGACTTCTCGGTGTACGACGCTTTCGAGTCGGGTCTGGTCAAGGTCGTGCGACTGCCGGACCCGGACGAGCAGGGGCGAGTCTACCTCGACCTCTGGGACCTGGTGAAGGGCGCCAAGACCAAGGAGGAGTACGTGCGTGCCTGCAGGGGGGCCGTCTCCAGCATCTACTCGTCGTGGAAGAAGGACTACGACGAGTGGACCAGCTCGTTCGACTTCGCGCGGGGCCCGAGCCCAGTGCTCCTGTGCGTGGCCTACAGTGCGCAGCACGCGGCGTGGCTCTTCGAACATCTGACCCGTGAGTACGAGCTGCTACGCAACCCGGACAACGAGGATCGCACGCGCTGGGTAACGATCCCGATCGACTCGAAAGTGTTCGACGCCGACAAGGGTAACGAGGCCGTACTGCGCGAGATGGTCAGCACTGTCGGCTCCAAGGGTAAGCCCGGCAAGCATGTGCGCTGCATCGTGAGCGTGAACATGCTCTCCGAGGGCTGGGACGTGAAGAGCGTGACCCACATTCTGGGGCTCCGCGCGTTCGACTCGCCGCTCCTGACCGAGCAGATCATCGGCCGGGGCCTGCGGCGCACGAGCTACGACATCCTGAACCAGCCCCTCGACGAGCGCCCCGGTGGCGGTGAGGAGACGGTGGACGCCTTCGGCATCCCCTTCGTCGGCTTCCCGGTGGAGAAGCGTAAGCGCGCGCGGACCGGCAGGTGGGGCGAGGATCTGCACTGGATCGAATCGGATCCGAAGAAGGCGAAGTTCCGCGTCACCATGCCGAACGTACGGTCGTGGGCAGTCGGAGTGACCGAGTCGCTGGCGGACCTCGTGCGCGTGGAGGATCTGCCACAAATTCGGATCAATCCGAGAGAGACGCCCCCCGAGGTACGCATGAAGCCAGTTGTCGGAGGCGCGCCGGAAACGGTGATGCACCTTGACGAGTTCCGGGCCGAGTGGCCGACGCTGAGAAGCGCGTTTCGCATTGCCGAGGAGCTCTATCAGCAGACAAACCCTGGCTCGGCTGAAGATCTGAACATTGGCCCAACGTTCGAGGAACTGCTGGAGGTGGTGCGCAGATACGTCGAGCGACGCGTGGTCACAATGGAAGTGGGTGGGCAGAGGAGCGATGCCCGAGACATCGGCATTCCCTATTGGAGAGGGCAGGCGCTGGACGTGCTAGAGAACGCGATCCGGGGAGCCGGTCTACCTGGCGTAGAGGCAGTGCCCATTCTTGACTCGCCGGAGTTGCTTGACACTCTCAACCTGCGCCGCTTCCAGTGGACCGGCATCGTGGCAGAGGGTAAGCGCTGCCACACGAACAAGGTGCCCTGCCATACGGATCTCGAGAAGCGGTTCGCAGACTTCCTCGACAACGCACAGGACGTGGTGCGGTACTTCAAAAATGAGCGGCTCGGATTCTCGGTAACCTACTACGAGAGCAACCGGCCGCGGCAGTACTTCCCCGACTTCATCATCGCTGCGCGGGACGCCGCCGGTCGCGAGGTGATGTGGCTGGCGGAGACGAAGGGCGAGATCCGCCCGAACACCGCATTGAAGAGCGAAGCCGCGCGGATCTGGTGCGAGAAGATGAGCGGCACGAAGTACGGTCAGTGGCGGTATTTGTTCGTCCCGCAGAAGAAGCTCGAAGCAGCGCTGGCTTCCGGCGTGAAGTCCCTCGCCGAGTTGGCTGAGAGCCTGGTCGTGCCACGGCCCGAGCCTCAGCTCAGGTTGGTATCGCTCGAAGACGAGCGGGTGAAGCGCGAGGCGTTCAAGACCCTGCTGCCGCTCTACTCACTCAAGGCTGCCGCCGGCTACTTCGGCAGGGGTGAGGCCATTGAACCAGAGAGCTGGTTGGAGGCGGGCAGCATCGGAAGGCTGGACGAGCGGATGTTCGTCTGCCGCGCCGTCGGGCATTCGATGGAGCCGACGATTCACGACGGCGATTATGTCGTGTTCCGGGCCAAGCCGGCCGGCTCACGGCAGGGTAAGATCGTGCTGGCGCAGTACCGCGGCCCGGCGGACCCGGACACGGGCGGAGCGTTCACCGTCAAGCGGTACTCATCCGAGAAGGCAGCGGACGATAATAGCGGTTGGCGGCATACTCGGGTCGTACTCTCACCGACGAACCCAGCGTACCAGCCGATCGTGCTCGGCGCTGATGACGAGGAGCCCGTCACGGTTATTGCCGAGTTGGTGACTGTCCTGCGAGGTGCGCCGGGATAGGTGCCGTGGTAGGCGAATGAGGTCCCCTTTTCGAAAGTACCTTGGGGCTTCCGCCGTCGCGAGGAGATCCTCGGGAAGACCTCAACGGTCTGGCCACTCAGAAGCCGGCGCCTCGTAGGTGATCGGCCAGCCGGTACCCGGCCAGCGCGATCCGTTCTCTGCCGATCTCCTTGGCGTTTTTCGAGTAGCCCGCGGGAAGGGGCGGCGCCCGTCGGTCGTCGCGGCTCCCTCTCAGGAGGACCGTCCTTACCCTGCCGCGGTCGTCCCGCGCCGGACGTTGGTATACATCGCTCACGGCGGTCGCGCGGCTTTCCAGGCTCCAGTCCTCCGGAGCCTCTGCCTCCGCGAGCTCGTCCAGCTCGTCTCGCGGATGATCGGTCTCCAGACGGATGGCTTCGCGCAGGGCGGTCCGCGGGTCGGGGTTCCTTCCTGAGCCCAGAAGACCATCCCAGAAAGAGTGCAGCTTGATGGCCTTCGTGGTGCTGACGAAGAAGAGATTGCCGCCCCGATCCCCCTCGGGCGCCGGGAAGTCGTCGTTGATGAGAGTGGCGCAGTGGAGCGGCTGGTGGATGTCGCCGATCAGGTGAAGGAGCCAACTGAGGTGGGCGGCGCGCACCACCGGATCCTCGTCGCGGTCTTGCAGGATTTCCGTCGACCTCTCGATGCCGAAGAGGACGTCGTCGTCCGGCTCGGGTCTGGGCCTGAGGGAGAAGGCCGGGGGCTCGAGAGGGTAGTCGACAAAGTGCCAGTTCGGATGATTGAACCGGTTGCCGGTCCTGCGGATCTCGTCCGGCCAGAGGCTGGCCCGGATGAAGAGGTACATGCCGAGATCGACGTCGCGAAAGCCGCGTCTCTTCTGCTCGAAGTCTCTCTCCCACTTGCGGAAATCCGGATGGCTCCGCAGCAGGTCGGCCAGCTCCTCTCTGGCTTCCTCCGGGAGTTGCCGGTACGCGATCACGGCGACGGTCGCGTGCCCGGGGCCGCTCCAGGCCAGGACCTGGCCCTGGATCATCATCAAGAGAACGATACCGCCCAGCGTCCGGAATAGAGGCCTCATGGGTAGTCCCTCCTGCGGGATGCGTTAGTCTTCCACGGAGATTGGACGGAGGAAAGCGCGAAGTTTCTTATCTGGCCCGTGATTGCCTTTGAAATCCGAGGTGGGCCGCCCTGAAAGGGCGAAATTTGACTAGCCCGGGGCGGCAGCCCCGGGACCGGGGGTCCCCTCTATCTTGCGAGCCCTGAAGGGGCGGCACACGACGCTGCCTCGGGTGCCGCCCCTTCGGGGCTCGATGGGAAAATTGGGGGGCCCTGTTCTCGGGGCTGCCGCCCCGGGCTATTCAAATTCCGCCCCCTTCGGGGCGGGAACACCCCGCCCGTGTCGAGGCCACAAGGGTGTCCGATCCGGGCCCTTGCGGTATAAATATACGCGGTCGAAGCCCGGTGTGTCTTGCCACGTTTTCGGGGAGAGGATCAACCCATGCGAAGTCCTGCGCTCTGCGTCTGCCTCGTCCTCGCGGCCTGCGCCGCGCCGCCGGCACCGCCGTCCACCCCGGCGCGGGACGCCTCTCCCACCCCTGAGGCCGTCTCTCTCTTCGGCGAGCCGCTGGTGCCCGCTGCGCTGTCGCCCGAGGTCCGGGCCGATCGCGAGGCGAAGCTCGCCGAGGCCCGGGCTGCCGCGGAGCGCTCGCCGGACGACGCGGACGCCCTGATCTGGCTCGGCCGGCGCACGGCCTACCTGGGGCGCTACCGCGAGGCCATCGGGATCTTCTCGCGGGGGATCGAAAAGCATCCGGACGACGCTCGCTTCTACCGCCACCGCGGCCATCGCTACATCACCGTGCGCAACTTCGATCGCGCCATCGCGGACCTGGAGACGGCCGCGCGGCTCGTCGCCGGTAAGCCGGACGAGATCGAGCCGGACGGCCTGCCCAACGCGCGCAACATCCCCACCAGCACGCTGCAGTCGAACGTCTGGTACCACCTGGGGCTCGCCCGCTATCTGAAAGGGGATTTCGAGGGCGCCCTGGCCGCCTACCGCGAGTGCCTGAAGGTCTCGACGAACCCGGACATGCTCTCGGCCACCAGCCACTGGCTCTACATGACGCTCCGCCGCCTCGGCCACGAGGAGGAGGAGCGGCGCGTCCTGGGGCCGATCCACGCCGGCATGGACATCATCGAGAACCAGGCCTATCACCGGCTGCTCCTGCTGTACAAAGGCGAGCTGACGCCGGAGGACCTGCGGGCGGGCGCCTCGGGCGACCTCGATCCTCCGACGATCGGCTACGGCCTCGGCAACTGGCACCTCTACCACGGCCGGCGGGAGGAGGCGGTCCGCGCCTTCCGCGAGGTGCTCGCCGGAGGCAACTGGCCCGCCTTCGGATTCATCGCCGCCGAGGCGGACCTGAAGCGGCTGGGGGAGGGGCCGAAGGAACAGACGTCCCGCTGACCCGCTATGCCAAGGCGAAGGCCTGGCTGGCCCGGGGCGGCTACGCGGCCGCGCTGGGGAAGGACGGGGAGTTCGAGGAGGAGCTGCGATAGGATCAGGGCGATCCCCGGCCGGCCGGTTTTCTCCAAGGAGTACCGCTGGGTCGTCCCGGATTTTGTCCTCGGCTGACACCGCCGAAGGGCAACCGCGTTGCTCCTCCAGAGTAAGAGGTGTCGATGAAGCCGAAGCTCTATTTGGAGACCTCAATTGTCAGCTACCTCACTGCGAGGCCGAGCCACGACCTGATTCGTGCCGCCCACCAGCAGGTCACACGAGATTGGTGGGAGACGCGATCCTCATTTGACCTTTACATCTCGCAGTTCGTTCTCGACGAGGCGAAGGCGGGCAATGCAGAGGCAGCAGGGCGTCGGCTCTCTATGCTGCGCGAGGCGTCGCTACTCGAGCTGACGCCCGAGACAGGCAGGCTTGCTCGTGAGATCCTGGGCCGGGGAGGCATGCCGGCCAAGGCGTACGTCGATGCTGTCCACGTTGCGCTGGCGGCCGTCCATGGTCTGGACTACCTGCTGACGTGGAACTGCGCTCACATCGCCAACGCCACCATGCGTGGTAAAATCGAGGCCATCTGCCGAGCGACCGGCTTCGAGCCGCCCGTCATCTGCACGCCGATCGAACTGGTGAAGGAGTTGTGACCATGCCCCGCAAGGATCCCATCATCGAGGAAATCCACGCGATTCGGGAGGAGATTGCGCGGGAGGTGGACTACGACCTTGACAGGATGCTGGAAGCGGCCCGAGCACGACAAGCGGCCAGCGGCCTGCAAGCGGTGCGGCTGCCCCCGAGAAAGGTCGAGCCCGCCAAGAAGGCGTCCTGAGAGGCGCGACCCGACGGCACGGACGACGCTTCAGATATCGAAGACGGCGAAACCGGAGCCGAGCGGACTAGCCTGCATGGTCAGGTCCATGTCCCCGATCTCGTCAAGGAACAGGGTGCCGCCGTCCGCCGCCTCGAAAAGGCCATCCGTCAAGGGTCCACGGCCTTCGGGGACGCCTACCTCAAGGGCGACGCCAAAGCGAAGGCC
>DASWME010000282.1:0-3097 GCA_036399915.1 Thermoanaerobaculia bacterium
CGCTTAACCCTAAGCGGCCGTCGCTTGACCCTAAGCGGCCGCCGCTTGACCTTAAGCGGCCATCGCTTGACCTTAAGCGGCCATCGCTTGACCTTAAGCGGCCGCCGCTTGACCTTAAGCGGCCGCCGCTTGACCCTAAGCGGCCGTCGCTTGACCTTAAGCGGCTGGCGCTGGACGTCAAGCAGTCGCTGGCCGGGTCACGCCGGGAGCGCGGGCCCGTCTGCCGGCCGTCGCGGGCGGTGAAGGCTAATCCAAGACCGTCTTGACGTCGTCGCCCACCACGTCCTCGACGTAGAGGAGCTTGACCGCCACCATGACGGCGGCGAGGAAGGGCACGGCCACCAGCATGCCGAGGAAGCCGAAGACGAGCGCCATCAGCGACAGGCCGATCAGGGTGACGACCGGCGGCAGGTCCACGCCGCGCTTCATCAGCAGCGGCACCAGGATGTGGTTCTCCAGGAACTGGATGCCCCAGTAGAGCAGGGCCACGAAGAGCGCCTTCTGCGGCGAGTCGAGGAACCCCATGGCGACCGCGGGGATGGCGCTCAGGAGGGGGCCGAGCATGGGGATGAACTCCAGCAGGCCGGCGATGATCCCCAGCGAGAGGGCGGCCTTCACCCCCAGCAGCTTCAGGCCGAGGGTGGTGACGACGCCGATGATCGCCATCATCGCGAGCTGCGCCACCAGCCAGCGGCGCAGAGTCATGCCGACGGCGCCCAGCACCTCGTGGGCCCGGGGCCGCGCCGGCCGGGGCACCAGGTGGAGCAGGCCCTGGTAGTAGAGGCGCGGCTCGGCGCCGATGTAGAGGGCGATGAAGAGGATGAGCAGCAGGCCGCCGACCACGGCGATCGTCGAGGAGAGGAAGGAGAAGAGATAGCGGCCCACGGCTCCGAGCTGGCCGGAGAGGCTCTTCGGCAGTTGGGAGAAGCTGCCGCCCCCGGACTCCGGCCTCTGGGCGGGAGGCGGCGGCGCGGCCGGCGCCGCCGCGGCGGGGCCCTGCGCTCCAGCGGGCCCCTGCGCTCCGGCGCCAGGCGTTGCAGGGATCATCTGTCCCAGGAGGCCGGCGCGGTGGCTGTCGATCCAGCCCTCGACCCGGTCGAGGGCCGCGGGCAGCGTGGACTGCAGCTCGCCGAACTGCTGGCGCAGGGTGGGGGCCGCCCAGGCCGTCAGGCCCGCGAGCACGCCGACGAAGGAGAGGACGATCAGGGTGGCGCCGGCGCCCCGGGGGATGCGGTACCGCTCGAGCCAGTCCGCCCCGCGCGCCACGGCAAGGCCGAACAGCACCCCGAGGAAGGTGATGAAGATCAGGTCGTGGGCCAGCCAGAGCAGCCGCAGCGCGACGTAGAGCCCCATCACCAGCGCGGCGGCGCGCAGGATGTCCCGGCTCCGCCATCCCGGATGGGTCTGCCGCGGGTCGGTGCCGGCGGACCGGCGGAGGGCGCCTTCGCGGACGGGCGGCGCCTGCGGCGGCTCCAAGGCGGCTCGCGTGCGAGGATCCATGGAGAGAGGTTGTAAGCAAGGGCGGTGCCGTGAGAGCTCCCTTCTGGGGAGGGCAAACCGAGGGAGCGCCGAAGGGTCCCTCCCCCTGTGAGGGGGGCGGGCGCAAGGGGGAGGCCAGGAGGGGGTCCCCTCGCACGCCGGAGCGCCCCCTCCTGACCTCCCCCGGCTCCAACCCTCCCCCTCCCCGGGGGAGGAAATCCTTCCGGAAACGGAAAACCCCCTCGGGAGAGGGGGTCTGCCAGAAACGCAGGAGCGCGGCGTCCGCGCTCCTCGAACTCTAGAACTCCACCCGGCGGGCGGCGATGTCCGGCCGCTCGTCGCTGGAGGTGAAGCCTTCCCAGGGAGCCAGAACGCCGCCGAAAGGACTGACGGCCAGGGAGGTCCGGAACTGGGAGTTGACCGGCCGTGAGTTGAGCTCCACCTCGGAGCCGATCCGGTTGCCCAGCTTGTCGATCTCGACGCCGAACAGGCCGAGGGGGAAGACGTCCTTGTAGTCGAGCCAGGTGACCAGGAAGTTGCCGCCCTTCGACGCCGCCACGGAGGGCGCGATCTGGGTGGGGCCGACGCCGTTGCTCACCCGGAACTGCGGGCCGACCAGGTTGCCGGCCTCGCCCAGGAACTGCCCGAAGATGGCAGCCTGGCGCCAGGTGTTCGTCTGCCCCTGCCAGACCACCAGCCAGCCCGCGCCGTCGGAGGTCACGGCCGGCCGGCGCTGCAGGCCGGCCACGTCGGTGTTGACCCGGAACGGCGCGCCGGCCGCGCCGTCGAAGATGCGGGCGAAGACGCCGAGCGAGTTGCCGTCGCCGGCCTCCCAGGCCACCAGGAAGTCGCCGTTGGGCTTGCCGGCGATGGCCGGACTGGCGGCGCCCGCGCCGGAGGCGATCCGGAAATCGCCGCCGTTGGGAACGCCGCTGGCGCGCACGAAGCGGCCGAAGACGCCGTTGTTGCCCCCGCCCTTCTGGCTCTGCCAGACCACGACGGCGTCGGCGTTGTTGCGCACCAGGATCCTGGGCACGCTCTGGTAGCCCGCGGTGGCGCCGTTCAGCCGCACCGGCGCACCCAGAGGCGAGCCGGCAGCGCTGAACTTCTGGAGGTAGACGTCGCGGTCGATCACGTCGCGCTGCTCGATGAAGATGTCCACCCGGACGTTCGAGCGCTCCTCGGTCCAGGCCAGCAGGAACTCACCCGAGCCGAGGAAGGCGACCGCGGGATCCTTGCGGACGACCTCCACGCCATGAGCCGGAACGCCGGGCAGCTTCTGGTTCGCCACCAGCGCCAGCTCGCCGGTCAGGGGCGCGCCGTCACGGCCGTAGAAGCGGCCGCGCAGGCCGTTCTGCTCGTTCTCCCAGACGACCAGCGCGGTGCCGGCGGCGTTGTAGGCGGCGGCAGGGTTGCGCTGCTTGGACTCCGTGTTTCCATTGACGCGGAACTCCGTCCCCACCGGCCGCGGCTGCCCCAGCACGGGGACAGCGGTCGCAGGCAGCAGGGCGAGAGCGGTGAGCCACAGCCACGGCTTCGTTCTCATACCCTTCTCCTCCAGAAGTTGGTGGAACATCCAGCAGAATCTCCTACACTCTATGCCGGTGCAACATACTTG
>DASWME010000283.1:0-10909 GCA_036399915.1 Thermoanaerobaculia bacterium
CGTCACCAGCGCCAGCAGCAGGTAGCCCATGTGGGCGATGCCGGAGTAGGCGAGCATGCGCTTGATGTCGCGCTGCGCCAGGGCGAGCAGGTTGCCCGCCACCATGGAGAGCACGGAGAGCGCCGCCACCACGCCGGACCACTTGGCGGCGCTCGCTCCCGCTCCGCCCTGCACGGCGGCGTCGAGCACCCGGAAGAGCACCAGCGCGCTCGCCACCTTGGGAGCCACCGAGAGGAAGGCCACGAACGGCGAGGGAGCGCCCTGGTAGGTGTCCGGCGACCAGGCGTGGAAGGGGACGACGCTCATCTTGAAGCCGAAGCCCGCCACCAGCAGCAGGAAGCCGAGGCTGGCGAGCATCGGCACGCCGGGAGCGCTGGCCAGGGCGCGGCCGATGGCGTCGAAGCGCGTGCTCCCCGTGGCGCCATAGACCAGCGCGATGCCGTAGAGCACGAAGGCGCTGACGAAGGCGCCCATCAGGAAGTACTTGATCGCCGCCTCGCCGCCCAGGGAGATCCGCCGGTGGTAGACGGCGAGGCAGTAGAGGCAGAGCGAGAGCAGCTCGAGCGCCAGGAACACGGTCAGCAGCTCGGTGGCCCGTAGCATGAGCAGCAGCCCCGTGGCGCACCAGAGGAGCAGGGCGTGGTACTCGCCGGCGAGGATCTTCTCCCGCCGCAGATAACCTTGGGAGGCGAGCAGGCAGAGTGCCGTGGCCAGCAGGACGACGTACGAGAAGGCCGCCGTGAGCGGGCTCGTCTCGAGCAGGCCGCCGAAGGTGGCGGTCGCGCCGATGGCCGGCCGCGAGGGCGTGACGTAGTAGACCGCCCAGGCAGTGATGGCGGTCGTCAGCAGCGACAGCGCCGTGAAGGAGCGGCGGATCTTCGGGAACAGGGCGTCCAGCATCAGCACCAGCACGCCGCCGCCGCAGAGGACGATCTCGGGCAGCAGCATCATCCAGTCCGCGCGGTTCATCGGCCGGCCTCCGTCTGGGACGGGTTGCTCGCCACGGTCTCGACCGGCGCCCGCAGGATCGCCCGCGCTACGCTGGGCTGCGCGATGCGTTGACGGTAATCGGAGAGGGCGCCGTCGAGGGCCTGCCGGCTCGGCTGCAGGAAGGTGTTGGGCGCGAGGCCGATCCAGAGCATCAGCACGGCGAGCGGCAGCAGGGCGGCGACCTCGCGGCCGGAAAGGTCGGAGAGGGCGCGGTTCTCCTCCTTCGTGATCGGACCCCAGACCGTGAGCTGGATCAGCTTGAGCAGGTAGACCGCCGCCAGCACCACGCCAAAGGTCGCCAGGGCCGCGGGCCAGCCCAGCTTGCGGAAGCTGCCGGCCAGGATCATGAACTCGCCCACGAAGCCGTTGAGCCCCGGCAGGCCCACGGAGGCGAGGCTGGAGAACACCAGGAAGAAGGCGAAGACCGGCATCACCCTGGCGAGGCCGCCGAACTCCTCGAACTTCTTGGTGTGCCGGCGGTCGTAGAGCATGCCGACGAGGAGGAACAGCGCGCCGGTGGAGAGGCCGTGGTTGACCATCTGGAGGAGCGAGCCCTGCCAGGCGACGATGTCGATCGCCATCAGGCCCAGCATCACGAACCCCAGATGGGCGATGGAGGAGTAGGCGACCAGCTTCTTCATGTCGGCCTGCACCCAGGAGACCAGGGCGCCGTAGAGGATGCCGACCAGGGCCAGGGCCAGCAGCAGCGGCCGGGCCGCCTCGCTGGCGTGTGGGAAGAGCGGCAGGGCGAAGCGCAGGAAGCCGTAGGTGCCGAGCTTCAAGAGGATGCCGGCCAGGATCACCGAGCCGCCCGTGGGCGCCTCGACGTGGGCGTCCGGCAGCCAGGTGTGGAGGGGGAACATGGGCACCTTGATGGCGAAGGTCAGGGCGAAGGCCGCGAAGAGCCAGATCTGCTGCGCGACCGGCAGGTCGAGCCGCAGCAGGTCCTCGTAGGCGAAGCTCCAGACGCCGCCGTTCAAGCGCTGGAACGTCCACGCCATCCACAGGATGGCGACCAGCATCAGCAGGCTCCCTGCCATCGTGAATAGAAAGAATTTCACCGCCGCGTAGATCCGCCGCTCGCCGCCCCAGATGCCGATCAGCAGGTACATCGGGACGAGCATGACCTCCCAGAAGACGTAGAAGAGGAAGAGGTCGTAGGCAAGCAGCGCTCCGAGCACGCCGGTCGTGAGCAGCAGCAGGGAGGCGCCGAAGAGCGGCCAGTGCTCTCCGATGCCCTGCCACGAGCCGAGCACCACGATGGGCAGCAGGAGGATCGTCAGCAGCACGAGCGGCATGGAGATGCCGTCCATGGCGAGGTCATAGGTGATGCCGAAGCCGGAGATCCAGGGGATCGCGCCGCCACCAGCACCGAGGTCGTGCACCAGCGGGAAGGTGCCGTCCGGCCCCAGGTGCGTGAAGAGGTACTGGAGACCGAAAGCGAGCTCGATCAGAGAGACGACGAGCATGTAGACCTTCGCCGCGCGGGCCCGGGCCTTGGCGAAGAAGAACAGCGGCACCGACGCGATCGCCGGGAAGAAGACCAGACGGGTCAGCAAGTTGCCAACGAGGAGTCCGAAAAAGGTTCCCATATCCGGTCCAGTTATCTCGATCAGCCGAAGGCGATCCACCCGAACAGCAGGATGACGCCGAGGAAGAAGTAGAGGGCGTAGTTGCGGACGTTGCCGGTGGTCGTGAAGCGCCCGATGTCGCCCGTCAGCTCGGTCACGAACGCGCTGGCGTTGACCGCCCCGTCGATGACTAAGGTATCGATCACTTTCCAGAAGAAACGGGAGAGCGCGGCGAGCGGCTTGACGATCAGGGCGTCGTAGATCTCGTCCACGTAGTACTTGTTGACCAGCAGGCGGTGCACGGCCGGGAAGCGCTGGGCCCAGGCCCCTTCCTTCGCGAGCCCGGCGTCGCCACCGTAGGCGCGCCACGCGAGGTAGATCCCCCCGAGGGCGACCGCGGTAGTAATCAGCACCAGCGTCCATTCCACTCCCGGGCCGATATTGTGCTCGCCGGCCTCCAGGCCCTGCGGCCGGGCGATGACCGGCTCCAGGAACTTGTGGAACCAGTTGATGTCGCGCCCGGCGGAGAGCAGCTTGGGGATTCCGACGTAGCCCGCGAACACCGCGCCCACGGCCAGGATCCACAGCGGGATCGTCATCACCGGCGGCGACTCGTGCAGGTGGTGCTCCTGCTCGGGCGTGCCACGGAACCGGCCGTCGAAGGTGAGGAACACCGAGCGGAACATGTAGAACGCCGTCAGCCCGGCGGTGATCAGCCCGACCGCCCAGAGGACCCATTGCCCGTTGGCGGCGGACGCGTGCAGGATCTCGTCCTTGCTGAAGAAGCCGGAGAGGCCCGGGAAACCGGCAATCGCCAGCGCGCCGATCACATACGTCCGGTAGGTGGACGGCAGGCGTTTCTTCAGCCCCCCCATCTGCCGCATGTCCTGCTCGCCGCCCATGGCGTGGATCACCGAGCCGGAGCCGAGGAAGAGCAGGGCCTTGAAGAAGGCGTGCGTGCCGAGGTGGAAGATCGCCGCCGTGTAGGCCCCGAGCCCGGCGGCCAGAAACATGTAGCCGAGCTGCGAGACGGTCGAGTAGGCCAGCACCTTCTTGATGTCGGTCTGCGCCACGCCGATGGTGGCCGCGAAGATCGCCGTGGTCGCGCCGATCACCGCCACGAACTGCGACACCCCGGGCGCGAGCTGATAGATCACGTTGGTGCGGGCGATCATATAGACGCCGGCCGTCACCATGGTGGCGGCGTGGATCAGGGCGGAGACCGGCGTCGGGCCGGCCATGGCGTCCGGCAGCCAGACATAGAGCGGGATCTGCGCGCTCTTGCCCATGGCGCCGACGAAGAAGCAGAGCGCCACGAAGCCGGCGAGCGAGAGGCCGAGGGCGTAGTCGCCCGTCACCAGCCCGGGCTGGTCCTTGATCGGCGCGAAGATCTCGTCGTAGTTGAGGCTGCCGAACTTCTCGAACAGCGCGAACATGCCTACCAGGAAGGCGAAGTCGCCGATGCGGTTGACGATGAACGCCTTCTTGCCGGCGTAGGGCGGGAACGGCTGATCGTAATAGAAACCGATCAAAAGGTAGGAGCAGAGCCCGACCCCCTCCCAGCCCACGAACATCACCAGGTAGTTGTTGCCCAGGACGAGGAACAGCATCGCCGCCATGAAGAGGTTGAGGTATGAGAAGTACCGGCGGTAGCCCTCCTCGTGGCCCATGTAGCCCACGGAGTAGACGTGGATCCAGAAGCCCACGAAGGTGACGACGAACAGCATCACCGCCGAGAGCGCGTCGAGCAGGAAGGCGACCGGGATCGCGAGGTCGCCCGCCGTCCAGGCATAGAGCGTCTGCTCGTAGGGTCCGGGATAGACGCCGCTCGCGTACTGCCAGAGGCAGCCGAGGGCGATGATCAGCGAGGCGAGCGGCGCGCCCACGCCGACGGCGGTCACCACGGATTTCGGGAAGCGCCAGCCAGCGAGACCGTTGATCGCGGCGCCCAGCAGCGGCAGGATCGGGATGAGCCAGAGCAGTTCGAGCATCGCGGGTTCCCGGTCCTTACCAGCGCATCAGGTTCAGGCGGTTGACGTCGATGGTGCGCCGCTGGCGGAAGACGGCGATGAAGAGCGCGAGCCCCACCGCGGCCTCGGCGGCGGCCACCGCCAGCACGAAGAAGACGACCAGCTGGCCGGTGTGCTGGCCGAGCTGGCGCGCGTAGGCGATGAGAGAGAGGTTGGCCGCGTTGAGCATCAGCTCGACCGACAGGAAGATGCCGATGCCGTTGCGCCGCGTCAGGGCGCCGACCGCGCCGATGGCGAACAGCACCGCCGAGAGCAGGAGATACCAGGAGATGGGGACGGTCACGGCCGGGCCTCCCGGGCGGCGGACGGATAGGCCGGCTCGGCCACGCTGGGGCGGTGGGGATCGGGCAGCGACTTCAGAGGATCGGTGCGCGGCTCGTCGCCCGAGACGTAGTCCTCCTCCTCGGCGAGGGAAGCAGGCTCCCCCGGCCGGCGGGCCGCCACCGTGGCGCCGATGACCGCCACCAGCAGCAGCAGGCCCACGATCTCGAAGGGCAGCAGGTACTCGCCGAAGAGCTCCGAGGCAAGGGCTTTCAGCGAGACCAGCTCCCCGGTCAGCGGCTGGACCGGCCGCGAGCCGTCGCGCCAGAGCCCCAAGCCGAGCATGCCGAGGAAGACCAGCCCGCCCGCGAGCGCCGTCCAGAGCTGCGCGCCCGAATGGACGTGGGCCATCTCCTCCTTCTGCAAGTTCAAGAGCATGATGACGAACAGGAACAGCACCACGATGGCGCCGGCGTAGATCAGGATCTGCAGGGCGGCGACGAACGGCGCGCCGAGCAGCACGAAGAGCACCGCCATCGAGAACAGCGTGAGCACCAGGCTGAGGGTGGCGTAGACCGGGCTCTTGTGCGCCACCACGACGATTGCCGAGCCGACCGCCAGCGCGGCGAAGAGGAGGAAGATCAGGATCTCCATCACAGCCAGCCCGCGAGCGTCATGGCGGCCACCACGATCAGATTGAGGATGGCGAGCGGCAGCAGCACCTTCCAGCCCAGCCGCATGAGCTGGTCGTAGCGGAACCGCGGGAAGGTCCAGCGCACCCAGACGAAGATGAGCATGCAGATCGCCATCTTGGCCACCAGGGTGGCGAGCCCCAGGGCCGCGCCGATCCAGTTGTGGGGATAGTCGACGCCCGGCAGGCTCCAGCCGCCGAAGTAGAGGGTCACCCCCAGGGCCGAGAGCGCCGCCATGTTCGTGTACTCGGACATGAAGAACAGGGCGAAGCGCATCGAGCCGTACTCGGTGTGGAACCCGGCGATCAGCTCCGACTCGGCCTCGGGCAGGTCGAACGGCAGGCGGTTCGTCTCGGCGAAGGAGGCGACCAGGAAGACCAGGAAGCCGAGGATCTGCGGGATGAAGTTCCACAGGTGCACCTGCTGCCAGGCGACCACGTCTCCCAGGCGGAACGAGCCCACCGGCAGGATCACGGCGAGCACCGCCAGGGTCAGCGCCAGCTCGTAGCTGATGAGCTGTGCCGAGGCGCGGATCGAGCCCAGCAGCGAGAACTTGTTGTTCGAGGCATAGCCGGCCATCACCAGCGAGTAGACGCTCAGGCTCGCCAGGGCCAGGAAGAGCAGGACGCCGGTGTCGACGTTGGCCACCACCAGCGGGACCGTTCCGCGCCGGGTCTGGAGGTCCGGCCCGAAGGGGATCACGACGAAAGTGGTGAACGCCGGCAGCAGGGCGAGGGCCGGGGCCATGAGATAGAGCGGCTTGTCGGCCGCGGCGGGCGTGACGTCCTCCTTGAACATGAACTTGAGGGCGTCGGCCACCGGCTGGAGCAGCCCGAGCGGTCCCACGCGGTTCGGCCCCGGCCGGTCCTGGATGAAGGCGGCGCCCCGCCGCTCCACCCAGAGCATGATGGGCGCGACGTTGAGGAAGACGAGGAGCATCACGCCGTATTTGACGAGCGTGGCGACGAGGTCGGGATTCACGAGGGAGCCTCCATCACCTTCTCGGCAGCCTGATCGGGGATCCGGCTCCGGGCCTCGGGGACCTGGAGCGTGGCGCCGGTGGCCGGCAGGCCGTGCCAGGAGAGCCCGGCGAAGGCCGGCAACTCGGAGGCGAGGCGGTCGAACACGGCGCCCGTCGAGAGGTTCGCCCAGCCCGCCTCGGATCGAGCGAGGAGATCTCCCAGCACCTCCACCGTGGTGCGCGTCTGGCCCGGCGGCGGGAAGGCGCGCAGGAAGCGCTGCAGCCGCCACTCGACGTTGACGAACGTGCCGTCCTTCTCGCCGTGATGGGCCACGGGCAGCGCCACGTCCGCCGCCTGGGCGAGGGGGGAGTCCGACCAGCCGAAGACGATCAGGAACTTCGCCCGGCGCAGGCGCTCGACCGTCGCCGGCGACCAGGCCACGCTGCTGAAGTCGCTGTCGCAGACGATCAGCGCCGAACAGCGGGAGGCGGCGTCGCCGAGCAGCAGCTCGTCCGCCGTGAACGATCCTTCGCCCGCGGCGAGCCCGGCCAGCTCGGCGCCGCGGCGGTTCGGGGCCTGCTCGCGGCCCGAGATCGGCGGCCGCTTGAAGCGCGGGATGGTCCACTCGGGACCGACGTCCACCGGCACCGCGCGGTGCGCCGAGCCAGCCGCATCCGCGAGCTTGCCGAAGAGGTATGCCTCCTCGCAGGTCAGGAACGCGGAGCCCAGGAACGCGATCTCCCCCTGCTCTTTGGCAGCCTGGAGCCGGCGGTGGACGGTGTCGAGGGCCTCTTTCCAAGTGGTGGCCGCCACCGGGGCATGCCCGTTTCCGCCTTCAGCCCGCACGCGGGGCGCGGTCAGGCGGGGCACGCTCTTGTAGCGCTCGAACGTCGAGCGGCCGTAGTCGCACATCCAGTAGTCGTTGACCTCGACGTTGAAGCGCGGCTTGTAGCGCTTGATGTCCCCCCGCCGGTGCTCCATGGTGATGTTGCACCCCACCTCGCAGCCGGTGCAGATCGACGGCTTCTTGTCGAGGTACCAGACGCGCTCGGCGAAGCGGAAGCGGGTCGAGGTCAGGGCCCCCACCGGGCAGATGTCCACCACGCAGGTGGCGAGCGGGTTGTTCAGCTCCTTGCCGGGAAAGGTGCCGATCTCCACCCGCGCGCCGCGGTTGAAGAAGCCCAGCTCGCCCGTGCCCGCGATCTCCTCGGTGAAGCGGATGCAGCGCGTGCACTGGATGCAGCGGTTCATGTTGAGCACGACGTTGGCGCCCAGCGGGATGCGCTCGCGGCCGGGATAGGTCCGCTTGTCCTCGTACTGGAAGCGCGAGTAGGCCACCCCGTGCTTGAAGGAGTAGTCCTGCAGGCCGCACTCGCCGGCCTGGTCGCAGATCGGGCAGTCCAGGGGATGGTTGATGAGGAAGAACTCCATCATCCCCTTCTGCGCCTCCTCGACCTCGGGCGTGTCCGTGCGCACCACCCAGCCGTCCTTGGTGACGTAGGACGAGCACGCCGTCTGCAGCTTCGGCATCTTCTTGCCGTTGTCCCAGATCTCGACCAGGCACATGCGGCACTGGCCCACCACCGTCAGGCGCGGGTGATAGCAGTAGTGGGGGATCTGGACGCCGACCTTGAGGCCGGCCTCGATCACGTTGGTGCCGGCTTCCACCTCCACGGTGCGGTCGTTGATGGTGACTTTGGGCACTTCGCTCACGCTCCGTTCTGGGGTCGATCCTCGAAATAGCGCCGCTGCGGGAAGGGGCAGGCCCGCTCGCGCACGTGCTGCTCGATCTCCTCGGGGAAGCGGTCGACCAGCGACTTGACCGGCCCGATCGCCGCGTCGCCCAGGGCGCACAGCGACTGGCCGCCGATGTTGCGGCAGATGGAGAGCAGGAGCTGCGCGTCGCGCTCGGTCCCCTCGCCGTGCTCCAGCCGCTTCAAGACCAGCTCCATCCAGTTCGTCCCCTCGCGGCAGGGCGTGCACTGGCCGCAGGACTCGTGGTTGAAGAACTTCGCCAGGCGTGCCACCGACCGCACCATGCAGGTCGTGTCGTCCATCACGATCACCGCCGCCGAGCCCAGCATCGAGCCGGCCTTGGCCACGGTGTCGAAGTCCATCTTGATGTCGATCTGGTCGGCCTTGAGGATCGGCGCCGAGGCGCCGCCCGGGATGAACGCCTTGAGCGGCCGGCCCTTGAGCATGCCGCCCGCGCCGTCCAGCATCTCGCGGAAGGTGACGCCGATCGGGTACTCGTAGGTGCCGGGGCGCGCGACGTGCCCCGAGATGGCGTAGAGCTTGGGGCCGGTGTTGCGCTCGTCCGTGCCGATCGACTTGAACCAGTCGGCGCCGCGCTCGACGATGTGCGGCACGTTGCACAGGGTCTCGACGTTGTTGATCACCGTGGGCGCGCCGAAGGCGCCGACGATCGCCGGGAAGGGGGGCTTCACCCGCGGCTGGCCGCGCTTGCCCTCCAGCGACTCGAGCATCCCGGTCTCCTCGCCGCAGATGTAGGCTCCGGCGCCACGGTGGATGTACATGTCGAGCTTGAAGCCCGAGCCCATCACGCTGTCGCCGAGGATGCCCTCCTCGTAGGCTTCCTTCAAGGCCCGCTCGAGGATCGCGGTGGACTTGGTGTACTCGCCGCGGATGTAGATGTAGCAGGTGGCGGCAGACACCGCGAAGCAGCAGATGGCGCACCCCTCGATCAACTGGTGGGGATCATGCTCCATCAGCAGCCGGTCCTTGAAGGTGCCCGGCTCGGACTCGTCGGCGTTGCAGACCAGGTACTTCGGTTTGTCCTTGCCCTTGGGGATGAAGCCCCACTTCATGCCCGCCGGGAAGCCGGCGCCGCCGCGCCCGCGCAGGCCCGACTTCTTCACCTCCTCGATGATGGCGTCGGGCTCCATCTTGAGCGCCTTGGCGAGCGCCTCGTAGCCGCCGAGCCGGCGGTAGCCGCGCAGGGTGAGGGCCTCGGGCTTGCCGACGTTCCTGGTGAGGACGCGCTCGAAGGCCATCACTTCAGCCCCTTCAGGATCTGCCGCACCCGGTTCGGCGTGAGGTTCTCGTGGTAGTCGTCGTCCACCATCATCATCGGCGCCGTGTCGCACGAGCCCAGGCACTCGAAGTGGACGTAGGAGCAGCGGCCATCGGGCGTCACCTCGTCCTCGCCGACCCCCAGTTCCTTGTGCAGCACCTCCAGGATCTCGTCGGCCCCGCGGAGCTGGCAGGAGAGGTTGTTGCAGACCCGGATGCGGTGCCGGCCCACCGGCTTCTGGTGGAAGAGGTCGTAGAAGGTGACGACGCCGTAGACCTCGGCCGCCGGCAGCTCCAGCTCGGCGGCGACCGCCTCGATGGCCTCGTCCGGCAGCCAGCCGCCCCACTCGCGCTGGGCGATGTGCAGGGCGGGCAGGAGCGACGCCTTGGTGGTGGGGTAGCGCTTGCGGATCTCGGCGAGCTCGGCCCGCGCCGCCTCCGAGAGCTGGCCGCCGCGCTTCTGGGGAGCGGCGGGCTTCATCGACGCCGGCTCGTGGACGCTCACAGGTGCAGCCTCAGCGGCCGGCGCTCGCGCGCCGGGGCGGAGATGTCGAGCCCGCCCTTGAGCCAGACGTAGGCGTAGCCGACCAGGATCAGGAAGATGAAGACCATGACCGCCCAGAACAGCTCCCAACCGCCGTCGCGCAGGATCAGCGACCAGGGATAGAGGAAGGCGGCCTCGAGGTCGAAGACGATGAAGTCGATCGCCACCAGGAAGAAGGCGATGGAGATGCGCTTGTGCGACTGGTCGAGCAGCGGCATGCCCGACTCGATGGTCGTCCGCTTGACCACACCGCCGCGCTGGTTGCCCGCGAGCTTGCTGAGCAGATGGGAGACGCTGAGGATGACGACCCCCAACGCGATCGCGACCCCCATCGCCAGCAGGACCGGGTAGTACTGCTCGGGCAAGGGACGTTTCCTCCTGCGGTCAGGCACGGCGGGGACGGTCCCCGGCGGGACAGGTGCCGTGCTCGTGAAGGATGTCACAAGCTCGGGCCGGAGGCAAGCCGGGGGAGGAGGAAAACGAGGTCGCCGATCCCAGCCTCATCGACCACGGAGAAAGTCGACCGCGCCGCCGGGCCCTCACCACCCCGGCCCTCCTCTCCCAGCCGCCCTCCCGGGGCGGCAGCCCACCCTCGTATACACATCTTTGCCGGACGGGGCGGTCTGCCCTCCGAAGCCTCACCCTCTGTCTCCCTCTCCCTGACGGGAGAGGGAGGACCCTCAGCAGGCGGTGTTGCCGGATATGAACTTCATCGGTTCGGATTCGTTCCCCCTCTCCCACCTGACAGGAGAGGGGGAAAAGGCAGACCGCTCCGGCTTCGTTCCCCCTCTCCCGTCAGGGAGAGGGGGCCAGGGGGTGAGGCCTC
>DASWME010000284.1:0-4718 GCA_036399915.1 Thermoanaerobaculia bacterium
CCAGGTCGGCGAGGAAGGCGGCGAGGTCGCTCTCCTCGATGGCGCTCTCCGGAAAGGTCTGGCGCATCTCTTGCAGAACCGCGGAGATCGTATGCTGACCATCGGCGAAACTGCAGAGCAGGGCGGCGGTGTGATTGAGGCTGAGGCTCTGGTCGAGCTCCTTGGAGTAGAGCACCGCGCTCCCGTCTCCCAGGGGCTCGAGCCTGACGCCGGGCGCCAGGGTGAACGTGGAGTCGGGACCGGGGCGCGAGTCCCGGTGGGTCAATCCGTCTCGTTCTTGCAAGGGGGCGATCCCGTCTCGGTTCCAGAAGGAAGGGGCTCTGCGCTCGTTCGGTTCAGCAGACGCTTACGGCCACGCAGCGGACTATACGGCTGCAACTTCACCACGGTCAAGGAGTCGACAAGGAGGTGTTCATGGATCACAACTCACTGACGGATCGGAGAGTTTTTCTCAAGCGCACGATCCAGGGGGCGGGTCTCGCATTCGCGGCGCCCGCAATCCTGTCGTCGTTGGGCTCCAGTGCGCTCCAGGCCCAGACCAGCGGTCCCGCTGGCGCCGCGGCGGCTGGGGCTCCCTACGGCAATCCCCGGTAGGTCCGTAACGGCCTCTGGCCGTTATGGTGGGGAGGGGGGTGTCGTCGGCCGGATGTCTCGTCCGGGCGCCCCTCGCTGTACTTCTTACACCCCTTGACCGGGTGATTTGTAGTCGCCGTCTGCGAACGTATTGTCCTTTCCTCTATGTTTGCCTCTCGCGGTTCGCCCGAGGGGCTTTTCTCTTTGGACCGTGGACGGGTATAGTCCCCCGCGCGCATCATGGACTTCCCGCCGCTGAGAATCCTCGCCGTCTACGGCACCCGTCCCGAGGCGATCAAGATGGCCCCCGTCGTCCAGGCCCTGCGGCGGCGGCCCGACGCCTTCGAAGTGACCGTCTGCACCACCGGTCAGCACCGGGAGATGCTGGACCAGGTCCAGGACCTGCTGGGGCCCGCGCCCGACCTCGACCTGCGGCTGATGCGCCATGACCAGACGCTCAACGGGCTCTCTGCCGCCGTCTTGGCCGCCATGGACGAGGTGCTGTCCTCTCGCTCGCCCGACTGGCTCCTCGTCCAGGGTGATACCACCACGGCCATGGCCGCCGCCCTCGCTGCCTTCCATCGCGGAGTGCGCGTGGGACACGTCGAGGCCGGACTGCGTACCGGCGACCTCGCGCGGCCGTTCCCCGAGGAAGCCAACCGGCGGATTATCGATGCGCTGGCGGCGGCCCTCTTCGCGCCCACCGAGCGGGCCGGCCGCGCCCTCCTCACCGAGGGGCGCGATCCCGCCTGCGTCCACGTAGTGGGCAACACGGTCATCGACGCCTTGCGATCCCTCTCCCGGTATCTGGACGAAGCGCCGGAGCGGCCCGAGATCCTGATCACGATCCACCGGCGCGAGAGCTTCGGCGCGCCGCTGCGGGAGATCTTCGCGGCGCTGCGCCGCCTCGCCGAGAGCTTTCCCGGCGTGGACTGGATCTATCCCGTACATCGTAACCCCCACGTGCGGGGACCGGCCTTCGAGATGCTCGGCGGTCTGCCGAACCTCCAGCTCCACGAGCCCTTCGGCTACCGCGAGCTGGTGCGGCGGCTCGCGCGGTGCCGGTTCGCCCTGACTGACAGCGGCGGCATCCAGGAGGAGGCCCCTACCTTCGGCAAGCCCGTGTTGGTGCTGCGCGAGACCACTGAGCGGCCCGAGGGGGTGGAGGCCGGCGTGGCCCGGCTGGTAGGGGTGGACCGCGAGCGGATCGTCGCCGCGGCGGCCGAGCTACTCACCTCCGAGAAGGCCTATGAGGCCATGGCGCGGTCGGTCAACCCTTATGGGGACGGCCACGCCGCCGAGAGGATCACCGCCATCCTTGCGGGCGAGCCCTGGACGCCCTTCCGGCCCGCCGGATCGGGCGCTGCCGCCTCGCCGGCCCTCGCGGTGCGCTGATCCCACGGAGTCCCCATGCCGGGCGCGGCGCCGAAGATCCTCATCGCCGGGTACTATGGGTTCGGCAACGCCGGGGACGAGGCGATCCTCGCGGGCATGATCGCGGACCTGCGCGGCCTGCGCCCGGACCTCGAGGTCGTCGTCGCCTCGGGGGACCCCGCGGGCACGGAGAGGGACCATGGCGTCCGCGCCGTTCACCGGGACGACCTCCCCGCCGTGGCCGCGGCGGTCCGCGAGAGCGGCCTCGTAGTCCTCGGCGGGGGCGGCCTCTTCCAGGACTACTGGGAGGTCCCCTTGGAGAGCGTCTTCACCCCTCGGTCCGGAGGGCTCCCCTTTTACGCTGGCTTCGGCCTGCTCGCCGCGCTGCTCGGCCGGCCCGCAATGCTCTATGCCGTCGGCGTCGGGCCGTTGCGGACCGAGGCGGGGCGCCGGTTGACCCGGATCGCCTTCGAGGTCTGCCAGGGAGCGACCGTGCGCGACCCTGAATCGCTCGCCGTGCTCGGCGACCTCGGCCTGCCGATGCCGGGCTCGCCCCTGGTCGAAGTCGTGGCGGATCCGGCGTTCGGCCTCGCGCCGGCGGGCGGCGAGAGCCTCGAAGCCCTGCTCGCCGAGCTGGGCATCGCGCCGGGGGAGAGGCCGGTCGGGGTCGCGCTCCGCCCCTGGGCGT
Organism: Thermoanaerobaculia bacterium; assembly: GCA_036399915.1. GTDB lineage: Bacteria > Acidobacteriota > Thermoanaerobaculia > Multivoradales > UBA5704 > DATARR01. The sequence continues at coordinate 2,636 of DASWME010000284.1, forward strand.
TCGGTCCCGATCCGGACCTCTGGGAGAGCGAGGTGGCGAAAGGCCTGGATCGGTTCCTTGCCGGCAGCGGGGACCGGCTGCTGTTCCTCCCGTTCCACGGCGAGGAGGACACCCCGGTGCACCGCCGGGTCCGGGATGCATTGGTGCGCCGCGACCGTGCCGTCCTGGTGGAGCGGCGGCTCGCCCCGGAGGAGCTGGCGGGGCTGGTGGGCCGCTGCGGCAGGGTGCTCGCGATGCGCTATCACGCCGCCCTCTTCGCCCTCGCCTCAGGCGTGCCCGCCGCCGCCCTGGCCTACGACCCCAAGGTGCGCTCCCTCTTCACCGCGGCCGGGTTCGCCGGCGCCGCCCTGCCGCCCGAGGCATGGCGGGCGGAAGCCGTGGCCGCGGCCGTGGGAGAGGCGGGGCAGCCCCCCGCCGGGTTCGGCGTGGCGATGCGGCGCCGGGCGCAGAGGAGCGCCGAGAGAGCGGTGGAGATCCTGGAGCGGGGGTTGCCCGCGCTCTCTGAGGGGCAGCGGTTTCTGAGCGAGCTCGCCGCCGGCAAGGTCCTGGCCGCCTTCCAGCTGGAGATCGAGACCGGAGCCCTGGACGAGGCCCTGAAAGCGGAGAGTGCGGCAAGAGAGCGGGTCGGGCAGGAGCTGCAAAGCGCCCACGCGAAGCTCCAACCCCTTGAGCAGGAGCGGTTGGCGCTGCGCGAGCAGCGCGACCTGGTCCTCGCCGAGAGGAACGACCTGGACCGCCGGCTGAGCGCCGTGGAGCGGACCCTCGCCTACCGCCTCGTCTCCCGGTTCTGGCGCCTGATGCGGTTCCTGTTCCCTGAGGGATCCCGGCGCCGGAAGCTCTACCAGCTCGGCCGGCGGACCGTGGGGCGGATGATCGGCGCGGACGACCTCCGCGCTCCGGAGGCGGCTCTCCCCGGGGAGGCTCCGCCCGACCTCCGGGCTGACCTGCTGCGGTTCGAGGAGAGGGTCCGGGAGGCCGGAGCGGACCGGGTGGTCACCATCTTCTCGGCGACCCAGCTCCTGGAGAGCGAGGGGCAGCGCCCGACGCAGCTCGCGCTCGCCCTCGCGCGGCGCGGTGTCCCAGTGGTGTTCGTCTACTGGCGCTGGTGGAAGGACGAGTGGCGCCCGCAGGACCGCCTCGAGGAGGGGATTGTCCAGGTGCCCATTGACGTGGTGACGAAGCGGCCCGAGATGGTGACCGGCGCCTTCGCGGGGCTGGAGAGGATCGCCCTCTTCGAGTTCCCCCACCCGGGCTTCTTCGAGACGCTCTCCGCAGCCAACTCCGCGGGGTGGATCACCGTCTACGACGTGCTCGACGACTGGGAGGAGTTCCACCGGGTGGGCCAGGCGGTCTGGTACGACGAGCCGTTCGAGCGCCACCTGATCGGGGCCTGCGACGCCGTGTTCGCCGTCAACGAGGCCCTCGCCGGCCGGATCTGCGAGCTGGGCGGCGGCGCGGTCGAGGTCGTGGGCAACGGCCTCAAACCCGGGCTCGAGGTGGTGCGCGGCTCCCGGCCTCTGGAGCGGGGGGAGGTCACCGTGGGCTACTTCGGCTACCTGGCCGGCGCCTGGTTCGACTGGGAGCTGATCGCCGCGGCGGCGCGGATGCGGCCGTCCTGGCGCTTCTACCTGATCGGTTACGGCGGCAGCCCCGAGGGGATCGGCCTGCCGGCGACAGTCCACCTCCTGGGCAGGCAGCCGCAGGCCGACCTCGCGGCGTACGCCGCCAACTGGGACGTGGCGGTGATCCCGTTCAAGCCGGACCGGCTGGCGGCCGGCGCCGATCCCATCAAGACCTACGAGTACCTTGCCATGGGCCTGCCGGTGGTCGTCACCGGCGTCCCTGCGCCCGCCGGCGGCGAGGCGTTCGTCGATCGCGCCGGAGGAGTGGAGGAGTTCGTCCGCGAGATCGAGCGGATGGCCGGGCGCCGGGCGCCGGAGGAGATCGCGGCCCGGCGCGCCTTCGCGGCCTCCTGCACCTGGGATCATCGCCTGGCGGCGCTGCTCGCCTCGCTCGCGGAGGGGCGGCAGCGCGTCGCGGAGAAGCGCGCCCTCCTCGGCCTGCGTCCATGAAAGTCCTCTTC
>DASWME010000285.1:0-23806 GCA_036399915.1 Thermoanaerobaculia bacterium
GCACTTCGTTGTTCGACTCGTTCGACACCGCGAAGGTGGTGCCATCGTCGCCGAACGCGATCCCCGACGGACGGGCCACGAAATGCTCCGCGTACGCATCCTGGCGGGAAACGGCGGAAGTGGCCGCGCCGATCGTGATGATGACGATCGAATCGTTGCCGCTGTTGGTCACCCAGAGCTCGTTCGGCCGGCCCGGCCGGAACGCCAGCGCGGTCGGCTGGTTCAGCGGCGCACCGGCGAGGACGGTCTCGACGGTGACGACGGCTTCGACGGGGGGAGTGGACGGCGCCTGGCCGCCGGTCAGGGTCTTGGCACAGGCGACGGCCAGCAGGCAAGCCGTCGCCGCCGCGGTGGCCTGCCACCGCAAGGGAAACGTTGAATTGGACATGGAGAGGAGATATCGAATCGCCCTGCCGGTGTCAAGCTCACCCAGGCGGCGTGACGATCCGCGAGCGCCTCACCCGTTGTCGATCAGCGCCATCACGATCCGGTCCTGGGCCGCGTGGGCGTCTCCCCGGCTCTTGTTGATGAGAATCGAGAAGGCGTAGGACTTGCCGGACACCGCCTTGGCGTAGCCGGAGAGGGCGGAGACGCCGTTCAGCGTGCCAGTCTTGGCGAAGACGTTGCCCCGGTAGGGAGGCGTCGCCAGACGCCGCTTCCAGGACTTCATCTCCTCCTCCCCCGAGTAGGGGAGCGACTGGGCGAACTCCGACCCTGCGGGGTGGAAGAACATGTGCCGCAGCACGGTGGTGATGGCGCGCGGCGCGAACTCGTTGCCGCGGCTCATCCCGGAGCCGTCCACCATGCGGAACGTGCCGCGGGGCACGCCGATGGACTGCAGGAACTCGCCGATGGCGCGCACTCCCGCGGCCCAGCTCCCCTGTCCGCACCGCTCGGCTCCCAGGGCCTTGGCGAGGCTCTCGGCGTAGAAGTTCTGGCTCCGCTTGTTGGTCGTGCGGATGGCGGTGACCAGGTCGCTCCGGTGGACGGCCACCCGCTCCCAGATGGCGCCTGGGAGCTGCATGACCGGCCGGAGGCTCCCCAGAACCTCGATCCCCTCCTCGGCCAGGGCCGCCCGCAGCGCCGCCCCGAAGTAGAGCGCCGGGTCCGGCACCGTGACCCAGGTCTCGAAGGGACCCGAGCCGGCGTCGATGGATCCCTTTACTGTCAGCACCGTGTCGACCCGGCCCACGTAGAGCCTCGTGCCGCGGCGCTTGGCGCTGGTCGTAGCGGTGTTCTCCACCTGGAAGAGGGAGACCGGGGGCACCGTCTCAACGACCGCCCGCCCTCCCGCCCTGCCGGGCCACACCCGCACCAGGATGCAGTTGTCGCTGTAGGAGAGGGCGTCGATCGGCGCCTCATACCACTCGGTGAGCTGGTCCCGCGGCCAGTCGGGATGGATCCGGAGCGGCTCGAAGAGGCCGTGAGCGAGGTAGAGGTCACCCGTCACCCGCTGGACGCCGCGCTCCCGTAGCGCGGCGGCCCAGGGCCGGAACGGGCCGAAGGCGTCGCCGCCGTACTCGCGGCCCGAGATCTGCGGATCGCCCGAGCCCACCACCCCCAGGTCCCCCCGGAGCACGCCTCCCCCTACGTCGCCGCGCATCAGCAGGCGGGTCTCGAAGAAGTAGCCCGGCCCCAGGGCATCCAGCGCCGCCGCCGTGGTGAACAGCTTGTTGTTGGAGGCGATGACCCGCGGCTCGTCCGGGTTGTAGGCATAGACCGTCTCGCCGGTGTCCAGCTCGACGACGTGCACTCCCACGGCCGCGGTGTCCCGGAGAGCGCGGGCCACCTCCGGAGCGAGGGCCCGCTCCAGGGCGGTCTCCCCCGCGGCGAGCCCCGGCTGGAGAGAGAGGAGAAGCCAGAGGAGCAGGAAGACGGAGGCGGAACGCTTTCTCGATGGCATCTCTCTTCTTAACTCGGACAGACCGGCGAAAGTTTCCCGCAGTATATAGAAATTCAGCTATGGGCGGGGGCCTGTTCCAGGGTGGTCTGACCCGCACCCTCCGCTCCACGGCGGCGGCGAGATCGTCGAGAGCGGGCTTGTCTGGCGGAACGGTGAGAACGAGGGCGTCGGGAAGCAGTAGGAACGGGATAGGAAGCTGGATCTTCAAATTCTTTCCTTGGCTTCCAAGAGGAGAATGCGGTGGTCCAGGCTCTCGAACTTCCAGCGCGACCTCCTCCCGAAAAGCTTCCAGTTTCTCGTTGACACCGGTCACCCCCTCGGCGACTAGCTGGATTTCGCCGCGTAGCGCTTCGATCTCCACCCCAGTGTGTCGGATGGCGTCCTCCACCCGCTCGAAGCGGCCGTCGATCTGCTCGAAGCGGCCGTCGATCTGCTCGAAGCGCCGAGTAGTCTCCTCCCGGAGGCTCGCGATCTGCTGCGAAGTCTCGCGGAAATGCTCGTCGAGATAGGCGATTAGTTCCTGATCCATCGCGATGTCACCTTGGGACAGGTCGTGTCGATGCGCGACAGCCTACCACAACTCGCCAGCCGACAACTACCTCTTCTCCTGATACGGCACCCCCAGCGCCCGCGGCGCCCGGGAGTGGCCGATGAAACCGGCAAGGACGACGATGGTCAGCACGTAGGGGATGATCTGGATGAACTGGACGGGGATCTGCGAGACCCCCTGCATCTGGATCGACAGCGCCTCGGCAAAGCCGAAGAGGAGACAGGCGAGCATGGTCTGCACCGGCCGCCACTTGCCGAAGATCAGGGCGGCCAGGGCGATGAACCCCCGGCCAGCCGACATGTTGCGGGCGAAGAGGGAGGACTGGCCGATCGAGAGGTAGGCCCCGCCGATGGCCGCCAGGGCGCCGGAGAGGAGCACCCCTGCATAACGCACCCGCGCCACGTCGATACCCGCCGTGTCCGCGGCCTCGGGGTTCTCCCCCACCGCCCGCACACGCAGGCCGAAAGGGGTGCGGTTGAGGACGTACCAGGTTACTGGCACCAGGGAGAAGGCGAGGATGATGGGCGCCAGCGGAATGAGCTGGTTCTGGGCGAGCTGGGGCGTGGCTCCGGTGGACTGGAACAGGGCGCCTGAGAGCAGCGCCGGCACGCCCAGGAAGAGGATGTTGATGGCCGTGCCGCTCACCACCTGATCCGCTCTGAACTGGATGCAGGCGACGCCGTGGATCAGGGCCACCAGCATGCCGGCCAGGATGGCCGCCGCGAGGCCGATCCACGGGCTGCCCGTGTAGTGGGTCACGGTGGCGGCCGTGAAGGCGCCGGCGAGCATCAATCCTTCCAGGGCGATGTTGATCACGCCCGAACGCTCCGAGTACAGGCCGCCCAGCGCCGCCAGCAGTAGGGGGGTCGCCAGCCGGATAGCCGAGAACAGGAGCGCGACGATGAGGATGTTGCTCATACGCCTCTGATCCTCCTCCCGAAAGGCCCGCGGAACAGGGCTTCCGCGGCCACGAACAGGATGATGATCCCCTGCAGCACCAGCACCAGGTCCTTCGACACGTGCTCGGTGAAGATGTCCACGAAGAGCCCGCCCCGCAGCAGCGCCCCGAAGAGGAGCGACGCCAGGATCACCCCCACCGGGTGGTTCCTCCCCAGCAGGGCGACCGCGATACCCGTAAAGCCGTAGCCCGAGGAGAAACCGTCGTAGTAGCGGTAGCGGTAGCCCAACACCTCGTTGATTCCCACCATGCCGGCGAGGGCCCCGGAGATCGCCATGGCGAGGACGATCTGCCGGCCGGTCGCGATGCCGCCGTACTCCGCCGCCGCCGGGCTCGCGCCCGTGGCCCGGATCTCGTAGCCCCAGCGCGTGCGCCAGAGGAAGAGCCAGACCAGCAGGCAGGCGAGCAGCGCCAGGAGGAAGGCCACGTTCAGCGGAATGCGCTCCGGGAAGCCGGGGACGAGCCGCGCCATGCGGGCGATATGGCCGCCCTCGCCGATGGGCACCGTCTCCAGCAGGGGATCGCCCGCCGGCTTGTAGTGGTACTGGGTGAAGTAGCTCGCCAGGGCGACGGCGATGAAGTTCATCATGATCGTAGTGATGACCTCGTGGGCCCCGAAGCGCGCCTTGAGCACGCCAGGCACCGCCCCCCAGAAGGCGCCGGTAAGGATCGCCACCAGGCAGCAGAGCGGCACCAGCGCCACGGCCGGCAGCCCCGCGAAGGTGATGCCCGCCCAGGCCGTGGCGAAGGCCGCGATGTAGAGCTGCCCCTCGGCGCCGATGTTGAGCAGACCGCAGCGGAAGGCCACCGCCACGGCGAGGCCGGTGAAGATCAGCGGCGTGGCGTAGAACAGGGTGTAGCCGATGCCGTCCGGCCAGGTGAGAGCGCTGCCGATGAGCAGCGTATAGGTAGAGAGCGGATTGTCGCCCACGGCCATCACCACGGCGCTGCCCACGACGAAGGCCGCGAGCACCGCAGCCAGGGGGAAGATCAGTTCGCGCAGAGCTTTCATGGGTATCAGGCCGCGGCGTCGCCGCCGGTCATCATCAGTCCGATCTCTTCCTGGGTGGCCCGCGCCGGGTCCACCTCGCCCACGATCCTCCCCTGGCGCATGACGAGGAGCCGGTCCGCTAAGGCCGTCACCTCCTCCAGCTCCGAGGAGACGAGGAGCACGGCGCAGCCAGCATCCCGCATCTCCACGAGCCGGCGGTGGATGAACTCGATGCCGCCGATGTCCACCCCCCGCGTGGGCTGCGCCACCAGCAGCAGCCGGGGGGCCTGGTCCAGCTCGCGCCCTAGGATCAGCTTCTGCTGGTTGCCGCCCGAGAGAGAGCGCGCCGGCAGCGCCGGGTCCGGCGGCCGCACGTCGAAGGCCGCGAGGATCTTCTCCGTCCGCCGGCGAATGGCCGCGAGGTCGAGCCACGACCGCCACGGTCCTTTCGCCACCGGCGGCCGGTCGTCCGCTCCGAGGAGGGTGTTTTCGCTGAGGTCGAAGTCCAGGAGCAGGCCCCGGCGGTGCCGGTCCTCGGGCACGTGGGCGATCCCCGAGGCCCGGCGCCCGCGGGCGGAGAGGCCGGCCACGTCCCTGCCTGCGAGTTCGATCGCGCCGGAGACCTCGTCCCGGTCCACCAGGCCGGCGAGGGCCTCGATCAGCTCCGTCTGGCCGTTGCCCTCGATGCCGGCGATGCCCACGATCTCCCCGGCCCGCACCTCGAAGGAGACGCCGTCGAGGCGCCGCTCGCCGTCGGTGGCGTTGAGGGAAAGCTCGCGCACGGCGAGCACCGGCCCGCCCGGCTTCGCCGCGGGCTTTTCCACCCGCAGCAGCACGTCGCGGCCCACCATCAGGCGGGCCAGCTCGGTGGCGCTGGTCTCGACGGTCCTGCGGTGGCCCACCACGCGGCCGTCGCGCATCACGGTCACCTCGTCGGAGATCTCCAGCACCTCCGAGAGCTTGTGGGTGACGATGACGAGGGTCTTGCCCTGCTCCCGCATCCGCCGCAGGATGGCGAAGAGGTCCGCCACCGCCTGCGGGGAGAGCACGGCCGTGGGCTCGTCCAGGATCAGCACCCGCGCTTCGCGGTAGAGAGCTTTGAGCAGCTCCACCCGCTGCTGCTGGCCCACGGAGAGATCCTCGACGCGGGCCTGCGGGTCGATCGCCAGCCGGAACTCCTCCGAAAGGGAGCGAATGTGCGCCACAGCCCCTGCCATGTCGAGCTTCAAGGGCGAGCCCGGCTCGATCCCAAGGACGATATTCTCCGCCACCGTCATGGGCTCGACCAGCATGAAGTGCTGGTGGACCATGCCGATCCCCAGCGCGATGGCGTCGTGGGGACTCTCGAAGCGGCGCGGCTGGCCGTCCACCACCACGTCGCCCGAGTCGGGCGAGTAGAAGCCGTAGGCGATCCGCATGGCCGTCGACTTGCCGGCGCCATTCTCGCCCACAATGGCGTGGATGGTGCCCGGCGCCACGGCGAGGCTGACCCGGTCGTTGGCCAGCACCTCCCCGAAGCGCTTGGTGATGTCGCGCAGCTCGAGCATCGCGGCTCCGCCGGGCTACTTCGCCATCGCGTCCGTGACCTTGATCTCGCCTTTGATGATCTTGGTCTTGGCGGCCTCGACCTCGCGGATCACGTCCGGCGGCACGAGCTTCTCGTTGTACCGGTCCATGGCATAGCCGACGCCGCCGTCCGGCAGGCCGTAGACGTGGACGCCTCCCTTGAACCGGCCCTTCACCAGGTCGCCGATGATCTGGTAGACGGCGTTGTCCACCCGCTTGACCATGCTGGTCAAGACGTAGCCGGGCTTGACCCAGTTCTGGTTGGAGTCGACGCCGATGACGAGCTTCTTCTGCTGCTCGGCGGCGTCGAAGGCGCCCAGGCCCGAGTTGCCGGCGGCGGCGAAGATGACGTCCGCCCCCTTGCCGATCTGGGCCAGGGCCAGCTCCTTGCCCTTGCCGGGATTGTTCCACGCCGCCTCGGTGACGCCGACGTAGTTCTGGATGACCCGGACCTTCGGATTGACCGAGCGCGCCCCCTCCTCGTATCCCACCTCGAAGCGATGGATCAGGGGGATGTCCATGCCGCCGACGAAGCCGAGGACGCCGGTCTTCGACTTGCGCGCCGCGATCATGCCCACGAGGTAGCTCCCCTCGTGTTCCTTGAACACCAGGGAGGCGACGTTGGGCAGCTCGCTCACGCCGTCGACGATGGCGAAGTTGAGGTGGGGATAGTCCCTGGCCACCGACTCGACGATCGGGGTCTGGGCGAAGCCGATGCCGATGATGAGGTCGTAGCCCACTTCGGCGAAGGCGCGCATGGCGGGCTCGAGCGAGGCCGGATCTCCCGGCTCGGCGTCGCGCAGGACGATGGGGAAGTCCTGCGCCGCCCGCGTCACGCCCCGGAAGGCGGCGGCGTTGAACGAGCGGTCGTCCTTGCCGCCGCTGTCGAAGACGATCCCCACGTGGACCTTCTTGGGGTCCCCGGCGGCGTAGCTGAGGTCGCGGCAGCCCGACGAGGCGAGGCCGGCCGCGAGGGCCAGTACGAGACCAACGGTTGGAAACTTCTTCAAAAGCATGGCTGGCGAGGAGGGTATCCCGGGCGATGGGGGGATGGCAAGGCGGGGTGGGGGAGCCCATCGCAGGGCGCCATTCGTTGCGCTCTTTTCGCGCCCCGCCTGGCCCCTCCCTTGCAATACCTCTTCCTCGTGGGTGTGCTGGTCTGCAGTTCAACCACTACAACCAGGAGACAACGCCATGAACGACGAACGGTATTCAACGACTGGCAAGACGACCACAGCGGAGTTGGAGGAGGAAGCCCGGCATGACGCCAACCGCGACCCGATCACCGGCGAGCCCGGCGCCCACCCGGTGGGCACCGGAGTCGGCGCCGTCGGCGGCGCCACGGCAGGCGCGGCGATCGGCGGTGCCGTCGGCGGTCCGGTCGGTGCCATGGTCGGCGCCGCGGTGGGCGGCGTGGCCGGTGGCCTGGCCGGCAAGGGCGTGGCCGAGGCGGTGAACCCCACCGAGGAAGAGGCCTACTGGCGCGATACCTACCACACCCGCCCGTACGCGGCGAACCGCACGTACGACGACCTCGCTCCGGCCTACCGCTACGGCTGGGAGTCGCGGACCCGCTACGCCGACCGCGACTGGAACAGCGTCGAGAACGACCTCGAGCGCGGCTGGGAGAAGGCCAAGGTCAACTCCAAGCTCGCCTGGAGCGACGCCAAGCACGCCACCCGCGACGCCTGGGACCGCGTCACCGGCCGGTACGACAACGACCGCTACTGGGGCGAGAGCTACTCGTCCCGCCCCTACTACCAGAGCGGCCGGAGCTATGACGACTACCGCCCGGCCTACAACTACGGGTATGACTCCGCCCACCGCTACCGCGGCCGCAAATGGGACGAGGTCGAGAACGACCTCGAGCACGGCTGGGAGCAGACCAAGGGCAAGTCCCAGCTCGCCTGGAGCGACGCCAAGCACGCCGCCAAGGATGCTTGGCACCGCGTCGAGCACGCCCTGCCCGGCGACGCCGACCGCGACGGCCGCTAGCGCCGGCCGCGTTGCTCAATAGGGCTCGGGCGCGGCGACCCGCTCCCGGGCTCGTTCCTTTCTGGCCCCGCGTTTGCAAAACCCGGGTCGAGGAGGATGGATATGAACGACGAACGCGATCCGAAATCTGGCAAGGCCGCCACGGCCGAGTTGGAGCACGAGACGAAGCACCACCACGAACAAAGCACGACAGGCGCCAGCGGGCGCCAGGGCGAGCATGCCGCCGCGGAGACACCGCGGCATACCACCGCCGGGCTCGGCATGTACGAGCGGGTCAGCAGCGTCGCCGGCACTGGCGGCTTTGGAATCGCGCCGGGCCTTGGCGCCGCGACGCCGCCCGTCCGCACTGTCGTGACGCAACCCGGGATCACGGGCGTAGCCCGTGACTACACGGCAGGCGAGCCGGGGACCACCCATGAAACCCGGTTCACCGAGGAGGAGGACGCCTACTGGCGGCAGAACTACCCGTCCCGGCCCTACGCACTGAGCGGACGCAACTACGACGAGTACCGACCGGCCTATCACTACGGCACCGACGCCGCCCATCGCTACCAGGGACGCCCTTGGGAGGACGTGGAGAGCGATCTGGAACGCGGCTGGGAGAGCGCCAAGGGCAACTCCCGGCTGGCCTGGCACGAGACCAAGGACGCCGTGCGCGACGCCTGGCACCGCGTCGAGCGGGCTCTTCCTGGCGACGCCGACCGCGACGGCCGGTAGGGGACCCTTCGTTTCACATAGAGAGCCCGGAGGCGACAGCATCCGGGCTCTCCGTCCAATCTTTCTGTAAAGCGGCGGAAATAGGGCGCTATACTCTCCCGGAATGGCGCCACGTTTCGACCCCGAGAGCCTCACGCTCGACCTCTCCGTCGCCGATCTTCTCGAAGGTCCTCTGCGCAGCCTCGGCTTCTCCAGCCGGGGAGGGTACGAGCGGCTCTGGCTGGGTCAGGCCATCCATGGGCGTTACCAGGAACAGGCGCTCGAAGGCGACCCTTCCTACCGGCGCGAGGTGGTGATCTCCCACACCTTCGAGCACCGGGGTTGGAAGGTAACCGTCCAGGGGCGGGCCGACGGCCTGCGGCGCGATCCCGACGGCACCCTGGTCGTCGAGGAGATCAAGTCCGTCCGGCGCGGCGGGAGCCTGCCCCCCTCGGTGCGGGAGACGTACCAGCGCCAGGCTCTCCTCTACGCCTGGATGCTCGCCCAGGCCGAGCCGGGGCCCGTCCGCGCCGAGCTGGTGCTGATCTCGATCGGCAGCGACGAGACCGAGCGCGAGCCCTTGGCGCCCGACCTCCGGGCCCTGGAGGTCACCGTTCGGCGCCGGGTCAACGTCCTCCTCCATGCCTGGGAGGCCGAGCAACGGCGGGCCGCTGACCGGCACGCCGCGGCGGAACGCCTCGCCCTCCCCTATCGCGAGCTGCGCCCCGGCCAGGAGCTGATCCTCGCCGCCGTCGAGACCGCGGTCGCCAGCCGCGAGCACCTGCTGCTTCAGGCGGCCACCGGCATCGGCAAGACCGTCGCGGCCCTCTATCCCGCCCTGCGCTACGCGCTCGCCAACGACAAGCGCCTCTTCGTCTTGACCGCTAAGACCACCCAGCAGCAGATGGCGACCGCCGTGCTCGCCCTCCTCAACCAGGAGAGGGCCTTCCGCTCCCTGCGCCTGCGGGCCAAGGCGAAGATGTGCGCCAACGACCAGATCCTCTGCCACGAGGAGTACTGCCGCTTCGCCAGGGACTACGGCCTGAAGCTCGCCACCACGGGCGTGCTCGGGCGGATCTACGAGGAGCACGCCGCCATCGAGCCGGACGACGTCTACCGCGTGGCGCGGGACGCCGAGGTCTGCCCCTTCGAGGTGAGCTTGGAGCTCTCCGGCCGGGTGCAGGTCACGGTCTGCGACTACAACTACGTCTTCGACCCCTACGTCTCCCTCTCCAGCTTCGCCGCGGACGAGGACCTCTCCGACGTCATCCTGGTCATCGACGAGGTCCACAACCTGGTGGACCGCGGCCGGGGCTACTACAGCCCGGAGCTCTCCTCGAACGACGCGCGCCGGGCCGGCGAGGCGATCGGCCGCTGGGGCGAGCCGATCCACAGGAGGATCGAGACCCTGTGCCTCCATCTCGCCGCCCTGATCGACGAGACCGTCGCCGACGCCCTGGAGGAGGGGCCGCCGGGGGACCGCGCCGTCGAGTGGCCGCTGCCGGACGACTGCTTCTGGCGCCTGCGCCCGGAGCTGGACGCCGCCTTCATCGACTACCTGGAGCATCAGCGCGAGACCCGCACCTTTCGCCCCGAGGACCCGTTCGTCGAGCTGTACTTCGACTTCCTCCGCTTCTTGAACGGGCTCGCCGTCTCCGACGAGGCCTTCAGCCACTACGTCGAGTACCACAGGGGGGACGGCCGCCTCAAGATCCTCTGCAAGGACCCCAGCCGCTTCCTGGGCGGCGTGATCCACCGCACCCACGCGACCGTCGGCCTCTCGGCCACCCTCTCGCCACCGGAGTTCTACACCGGCCTCCTGGGCTTCGAGGCGGGCCGCACCGCTTTCGTCGAGATCCCCAACCCGTTCCCGGCGGAGAACCGCCGCGTGGTCATCGACTCGACGGTCGCCACTGCCTTCCGCGCGCGCCCGGCCAATTACGACCGCATCGCCGAGCGCCTGGCGGAGTTCGCCGACTCGGTGCCGGGCAACTGCCTGGCGCTGTTCCCGAGCTACGCCTTTCTCACCGAGGTGACCGGCCGGATGCGCCTGCGCGGCAAGCGGGTGCTCATCCAACGCCAGGCGGACAGCGACCAGGAGCGCGACCTCCTGCTCCAGGCCCTGCGCTCGGCGGTCTTCGGGGACGTGCTCCTGGTGGCGGTCGCCGGCGGCGTCTTCGCCGAGGGGGTGGACTACCCCGGCGAGGTGCTCAAGGCGGTGGCCGTGGTGGGCCCCTGTCTGCCGGCGGTGACGCTGGAGCAGCAGCTCCTCAAGGAGTATTACGAGCAGCGGTTCGAGCGGGGCTTCGAGTACTCCTTCGTGGTGCCGGGCATGACCCGCGTCATCCAGGCCGCCGGCCGCCTCATCCGCTCCGCCCAGGATACCGGCGTCATCGCCCTCTTCGACCAGCGCTTCCTCCACGCCCCCTACCGCCAATACCTCCCTTCGGACTGGCTCCCCGAAGACGGCGCCGGTGCCCTCGTGGGCAACCCCGCCGCGGTGGCGGAGGAGTTCTTCCGGGCGTTGAGCCTGAGGAGGTAGGATCCTGGGTATGATTGCCGATGCCGATCTCCAGCGGGCCGTGGATTTTCTCGAGGAGCGATTCGGGCTGGACACCCTCTGGCTTTTCGGCTCAGAGGCCCAACGGAATACGCGGCCGGACTCGGATGTGGACCTCGCGGCCCTTTTCCTCCGGCGTCTGACGGCTCTGGAGGTCTTTGAAGCTCGGGCAGAGCTGGGAGAGATCCTTCACCGAGAGGTGGACCTGGTGGACCTCGATCAGGCTTCGCCGATCCTTGGCATGCAGGTCCTGCGGCACGGTCGGCTCCTCGTCGACCGTGACCCCAGGCGTCGCTACGCCTTCTTCAGCCGTACGGTCAGCATGTACGAGGACGTGAAGATCGTCCGCCGGGAAGCGGAACGACGGCTCTTCGAGAGGGTGAGCGGTGGTCGACCGTGACGTGGTGACGGCCAAGCTCGCCGTCATCGAGCGCTGCATCGCCCGCATCCAAGATGTCCAAGGCCAGAGAAAGAAGGACCTCCTGCCCATAGATGTGGATGACATCACCGCGCTCAACCTTCAACGGGCCGTCCAAGCGGCGATCGATCTGGCGACTCACGTCGTGGCCGCGGAAGGTTACGGCACTCCGGATTCCACGGCGGACGCCTTCGCTCTCCTCGAACGACGAGCCGTGATCGACTCCGAACTCGCAGGCCGCTTGCGACGAATGGTGGGCTTCCGCAACATCGCTATCCACGAGTACCAGTCCCTCGATCCAGCGATCATCGAGAGGATCGTGGATCGGCACCTCGGCGACCTCCGAGAACTGGGTGCACGCATCGTCGACGCATTCGGACTCTGCTGATTCCTCAAACCATCGGGCGCTGAGCCCCCTCCGGAAATCCGGCTCAAAATCTCAGAGGGCCGGCGCCGCCCGCAGAGATTCCACCGCATGCCCCTGGAGGGCAGCGACTGCCCGCTGAGATTCCGGTTCTGATTCCTGGAGGGCAACGGGTGCCCTCCGGGGGGAGGCTGCAAAATCTCAGAGGGCAGTCACTGCCCTCCAGGGGCAGGCCGCAAATTCTCAAAGGGCAGCGGCCGCCCTCCGAAATTGCGAAGGCTCCGTTCAAAGGGCAGTGGCAGCCCTCCAAGAATCGGGACCGGAATCTCACGGGGCAGTCGCAGCCCTCCGGGATTCCGGCGCAGAGATGCGGGGGCCTTCCCGCGATTCCGGCGGGCGGGAAGGCACGATTCGAGGGCGGACTCCACACGACGAGGTGGCGCTCGAGGCAAGGAGGAACTGCATCCTTGCAACCTTCCGCCTCTCATTGCGTATCTTTCATCAGAGTGATATCACTCTGGTATCCAGGAAGGGAGATACGCACCATGATCCGCGAAAAAGAGTTCAACGGCAGGCCCGGCCTCGGGATGCTGTTGCTGTTCCTCGTCCTGTTCCTCGCCTCGATCGCCGGTCTCATCTACACCGTGCGGCTGGGATCGGGGTTCGGGGTGATCGTCTCGGTGCTGGTGATGCTCGGCTCGATCCTCGGCCTGGCGGGGCTGTACGTCGTCAACCCCAACCAGGCCAAGGTGTTGCAGCTCTTCGGCGACTACCGCGGCACGACCCGGATGCCCGGTCTGCGGTGGGCCAACCCCTTCTATTCCAAGAAGGCGGTCTCGGTCCGCACCCGCAACTTCGAGACCGGCAAGCTCAAGGTCAACGACAAGGCCGGCAACCCCATCGAGATCGCGGCCGTCGTGGTCTGGCGGGTGGTGGACACCGCCGAGGCCCTGTTCAACGTGGACGACTACATCAACTTCGTCCACGTCCAGAGCGAGTCGGCCATCCGCAACCTCGCCACCCACTTCGCCTACGTGGCCGACCAGGAGGGGGAGATGGCCCTCTCCAGCCACACCTCGGAGATCTCCGTGGGGCTCGCCCGCGAGATCCAGGAGCGGCTGGAGCAGGCCGGCGTCAACGTGCTGGAAGCCCGCATCAGCCACCTCGCCTACTCGCCCGAGATCGCCGCGGCCATGCTGCAGCGCCAGCAGGCGAGCGCCGTGGTGGCCGCCCGGTTCAAGATCGTCGAGGGTGCGGTGGGCATGGTGGAGCACGCCCTGGAGATGCTGGCCGAGAAGGGGGTCATCGAGCTCGACGGCGAGCGCAGGGCCGCCATGGTGAGCAACCTGCTGGTGGTGCTCTGCGGCGACCGCCATCCCCAGCCGGTGGTCAACGCCGGGACCCTCTACCATTAAAGGGGCGGTCTTGGCGGAGCGGAAGAGCTACCCGCTGCGGCTCGACCCGGAGGTCTACGAGGCCCTCCGGCGCTGGGCCGGCGACGAGATGCGCAGCGTCAACGCGCAGATCGAGTTCCTCCTAGCGCGCGCCCTGCGCGAGGCGGGGCGCGCACCCAGGAGCCGGCGCGGTGCCGATCCTGATTCCGAAACGTAAGAGGCGGAAGAGGCTCGCCTTCGCTCGTGTTGTACATCGAGCATGCAATGCGCCCTCTGTGAACGCGAGGTCGGCCGCCTCACCGTCCATCATTTGGTCCCGCAGCAGAAGGGCGGGCAGGACGGCCCCCGCGCCGAGATCTGCTCGGCCTGCCACCGCCAGATCCACGTCCTCTACGACAACGGCCGGCTCGCCCGCGAGCTGAACTGCGTCGAGCGGCTCAGGGATGAGCCCGAGATGCGCCGTTTCCTCTCCTGGGTCCGCAAACAAGATCCCGACCGCCGCATCAGGGTTCGAGGAGGGCGGTAGTCATCGTTTTCCCTCTTCCAGTGGCGAGGTGGTTGCGGGGTCAGGGAGCCAGCTCCGCGATCTCCGTCTCTATCCTCTCCCATTCCCCCATCAGCTCTTCCACCTTGCCGGAGAGGGTCTTCTGCTCGTTCTCGAGCTTCTTGACCTGGTCGCGGGGAGTGCGGTCGAAGAAGGTGGGATCGCAGAACATCTCGTTGATGGCGTGGATGCGCGACTCGGCCTGTTCGACGGCGGCGGTCACCTGCTCGAGCTTCCTGCCCAGCTCTTTCTGCCGCTGCTGGTGGCGGCGCGCCTCGGCCGGGTCGGCGTCCGTGCGGGCGGCGGTGGCGGCGGCCTTCTTCCTCTGCTCGCGCTTCATACGCAGCACGGCCTCGGCGTCGAGGTGGTCGTCGCCCAGCCGCTCCAGGTACTCCTCGTAGGTGCCCGGGAAGTCGTTGATCCCCTTGGGCGAGATCTCGAAGATGCGGGTGGCGAGCTGGGAGACGAACCAGCGGTCGTGGGAGACGAAGATCAGGGTGCCGTCGTAGGCCTTGAGGCCCTCGACCAGGGCCTCGATGGCCTCGAGGTCGAGGTGGTTCGTGGGCTCGTCCAGGATCAGGACGTTGGGCCTGGTCACCGAGAGCTTGCAGAAGACCAGGCGGGCCGCCTCGCCTCCCGAGAGATTGCCGACGGGCTTCTTCACGTCGTCGCCCGAGAAGAGGACCATGCCGAGATTGCCCCGCACGAAGCCGATGGGCTCGCCGGGCACGAACTCCCAGAGCCAGGCCTCGACCGTTTGCCGGCTCCCCTTCGGGACCTCGTAGTGGTCCTGCGAGAAGTAGCCTGGATAGGTCTCATAGCCCCACTCGACCCGGCCGCCGTCCGGCTCGACCTCGCCCACGGCGATCTTGAGCAGGGTGGACTTGCCGATGCCGTTGGGGCCGATGATGGCGATACGGTCGCCGCGCTCGACCTTGAGCGATACGTTCTTCAGGACGTGGTTGTCACCGTAGGACTTGGAGATCCCCTCCAGCTCCAGCGCCTGCCGGCCGCTGGGGCGCACCTGCTGGAACTTGAAGGTGGGGTAGCGCCGGGAGCTCTGGGGGAGGCGCTCGATGACGATCTTCTCGATCAGCTTGATCTTGCTCTGAGCCTGCCGGGCCTTGGTCGCCTTGGCGCGGAAGCGGTCCACGAACTCCTTGTGGCGGGCGATCTCGGCCTCGCGCTTCTCGATCTCGGCTTCCTTGCGGTCGCGATCGGAGACCTTGGCGGACATGAAGGCGGTGTAGTTGCCGGGATAGAGGGTGATCGTCTCGTAATCCACGTCCACGATGTGGGTGCAGATGTTGTCGAGGAAGCGGTGGTCGTGGGAGATGACGATGGCCGTGCCCTTGTAGGAGTCCACCAGGAACTTCTCGAGCCAGCGGATCGAGAGGATGTCCAGGTGGTTGGTGGGCTCGTCGAGGAGCAGCACGTCGGGGTCCGAGGCGAGCACCTGGCCGAGGAGCACGCGGAGCTTGAAGCCTCCCGAGAGAGTGGAGAGCGGCTCGCGGTGGATCTCGGTGGGGATGCCGAGGCCTTCCAGCACCTCGCCGGCCCGGGCTTCCAGGGTGTAGCCGTCGTTCCTGAGGATCAGGTCCTCCAGCTCGGCGTAGCGGTCGGCGTCGAACTCCTGGTCGGCGTTGGCGAGGAGGCGCTCCTTCTCCACCATGGCCTCCCAGACGTCGTGGTTGCCCATCATGGCCACCTCCAGGATGGGCATGTGCTCGTAGCGGAAGTGGTCCTGCTTCAGGACGCCCAGCTTGAGGCGCTTGGGCATCGAGATCGTGCCCTCGCTGGGCAGTTCCTCGCCAGCGAGGATCTTCAGGAAGGTCGACTTGCCCGAGCCATTGGCCCCCACCAGGCCGTAGCGGTTGCCCGGGTTGAACTGGATCGACACCCCCTCGAACAAGGTCTGGGGGCCGAAGGATTTACCGAGGTCGGAGACGGCGATCATAGGGCCAGTAATCATAGCAGGGGCGGGAACGCCGCAACCCTGCTACTCTTCCCTCCGGGAAGTCTTCGCACTCAACAAGCGTTCTCTGGATCGGGTCACCCGCGAAGACCCGCAGATCGCCATGCCCGTCGTCCGCAAAGTGAAGCCCGCTCCCGCGCCTCGGCGCCGCTGGAAGCGCAAGGTGCTGCTCGTCCTCGCGATCCTCCTCGGGGTCGCGGGGGCCTTCGTCATCCCGCCCTTCTGGCGCCTGTCGAGCCAGTTCGACGAGATCACCTTCCGCCAGCCCTCGCGCCTCTACGGCCGGGCGACGCGGCTCTACGAGGAGCGGAACTATCCGCCGGACCTCCTGATCGCCAATCTCTCGGGAGAGGGGTACCGCGAGGACGACACCTCGCCCGACCTCCCCGCCGGCCGCTACCGTCGCTCGAAGCGGGGGGTGGCCGTGCACCTGCGGAGCTTCCCGTTGCCCGACGGCAGCCGGGGCGGCGGGCTCGTGGAGGTCGCATATCAGGGGACGCGGATCGCCGGTCTGCGCCGGGACGGGACGCCGGTCGACTCGGCGATCCTCGAGCCGCCGCTCCTCGCCTCGTATTACGGCCCTGACTTCCAGGAGCGCCGGCCGGTGACGCTCGACGAGGTCTCGCAGGACCTGATCGCCGCCGTCATCGCCGCCGAGGACGACAGCTTCTACCGGCACGCCGGCTTCTCGCCGTCCGGCATCCTGCGGGCCCTGTGGGTCAACCTGCGCGGCCGCGAGGTCCGCCAGGGCGGCAGCACGCTGACGCAGCAGCTCGTCAAGAATCTCTATCTCACCCACGAGCGGACGCTGGCGCGCAAGAGCCAGGAGATCCTCCTCGCCGTGCTCCTGGAGATCCGCTACGAGAAGAGGCAGATCCTCGAGGCCTACCTCAACGAGATCTACCTGGGCGGCAGCGGCGGCGTCTCGCTGCTGGGCGTAGGGGCGGCCTCGCGGGCCTACTTCGGCAAGGACGCGAGCCAGCTCGACCTTGGCGAGGCGGCGACGCTGGCCGGGGTCATCCGCTCGCCGGCCAACTACTCGCCCGTCGTCCACCCCGACCGCGCCAAAGAGCGCCGCGACTGGGTGCTGGGCCGCATGGCCCAGCTCAGGCTCGTCCCGCAGGAGCGGATCGAGCAGGCGTTGCAGGAGCTGCTGGTCCTGGCTCCCGAGCCGGTCGTCCGCCGACGCGCTCCCTACTTCGCCGACTCGGCCGCCCTGGAGGCGTCCCGCCGCTTCGGCATCGAGGACCTGCAGGACGGCGGCTACGTCCTCTTCTCCACCCTCGACTGGTCGAGCCAGAAGGCCGCCCAGGAGGCGGTCGAGTGGGGATTGAAGGCGCTCGAGGGGAAGAGCAGGAAAGGCCGGTCGCCCCTGCAGGCCGCCCTGGTCTCGATGGACCCTGCGACCGGTGGCATCCTGACCTACATCGGGGGGCGGCAGTACGACTCCAGCCAGTTCGACCGCGCCGGCCGGGCCCAGCGGCAGCCGGGCAGCGCCTTCAAGCCCGTCGTCTACGCAGCCGCCTTCGAGACGGACACGGCGTCTCCTTCTTCTTTCCTGGAGGACGAGCCGCTGATCCTGCCCGTGGCCGGCCAGGCCGCCTGGAGCCCCAAGAACGACGACGGCAGCTATCACGGCTGGGTCAGCGTGCGCACCGCTCTCGAGAAGAGTTACAACCCGGCGACGACCCGGCTCGCCCTCCAGGTGGGGATGCGGCGGGTCGTCAGGCTGGCCCAGGACATGGGGATCACCACCCCCATGGACCCTTTCCCGTCGATGGCCCTGGGCGCGGCGGCGATCACCCCGCTCGAGCTGACGACGGTGTACGCCACGCTGGCGAACGGAGGCGCGCGGCCGCCCGTGCACGAGCTGGCCGCGGTGCTCGACCGCTATGGCAAGCCGGTCCAGGGCGCGCCGCTGCCGAAGCCGGTGCGGGTGATCTCGCCCGAGACGGCCTACATGGTGACCTCGCTGCTCGAAGGGGTGCTCCAGCGCGGCACCGCCGCCGGGGCCGCCGCCGGCCTCACCGGCGACATCGCCGGCAAGACGGGCACCACCAACAAGCGGCGGGACAATTGGTTCGCCGGCTACACCCCCGAGCGGACCACGGTCGTCTGGGTGGGCTACGACGACAACTCGCGGACCCGCCTCTCCGGCGCCCGGGCCGCGCTGCCGATCTGGATCCGCTTCATGGCGCGCGTGGCCCCTCCCGGGGGCTACTCCACCTTCCCGCAGCCGCCGGGCGTCACCACGGTGGCGATCGATCCCACGACCGGCCTGCTGGCCACCGAGAGCTGCCCCGGCGCTTTCACCGAGGTCTTCCGCCAGGACGAGGTCCCCACCCAGATCTGCAACCGCCACCAGGGCTGGCCCGAGCCCCAGGTGGCCGCGATGACCGCACCCCAGGAGGCCGGAGAGGAGATCGCCGCCCAGGTCGGCGAGGCGGAGCGGGCCGAGGAACGCCGGGAGAAGCGGCACCCCTTCCGCCGCTGGCTGCGGAGGGTCTTCGGGGGAGGGGACGACCGCGGCAAGGACAAGGATCGGGACCGCGATCGAGGCGAGGAGCGGGACGATCCCCCGCCGCCCTGACCAGGGAATTTGCGCCACCCCGTTCGCGCTATGATGTTGGGCTCCGCCCTGCCGGAACGCCGCCGGAATCAGCCGTGGCGGGCTCCGGAGCGGGCGGAGACGATTCCGATGTCCAAGTCGCCAGCCATCCAGGTCGAGCGGGCTCGCACGCACAACCTGAAGGGGATCGACTGCCGGGTGCCGCATCGCGCGGTGACGGTGGTCACCGGCCCTTCGGGAGCGGGCAAGTCGTCCCTCGCCTTCGACACCATCTTCGCCGAAGGGCAGCGCCGCTTCGTGGAGTCGATGTCCACCTACGCGCGGCAGTTCCTGGATCAGATGGAGCGCCCGCCGGTGGACGCCATCCACAACGTGCTGCCGGCGGTGGCGCTCGAGGCCAAGAACGCCGTGCGCAACGCCCGCTCCACGGTGGGCACCATCACCGAGACGCTGGACGTGATGCGCCTCCTCTTCACCCACCTGGGGGTGGTGGAGTGCCCGCAGGGTCACGGGCTCGCCCGCTGCTTCACCCCTGAGGCGGCGGCGGCGGAGCTGACCGCGGGCGCGGCGGGCGACGCGTTCACGCTGGTCGTCCGCCTGCCGCGGCCGAAGCGCGGCGCCGACGAGGCCCTCGCGGAGCTGATCCGCCAGGGCTTCCAGCGCCGGCTCCAGGGAGACGAGGTCGCGCGCATGGAGCCCGGCGAGAAGTGGCCGTCCAGGCTCGATCCCCTACCGCTCGTCCTCGGCCGGTTCGCGGCCCGGGGCGAGGCGGAAGCGCGCGTCCTCGACACCCTGGAGCAGGGCTGGCGGATGAACGGCGGCCGCGTGGAGGCGCGGGGGGCCGCGGGCGTCCGCCTCTACAGCCGGGAGCTCTCGTGCCCGGTCTGCGGCGAGATCGTGCGCCGGCCCACGCCCGCCCTGTTCTCGTTCAACTCGCCGCTCGGCGCCTGCCCCACCTGCCAGGGGTTCGGCCGGGTGATCGGCATCGACCGCGAGCGTGTCATCCCGGACCCCCGACGCACCCTCTCCGACCGGCCGATCGCTCCCTGGAACACCCCGGCCTATGAGGAGCTGTACGACGAGCTGCTCGCCGCCTGCCGCAAGCGGAAGATCCCGCTCGACGTGCCCTGGATGGACCTCTCCGAGGAGCACCGGGAGTGGGTCTGGAGCGGTCCAGGGAACTTCTGCAACCTGGAGGACTTCTTCGACTGGCTGGAGGGGCGCACCTACAAGGTTCACGTGCGCGTGCTGCTCGCCCGCTACCGCGCCTATAACCCCTGCCCGGACTGCGGCGGCACCCGGCTCCAGCCAGAAGCCCTTACGGTGAAGCTCGAGGGCCGGAGGCTCCCCGAGCTGACGGAGATGAGCGTCGAGCAGCTCCGCGCCTGGCTGCACGAGCGGCGGTGGACGCACCGGCAGCGGGAGGTCGCCGCTCACCTGATCGAGGAGCTGACGGAGCGGATCGAGGTCCTCCACCGGGTCGGGCTCGACTACCTGACCCTGGACCGCCAGGCCCGCACCCTCTCCGGTGGCGAGACGCAGCGCATCCACCTCGCCGCCGCCCTGGGCTCCGGCCTCACCAGCACTCTCTACGTGCTGGACGAGCCCACCATCGGCCTGCATCCGCAGGACAGCGAGCGCCTCCTCTCCCTGCTGCGCGACCTCGCGGCCCGGGGCAACACCGTGCTGGTGGTGGAGCACGACCGCACCCTGATCCGCGGCGCCGATCATGTGATCGACCTCGGGCCCGCCGCCGGCGAGCGGGGCGGCCGGGTGGTGGCCGAGGGCACGGTGGAGGAGATCCTCGCCAGCGAGGACTCGCTCACCGGCCGCTACCTGCGGGAACGGCCGCCCACCCAGGCCCGCCGGCACATGGCCCGGTTCCGCCGCGAGCAGGGGTGGGAGACGCTCTCCGAGGAGCTCTCCTCCCTGCCCCGCGTCCGGATGCGCGGCGCGCGCGCCCACAACCTCAGGAACGTGGACGTGGACTTCCCCCTGGGAGCCCTGGTGGCGGTCACCGGCGTCTCCGGATCGGGCAAGTCGACCCTGATCGAGAACGTGCTCTATGGCACCTACCAGCGCTCGCGCGGGGTGGTGGACGTGGATCCCGGCGAGTGCGACCGGCTGGAGGGGCTGGAGGAGTTGGAGGACGTCACCCTGGTGGATCAGCGCCCCCTCGGCCGCTCCAGCCGCTCGAACCCGATCACCTACATCAAGGCCTACGACGAGGTCCGCAAGCTCTTCGCCGGCACCTCCGACGCCCGGGCGCGGCGGATCACCTCCGCCCACTTCTCCTTCAACGTGGAGCGCGGCCGCTGCCCCGCCTGCCAGGGCACGGGAGTGACCGAGGTAGACATGCAGTTCATGGCGCCCGTGACGGTGATCTGCGAGACCTGCCAGGGGCATCGCTTCCGGCCGGAGGTGCTGGCCGTGCGATATCACGGAAAGGGCGGCGGCAAGAACATCTCCGAGGTGCTGGACATGACCGTCGAGAGGGCCCTGGAGTTCTTCGCGGACCAGAAGCGGCTCTCCCGTCGCCTGCGGGTGCTACTGGACGTGGGCCTCGGCTACCTGCGGCTGGGGCAGCCCACCTCGACGCTCTCCGGTGGCGAGGCCCAGCGCCTGAAGCTGGCGAGCTTCCTGGACCGCCCGGCGTCCGAGGGCAAGCGGCTCTTCCTCTTCGACGAGCCCACCACCGGGCTCCACCTGGCCGACATCGACCTCCTCTACCATACCTTGCGCCGGCTGGTGCAGCGGGGCGACGGTGTCGTGGTGGTGGAGCACAGCCCCGACCTCATCTCCCGCGCCGACTGGATCATCGACCTCGGACCGGGCGGCGGCGTCCACGGCGGCGAGGTCCTCTACGCCGGTCCCCTGGAAGGATTCCTGGAGCAGGGCGGCGGCCCCACGGCGGAGGAGCTGCGCAAGCACCTGCGCTGGGGAGAGGCGGCGTAATGGATTTTTCCACTCCGGCGGCATGTTTTCGGGAAGGAATTCGAGTTGCGGCAGCGGCACCGGGCCGCTAGGATGGACGATCGACTATGGAAGCGACCTCCACGACCGCAGCCCCCAGGGTGACCTCCAGAGCTCCCTCCCACCCGCTCCTCTGGTGGGTGGGGACGTTCGCGGGCGCTTTCCTGGGTTGCGTGCTCCTGTTCGCGGTGTGGGCCAAGGCCCTCGACCCGGCGGCGTTCGCGGAGCAGATCCGCATCGAGGGGCTGGACTTCCTGCTTCCGGCCCAAGCCGTCGCTCTGATCGCGCTGGCGCTGGAGGCGGGGCTGGGGCTTGCCCTGCTGTTCGGCCTGCGCCGGAAGTGGGTGCTCGTCCCCGCCGCGCTGCTGGTGGTCTTCTTCCTGGCCCTGACCGGCCGGGCCTGGTGGCTTGCCGCCCACGGCCTGCGCGACGAGGCCGCCTCCTGCGGCTGTTTCGGCAACCTGGTCCAGCGCACGCCGGCCGCGGCGTTCTGGCAGGATCTGCTGCTGCTCGTGCCGGCGCTGCTGCTGGCCTTCCTGGGCCGCGACCGGCGCGCGTCGCTCTTCCCGCCGGTCCGCACGGCGGTGGCCGCCCTGGGCGCCCTGGCGGTGGCGGTCTTCGCCTGGAAGGCGCCGGAGCTGCCGCTCGACGATCTGGCGACGCGGCTGCGCCCTGGCGTCCAGATCGGCGAGATCTGCGCCGGCGCCGCCGAGCAGCGGATCTGCCTCGACTCGATCGTCCCGGAGCTGCGGGAGGGACAGCACCTCGTGGTGATGTCCAAGCTCGACGAGCCAGAGCTGACCCGGTCCGTCAATGCTCTGAATGCCTACGCGGGCAACGCCGATAATCCGGCTCTCTGGGTGCTCGCCGCCACGACGCCCGAGCAGCAGCGGGCCTTCTTCTGGAAGTGGGGGCCGGTCTTCGAGATCCGCGAAACTCCCCCCGAGCTGCTGCGCCCGCTCTACCGGCGCCTGCCGCGCGCCTTCCTGGTGAAGGACGGGCGGGTGACCCGCACGTTCCGAGGGATGCCGCCCCTCTCCCAGACCGCGGCCCGTTCCCAAAACTCTACCGAGAGGTCCTCGACATGACGCACAAGAGACCTGCAGTCCTGGCCGCGCTGGTGCTCGCCCTGCTGGCCATGCCGTCCGCTCCGCGTGCCCAGGGCGTCCCCTCCGACGGCGTGCTCCACGGTTTCCAGCCGACCGGGGAGTACACGCTGATGGTCAACGGCAAGCCCATCCCCGGGGCCGAGATCTATCAGAACGGGCTCCCGGCCATCCTGGTGATCGCCACCTCGGCGCTGCCCTCGCCCGTGTTGCTGACGCCGCGGGCCGGCTCCGTGGAGACGGTTCACATCATGAAGATCGCCAAGCAGCCCGACGGCACCGTGGACCTGCTGGCCGACGCCGTGCTGGCACCGGTCGGGCAGTTCCAGATGCAGGGCGAGAACGTCACCTTCACCTATGAGGGACGGAAGGTGAGCCTCAATCCCAAGCCGCCGCTCCTGGGGCTGCGGCGGGGTGCCGACCTCAAGGCGCACGACCCCGGGTACGCCCGCACCGCCACTGGCTACAAGCCCAATGGCGCCGCCATTGCCTCGCTCAAGAAGGAGCCGTACCCGGCGACGGTGCGGGTCGTCTTCGGCTCCTGGTGCCCCCACTGCCGCCAGCACGTCCCCTACATGCTGCGGGTGGAGGAAGAACTGAAGGGCTCGAAGATCAAGTTCGAGTACTTCGGCCTGCCCAAGCCCCCCGACGCCTGGAAGAACCCTGAGGTCAAGCGGCTGGGGGTCAAGGGCGTGCCCACTGGGATCGTCTACGTGAACGGCAGGGAGGTCGGCCGCATCGAAGGCCAGGGGTGGAACGCTCCCGAGGTGCTGCTCAACAAGATCGTCTACGGGCCGGCGGTGAAGGGGAAGTAAGAACCTCCAGCGGATTGATCCCCCCGTTGTGCCAGGAGGCGTCCGGCGACTGCAGCTCGCCGGGCGGGGCGCAGCGGGAGATCCCCAGCTCCATCAGCCGGGGCTCCAGCCGCCAGGCGTCGTCCCCGGCCAGGGCCGCCCCCTGGAGCCGGCCGCGCCAGGGCTCCAGCAGGGCTGGCAGGCGGGACAGGTCTTCCAGCGGGTGGACGCGCACGGTGCGCAGTCCCGGCGACGGCCGGAACTTCAGGTTCGAATCCACGATCACCGTCCCGGACCGGACCGGGAGGGAGGACTGCCAGAGGCTGCGCATCTCGGCCTCGAGGCGGAGGTGCTGCACCGCGGCCAGCGCCGGCCGGGCGGGAGGGCCGGGCGGCCAGCGGCGGGCGAGGTCCAGCAGCGCTTCACCCAGCCGCTCGGCCAGGGCGGTCG
>DASWME010000286.1:0-8458 GCA_036399915.1 Thermoanaerobaculia bacterium
CTGCTAAAAAAGGGTGCGCGCCACCGCTCCAGGCGAGCCGTCCCGGGAAAAATTCCTTGGACGCTCTCCGCCCCTCGCACGTAGATGACATAACGCCTCGCCGACGCCGGCCGGGGCGATTCGTCCCAGGAGGAGATCTTCATGAAGAAATCCACCCTCGTCCCGTTCCTCGCCCTGTCGCTGGCCCTGGCGGCCCCGGCCATCCACGCGAAGCCGCCTGCGAAGCCGGCCCCCGCGAAGCCGCCCGCCGCCAAGCCGGCCCCCGCCAAGCCGGCCGCCGTCGCCCCGGCTCCGGCCGGCGCCCCGCGCGCCGCCGATATGGACGCCGACAAGGACGGCAAGGTCACCCGTGCCGAATGGAAGGGCAACGACGTGGCTTTCGCCATGCTGGACGCCAACGGCGACGGCACCCTCGCCGGCGCCGAGCTGGCGGCTCTGGGCGGTCAGCCCGCGCAGGATCTCGCGGCCGCCTTCGCCTCCCGGGACAAGAACCATGACGGCCGCATCAGCAAGACGGAGTGGGCCGGCGGCGCCGGAGGGTTCGCCCGCCTGGACCGCAACCACGACGGCGCTGTGAGCAAGGAGGAGTTCACCCAGCGGTGACCGGCCCCGCCGCCTTCGCGGCAGTGCAGGACGACACCGCCGGGGTTCACGACCAGAGCAAGAGGAACCGCAACCAGGGCAACAACCAGGGGAAACAACGGTCGCCGGGGCAACCGCGGGCAGGGTCCCGGTGAAAACGTAGGGCGGGGCTCCTCCCCGCCCGGACCGCCCTCATCTCTCTCCGCTCCTCCTCTCCCTCCAATCTGTCGCAATGTCTCCTCCGGCGTCGCAATGTCTCCGCATTTGTCTCAATGTAGGGAGAGACGTCGCAATGTCAGGATCCCTGTCGCAATATAACCAGCGGTGCCGCAAGGTATCTAGCGGGGTCGCGATGTAGACAGAGAGGTCGCAATGACCCGATCGGCGTCGCGATGTTGGTAGACCTGTCGCAAAGTACCGAGAGAGGTCGCGAAGTCAATAGAGACGTCGCAATGTATCTAGCGGTGTTGCAATGTCCGTGGAAATGTCGCGATCTCCCGAGCGGCGTCGCAATGTAAGCATCACTGACGCGAAGTCGCGGTATTTGTCGCGATGTCTGCACACGGGTCGCAATGCATCTGGCGGCGTCGCGATGTACGGAGATGCGTCGCAATGCAAGATGTTCTGTCGCGATGTATGGAGAGGGGTCGCAATGTAGAGTAAGATGTCGCGAAGTCAACAGCGGCGTCGCATTGTTTGGGGAGATCGCGACAGCTTGGCCGGATATCGGCCGGAAAGGGAGCCCGGATGACGCAGCCGAAGGAGGAGACGTCGAGCACACAGCTTTCCGTGGCCCAGGTCCTGGCGAACCTGGAGTCGCAGATGGCGTTCCACCAGGAGAAGGAAGCCCATCACGCCGAGCAGGAGGTCTTCCATCGCGAGCAGCGGGCCCTCCACGCGGCCGAGTACGAGAACGTCACCAAGCATTACGAGGCGTTCAAGGCGACGGCCGGGGGCGCGGCCGAGATCGCCGCCCGCACCGCCATCGCCGCTGCGCCCGAGCCGCCGCCTCGCGAGGAGCCGCCGCCTCCTCCCGCCGGGCCGACGCTGCCGAGCCGGCTGGTGGCGCGGTGGGTCGAGGAGATCCCGGCGGGCGAGGTCTTCGCGCCGTCGCGGGTGGCCGCGGAGGTGAACCGGCGCTACGGCCGGGAGCTGCGCAAGCCGATCGACTCGCGCCTGGCCTCGACAGCCCTGCGCCGCCTGCGCGCCGAGGGCACACTTCGCCTCGTCGAGAAAGGCACCGCGCACCGCGAGGCGCTGTATGCGAAGGGGTGAGGAGCGTTTGCCAGGCTGCAGCGCGTCTTTTCAGAACGACGTGCGGCGAAGGGTCCCTCCCCCCGTCAGGGGGGAGGTCAGGAGGAGGCTCATCGGACGCCGGGCGGTCTTACGCTCCCGGCGCATCGGCATCGTCGCCTAGGGGCAGGAGCCTACCCGTCGCCAGCCCAGCGCTGTCGCTGGTATAGTTACGCTACATCGCGCACGCACGCTGCGGTTCCAAGCTCCGGGCGGAAGGCCGAGAGTGGAGGGCTTGGCATGGAGAAGGAACTCTGAGTTCGATGCCCAGGACTCCGGAAGAACAGGCCCGCGAAGCGATTGACGCCGCCCTCGAGGTCTCGGGCTGGGCCGTACAGGACGCCAGCCACGCCAACCTCGACGCCTGCCGCGGCGTGGCCATCCGAAACTTCCCCCTGAAGTCGGGGCACGGTTTCGCCGACTACCTCTTATACATAGACCGCAAGGCCGCCGGTGTCGTCGAGGCCAAGAAGGCCGGCGCCACCCTGACCGGCGTCGAGCCCCAGACCGCCAAATATTCCACGGGGATGCCGGACCACCTCCCGCGCGCCGTCGAGCCCCTCCCCTTCCTCTATCAGAGCACCGGCGTCGAGACCCGCTTCACCAACCTGCTCGACCCCGAGCCGCGCAGCCGCCACGTCTTCACATTCCACCGCCCCGAGGAGCTGGCAGCCTGGACGAAGCAGCTCTGGATCTACGACCTCCGCAACCAACAAGCACTTCACGCTGAAAACCAATCCGTTGAAGTGTTCGGATCTCGACGCGTTCGTCGCCTGCTACAACCCGGAGAACCGCCACAAGCGGAAGCCCACCTGGTCCGAGCAGAACCCCGACGGCCGCTGGCAGTCCTTTGCCTACCACGAGCTGATCCAGCGCGACAAGTGCAGCCTCGACATCTTCTGGCTCCGAGACGAAAGCCTCGAAGCCTCCGACAATCTTCCCGATCCCGACATCATCGCCGCCGACATCATCGAAGACCTTCAAGCCGCCTTGGAGCAGTTCGCGGCCATCAACGCGGATCTGGCGGCGCGGAGAAGCGAGGGTCAGGCTTCGAGCTGAAGCGTGTAATACTTATGAGATTCAAGGGCGACCTTCCGCTATGAGCCATGATGAAGAAAAAGGCGTTACCAAATAATTGGCGGCAGGTCGACGCTGAAGCCGCCGTCTTCTTCCGCGACCAGCTTCGCAACGCTCGAGCTGCTGCATTGCGAGACGCAGAAGACTTCCAAGAGGCCATCTTCTCTTTGGAAAGGCTGGGCCGGTTCCGGAGCGGACAGGGAAGGGGCCTCGGAAGCTATCAGCCGAGCCTTGAGGACCTAGCAATGCAATCTCCGCTCGCAGCGGCTCTCCCGAACCAGTGTAGAGAGTATTGCATCCCGTTCGCGGATCTTTTCGGGTTGATTCTGGAGGGGCGGAACTCTGCACTTCACGAAGGAGCTTTTGCACGGCACCTGACAGCGCATCTGGTGGAGTTGGCCATTATCCTGGAGGATGCCTTGATGGCGAATCTCGATCGTATCGCCCATTTCATGGTGAAGAACCCAATCTGCGCCGCGGATTGGCAACCTTTGAGCATTATCCGGCAGACCATGTTGGAAAGCTCTTTTTCGTTCCTCCCGGTCTTCACGGACTATCGAGGTAAAAAGGAATGGTGGCTGATTTCCGACTTTGCCCTTGCGACCTATCTCCGGGCGAGAATCGGTAAGGACGAGAGGGCTCGGCGATTGGCTCAGTCCCTGTCCGATGCCCTTCAGGCGGGGGGGCTTGAGCTGGAGGAGCCACGGTTATGTGAGCCGGCCGACCCAATCTCGAAGGTGCTCGACCCTCCAACCACAGCTCCAAGCTTGGTCGTCTCGCCAGGCAAGCAAGATCTCATAGGCATCATTACCGCGTTCGACGTACTCTGAAACCAAACGTCTGGGAGGCGGCGTGATGGGTGCTCCCCCCTGCGGACCTCAAGGGCGTGGCTGGCTTCGGTCTGGCTTGGGGCCTTTCAGGCTGTCTTAGCGTATCCTGGAGCAGCCATGAAGATCGCCAAGGTCCTCCTCTACGTCCTCATCGGCCTCGGGGCGCTCGCCGCCTTCGGCTGGTTCTTCGTCTCCGAGCTGGACTCCGGCAGGGTGAACGACGACGGGCTGGCGGCGGTGGTGCAGGGGCCGCCGCCCGGCTACGCGATCAACGAGCACGGAGAGATGTCACCCGCCGCCGCCGCGGCTGAGTTGGAGGCTCAGGCGCTACGGCCGGGCGTTGGCAAGGTAGGGATCCGCTTCGAGCGGCAGGGCGCGGTGGTGTACTGGCTGGTGGATTTGGAAGGGGACGTCCTCGAAGAGCGCTCGGCCGGGCCGTCCGGCACGCGGCTGCAGACGGTGTGGCGGGGGCGTGCCCGCGAGCGGCTGCGCTGGGCCCGCGATCACGGCGACTTCACGGTCCCGGGCCTGCCGCCGCCGGAGCGCAGGAACCTCTATCACTAGCAGCGACGGCGCTATCCGGTGACGGGCGTGGTGGTGATCGTGTACTTGAAGGTGTCGGGGTCGAGGCAGTCGCGCCGGCCCTCGGCCGTCTCCGCTTGCGGGTACATCAGAAAGCCGAGCTTGCCGCCGTGCGTCGAGCGCGGAAGCTGGACGTCGTGGGCGACGTTGTAGGCGAGCCAGTTGCCCTCCCAGCCGCCGAAGAGGCTCCGGCGCACGGGCGCGATGAGGGCGTGGTCGATCTTCAGCCACTCGCCCGTCTCCTCGCGCGCGGCCTTGGCGACGTCCGCGGGGTCCATGGCCACCCAGCCGTAGCCGGCGAGGAAGACCTCGGCCCGGCAGTGCTGGGACTTGGTGATGGTAGCGCTGCCCGCGCCGAGCGAGCGGTAGCCGAAGGCGGAGGGGCCCACGCGGATGCCGTAGACGTCCCGGGCGGGCACGCCGGCCGCGCGCACCAGGCCCACGAAGAGGCCGTTGAGGTCCGCGCACTTGCCGCCGAGGTTCCGGGTCATCAGCATCCCTTTGATGTCGCCCACGCCGCAGCCGCGCACCTTCGGTTCCCGGTAGGTGTTGACGAGGATCCAGTCGTAGATGGCCCGGGTCTTGTCGAGGTCCGAGGTCTTGCCTTTGACGATCTCCTGGGCGGTCTCCTTGACGATGCCGTCGGTGGGCATGAGATCGGTCGGCTGCGTCCATTTCTTCGTCTCGGCCGCGTCGAGGCGGGCCGGCGTCTTCTGCGACCAGTCCACGCTGCGGTCGCGGGTCTGGAAACGGCTGACCACCTCGAGCAGGGGCGTCTTCTCGCTTTCCGGGAACTCGGCGTAGACCATGGCGGCGCCGTACCGCGGGTCCTCCACCTGCTCCATGACACGACCGTTGCCCGACCACCGGCTCTCCTGCACCTTCTGGTACTCGCCCTCCACGACGGGGACGGGCACCCATACGCGGGTCACCCCGGCCGGCCTCGCGATCTCCACGCGGGTGGTAACCTCCCAGGCGCGCCAGGCACCGGGGCGCGGATTGAACTCCTTCTGCTGGGCGCGCGCGACCGCGACAACGCCCGGCAGCCTGGACAGCGCCGACGCGGCGGGCACCGCGGCGGCCAGCTTCAGGAACGTGCGGCGGTTCATGATCCCTCCCACGCCGGCGATGCGCCGTGCGTGAGAACTTTAAGAGACCTTGCGGGCTGGCTGCAAGACCCGAGCAGGTGCGTCGCGAGATGCGGGGTACCGGCATGCCCCAGCCCAGGGCGTACCCGGCCAGCCCAGGGTTCACAACCTGGGCTGGGGGCATGCCGGCCTCCGGATCGTAAGGCGAAGGTCAGCTTGCCGGAAGGGCCGCACCTTGGTGGTCTGCAGAAATCCGCTGTTCTGTCCGTCTCTCCTTTGGGGAGGAGCCAAATAGGGATAGCGCTCCCGAGGAGGATTCCGTGTCGACGCTGAAGCGCCTTATCGTGACTGCCGTCATCCTGATGATCATCACTGTCGGCCTCCTTCTTGCGTATCTCGGCTTCAAGAACAGGTTGGGCGAAGAAATTCTGCTTCCGTTGGTGGCGATCGCCGGAGTGGTTTGCCTGCTGCTAGCCATGACCCTCGTGGCGCTCATCTTCGCCAGGGTCGGTCTGGCTGACAAAGCTCAGGCTCTTGGGCTTCCGGAAGGCTCCGTACGGGCGGTTATCGCGCTTGCCCTCGTCATTCTCTTCGCAATTGTGTCGGTATTCCTGTACGGCAGCTTCGTGAACGGGACAGGAAACATGACCCGATTCTCTGTGTCCACCCAGGCTGAGGCGACCTCTCTTCTTGAAAGGGCCGCGCGAGCCGATTCGGCCTTCGACGCCACTATCGTCCCTCCTAAGGAGGGTGAGACGGGCCCCTTCCAGGTCATCTACCGAAGCCGGATCAACCGGGAGGCCTCCGAGTTTGCCAAGCAGCTCCTCATTCTCATTGGCACCCTCGTGACCTCTGTCGCCAGCTTCTATTTCGGGTCGCGCACGGTTGCCTCGGCACAAGAGGCGATGGCCGCGCTTGTGTCTCCCTACATCGGTGACCCCCGCCCAGGTCGACGAGGCTGTGAGCAACGCCCAAGTCACCATTCTCGGCAGCAATCTCGATCGAACGACGGGTGTGAAGCTTACTAATGCGGCACAGTCGGTCGATGGGACCATCGTACAAAAGAGCGCCTGCGCCGTCGTATGCAATTTCGCGATCACGGCCGCGATGGTTGGAAGTGGGAACTGATCGTGACGGTCGACGGCGAAACGCTTCGTCAGCCTTTTGAGGTCGTATAGCCGCAAGTTTTCTCTTTGACCAGGTGGTGCTTTGACAAAGCCGGGGAGGGGAAAGCCTCTCGAAGGTCCGTCTAACTGAACAAGGCTAATGGAGCGGCGAGCATATGGCTAAGGAACAGAAGACGAGGCAAATGCTGAAGCCCCGTAGGCTACCTGCTGGGCTCCGGTTGGACGAAAGGCTTCGGAGCTATATTAACCACCCAGATATCGTAGCGGTCTTCATCGGGAAAAAGCAGAAGAACTCCAAGAACACTGGGCGCCTGTCTGTGGTTTTTGGAGTCCAGAAGAAGATCGCTCGCAAAGAACTCGAGCGCAACCGCATGCTGCCAAAGTTCCTCGAAATGGGAGCGGCGCCAGGATGGGAAAGCCGGATTCCCACCGATGTTGTGGAGGTCGAGGGTCAACTAGAAATCCAGGCCAATCAGGTTGGACCTGCGGACATGGTCAATCCGGGACTGCCTTTGGAGGCCACAATCGGCATAGCTCTCCGTCATCCTGAATTCGGTAACGTAGTGACGACGGCTGGTCACGCGATCCCGCAGGGCTTGGGCTCAGGCTCCAGATTAATGGTCCGGAGCGCTGGCGCTGATTTTCTGGCAGAGGTGAAAAGGGTAGTCACTAATGATGTCTCAGATCACGCTCTCCTCCGCCCAGAGAACCAGGATCTGGTCACTAATTCGTTTCGAGATGTAACTCCACTCGGGCCACCATACATTCCCGATCCAGACCACGATGTGGGAACTCAGCTTTATGTGCTGCCCGCTAATCGAGACAGGTTGCCCACTATCTGTCGCGGATTGAAGGGAAGCGTAAGTATAGGGCACATCGTTATGAGCAACCTAATCCTCACCGATCCGGTCACGGAGGGTGGAGATTCGGGCTCATGTCTCGTGGACAGCCGATGGCGAGCCTGGGGACTGCTGCTTGGAAAGCTTCGAACTAGAGACAATCGAGGGGTGATAAATGACTTCTCAGTCTTTGTGCCAGCGTTCCGTGTCCTGTTCATGGAGAATGCCAGATTTTTGTGATAGGAGAAATGCGATGAAAAACCTGGTTACTTATCTATTCTTGTGCCTCGTGCTCTTGTCTTGGAGCGCCGCCGCGGCGCAAGGGATCGACTGTGTGCCTGTCGAGATTAGAGAGGCTACGACTGTAAAGCTTCCCGATAAGTTCAAGGAGGCCCAGAAGTTGAGAGTCGTTCGGTTTACACCTCAAGGTGCCCTCGAACTCGTAGACAATCTCGAGTTCGCTATCACGGGTGGGAATTGGTCTATCGACCAATCGACTTTAAACAAGCTCAAGGAACTGCGGGGTCGGCCTGACCGTAGAATCACAGAATTGGTTGGCTTCAAAGATAGCCAGCTAGTAGACAGAACACGGTTCGTGTTGGATGGTGAGAGCAAGGCAGAAATTTGCGCTAACGGAGGGGCTGATGATGGCGGTATCACCACGAATGCCAGCGAGGCGCTAAGGCGATGGCAGCGCTGCCAGGAAGAGTTTAAAAAGCTCGATCAGGATATACGCCAGAACCGCCTCAAGAACGGAAAATACACCGTCATCGTGTTTATGCCTAGTGGTAAGGTTTGCGGGCAAAGTCGACCTTTCGGCGTTTCGGGTGACTTGATCTACACGGCCGTGTTCGACGATGGGACGATCACGTCAGCAGGCACCAAGGTTGAATTCACCAAATGCGAGGTGCTTTCGCCGACTCCCAAAAATCCGGAGTTGGAAACGCTGGTGCCAAAGCTCGACCTGCAGGCCAGAGTCGTCAGGCCGCTACTCTTTGAATTTCCGGCCCGGCAGTGTTTCGGCAGCTCCGCCGAAATGA
>DASWME010000287.1:0-36375 GCA_036399915.1 Thermoanaerobaculia bacterium
CGGGGCGGGGGATTGAAGAGGGTGGGGAGCCGGGGATTGGGCTCGGCGCGGGCGGGCTGTGTCTGGGCGGGTGACCGTCCTCGGCTCTGCCCGCGCGGAGCCCGACCTTTCCTGAGGGGAGAGCCCGGACGGGGCCAGGGAACACCGGTCGTGCGAGCCTGGGCCAGCGATCGAGCACGATCGGCTCGCGGCGGTACAGGCCCGGTCCGGGCTCGTGGGCGGGGGGAATTGAAGAGGGCGCGGGGGCAGGGATTGGGCTTCGCGCGGGCGGCTGCGGCTGGCTCTGGCGACCGTCCTCTGCTTCGCTCGCGCGGAGCCCGTCCTTAGCTGCCGCACCCCTCCGGCCGCCAGGAGAGGTGCGCATGAGATCAGGGTTTGTCGAGCGAGAAGGCGTCCAGAAGGTGGTCCGGATCGGCTCACCGCGCCCTATGCAATGGGCGGCAGCGGGGCGGGTGGGGAATGGTCTCGGCGCGGGCACTTTTGCCCTGGCCTCGGCGCCACCCCGACTTTGGACAGTCAACACCCTGCGGGACCTGCGCCGGTCGCTCCTGCGCCGCCAAGCGGGCCTTGCCCGCAGCGCCCTCGGCGCCGTTTATCAAGATGTCTAGGGTGCGAAGAGCAGGCTGTAGCATGCGGACCATTGCGACGCCCAGGGATTGGTGAGATGCTATTGCCTCGCGGGGAATGGGAGGCAGCTCTATGCCATTCTCCAGTCTGGGAGAACACAAAGGAGATACAGACCATGGCGATTGAACAGGACAGGAAGAACTTCGCGGCGGAGTTCGAAGCACTTAAGGCAAAGTATGGCGAGGCATTCTCTGATCTGAAGGCCGTCCGGTTTTATGGTGAGGCCGACGAGAAAATTCGGACTGAAAGAATATTCACCCCGTACTGGTGCCGCCAGGACGACCTAGGCTTCATTCATTGTGAGAAAGAAAGGCCGGAATAGACAGTAGTGCCTTTAGGGCGCGCGAGGCTGCACGTGCAGGCCGCGCTAGCCTGGACCGGAGCGCGCTACCAACGCATTGCCCCTAAGAAGCCCTGCGGGCAGCCCTTCGCGCTCCGCATCGCTCCGTCTCGGCTTCACGACGCAGACAACGACCTCATACATCCCTTTGGCTCTCCCCGTCGAACGACAGCGTACTGCGGCAGCTCGCGGAGCTGTCAAGGCTTCCCTTCGGCGGCTTCGCCGGCCTTGACAGCTCCGCGGCTCCCGCAGTCTCCAAGGGACACGCCGACGGGGAGAGCAGCCGCCTCCGAAAAGAGCAGAGGTCCCCCACCCCTCCCTCTCGCCCTTGACAGAGGAGTCCAGATACGACGGGGGGAGCAGCCGCCTCTGAAGGATGTTGAGCCTCCGTCCCTCCCAGCTACCCTTCAGGTTCATTGAGGCGCGACCTTATGGCTGTATCCTCTGCGCCGACTCTGATAAGGCTTGCAGCTTGCCAGCAACGTCTCGCAAGGCTTCCAGCACGTTCCGGAGCAGATCCCGATCCTCTTCGGTGAGCTGTACCGTCTCGCCGCCTCCTTGACCGGGGAGGGAGGCCTCCGCGTCGGCAGGGTATTTCACCCAGTCCGCCCCCGGTCTGCGCCCTGGGCGACTCTGCTTATAGAGCCGCTCGAACACCTTGATGGACTCCACCGTATAGCGGCGGTTGCGGCCTTGGCCGACGGCGGGAATCTTCTCCGCGTAGTCCCGCG
Organism: Thermoanaerobaculia bacterium; assembly: GCA_036399915.1. Taxonomy (GTDB): domain Bacteria; phylum Acidobacteriota; class Thermoanaerobaculia; order Multivoradales; family UBA5704; genus DATARR01. Next base: position 1,699 of record DASWME010000287.1, read on the forward strand.
CGTACTTGATAAGGGTCGGGTAGGAGATGCCCGTCTTCTTCTTGACGTCGAGAAGCGAGTAGAGCGTTTTTTGCCGTGCCATCGAGGCCCCCCGGTGCCAGGATTCCGCATAGGATACACACCGTCTGCGACCGCCTGCGACAGGGGAGCGGCACCTCGGGCGCCCGGTTACTGGCCCGTTACAGGTGGCGGACCTTGGAAAGGCCTAAGTGCTTACAATTCAGACACTTACTCATTCATGCCCCCTCTCTCCCGGCGGGCGGGAGGGAGGATGGGAGAGAGGGGGCAGGGGGAGTGAGGGCCGGGCGGGGGCTCGGCTCCTACTCCTCCGGCCGCCCGAACAGCAGCCCGATCAGGCCGCGGTCTTCCCGCCGGCAGAAGAGGTGGACGTGGTCGCCCGGCTGCAGGACGACGTCGCCGCGCGGCGCCACCAGCTCGCTCCCCCGCACGATCAGCATCACGGCGGCTTCCGGCGGGAAAGGGATGTCGGCGAGCGCCACGCCGGCCACCGGCAGCGCGGGATCGACGTGGAAGGACAGGACGTCCCCCTCCAGGAGGTAGGGCGACGCGATCTCCAGCACGGCTTTTGGCGGCGGGGGCTCGCCGGACGACAGGCCCAGCCGTTGCGTCGCCCAGGCGACCGTGCCCCCCGGCACCAGGGCGCTCACCACCACCATGAAGAAGACCACGTCGAAGAGGCGCTCCGCCCCTGAGACGCGCTCCAGCACCGGGTAAGTGGCGAGGATGATTGGCACCGCACCGCGCAGCCCGACCCAGCCGACGAAGAAAATCTCGCGGAGGCGGAAGCGGAACGGCAGCAGGCAGACGAGGGCGGCCAGGGGCCGGGCGAGGAGGGCCAGGAGCAGGCCAAGCGCGAGCCCGGGCCCCGCCGCCGCGAGCAGCCGCGAGGGGAAGACGAGCAGGCCCAGCACCAGGAACATCGTCACCTGGCCGCACCAGGCCGCGGCGTCGTGGAAGCGGACCAGGCCGCTGCGGTAGGGGACCTCCCCGTTGCCGAGCACCACGGCCGCCAGGTAGACGGCGAGGAACCCGCTGCCTTCGAGGAGCGTCGGCAGGCCGAAGGCGAGGAAGGCCAGGGCGAGCGTCAGCACGGGATAGAGGCCGGTGGCCGGCAGCCGGCTGCGGCGCAGCAGGAACCGACCCGCGAAGCCGACGCCGGCTCCGATCGCGCCGCCGATCAGCAACTGCAGGAGGATCGCGGCGAGGATCCCCGGCCCGGGCGGCTGGCCGTCCGCCAGGCTCCGGGTGAGGGCCATGGTGAGGATCACCGCCATCGGGTCGTTGAGGCCGGACTCGATCTCCAGCGTCGTGCCGACCCGCGGCTTGAGGCGCAGGCCGCTCCCCCGCAGGACCGAGAAGACGGCCGCCGCGTCGGTCGAGGAGACGATCGCCCCCAGCAGCAGGGCTTCCGTCCAGGAGAACCCGAGCAGCCGGGCCCCCGCTCCGACCAGCGCCGCGGTGCCCGCGACACCGGCGGTGGCGAGCGCCGCCGCCGGTCCCAGCCCGCGCCGCAGTGCCGGCCACGGCGTGTTCAGGCCGCCGTCGAAGAGGATGAGGACGAGCGCCACCGTGCCCAGGCGGAAGCTGAAGCCGTAGTCCTCGAACTCGATGCCGCCGGGGCCCTCCGAGCCGGCGAGCATGCCGATCGCCAGGAAGAGGAGGAAGACGGGAATCCGGAACCGCGCCGAGGCCCGGCTGAGCAGCACGCTGATCCCCAGCAGGGCGCCGAGGACCACCAGCAGCCAGGCGGTGGTATGGGGTTCGTAGGAGGGCATGGGACGTGGGCCGGCGGGAGCCGCCGTCCGCGCCCCAGGATATCAATCCCCCCTTTCCGCTCCGGGAAATCCCCCTACGCCCGCTCCTTGCCCCGCGGGGCGGAGGGGTGATCGACGATCTTGCCCGTGCGGCTCCGTCCCTCCTCTCCGGGCGAGGGCGGGAAGGAGGGGTCGGGAAAGGGAGCCAGGGCGCGAGGGCTCCGGGCGGCGGCGCCGACGGCGTCCAGCTCCTCCTGCAGGCGCGCCGCGCTCACGTAGTGGATCCGCTGGTCGCGCTGGTACTTTTCGGCCTCCGCGATCAGCCGGTTGAGCAGCCGGGAGTGGCGGTAGTCGAAGACCGTCTTCTTGATCTCGGGGTAGAGGAAACCTGCGGCGGCGAGGGCGAAGGCGAAGGCGTCCTCCCAGATCGGAATGAAGGGGGCCGCGATGATCAGCCCGCCGATCACCAGCCCGATGAGGCCGAAGAGCGCGCGGGCGACGGGGTCCCCCTGCCGCCACAGGCCGTAGTTGCTCTTCTCCAGCCGGTTCTGCTCCACGGCCGCCGGGACATACTGCGGCAGGATGGTCTCCATCACCTCCCGCTCCAGCTCCCGCCAGTAGCCCTCGGTGCCGCCGCACTCCTCGTAGCTCTCCCGGATCTCGGCGAGCTTGGCGCGGGCGGTTTCCGCGAGGCGCGCCTCCGCCTCGTTCGGCAGCAGGGCCCGCCGCTTGTGCTCGCACTCCTGGAGCACGGCGAAGAGGACGTTGCCGAAATCGTAGGACGAGCCTGCAAGGTTCAGCACGGCGATGCCTCCCTACTGCGGCGGCTGTTCCGGCGATTGCCGGTTGATCTCGTACTGGACCACGCCGAGCTGCTGGAGGAGCTTGTTGCCGTCGATGATGACGTTGCCGTTGGGGAGCTTCGGGATCTGCCGGATCTCCTTCTTCTGCAGCGCCTCGATGAGCTGCAGGTTGACGTAGGCGTCGCCGGCGCTGCTGTTCAAGGCCGCCCGCTCCTTGCGGATGCCCTCGGCCACGGCGGTCTTCTCGGCCAGCACGGCCTGCGCCTCCTGCTGGCGGCGGACGAGATAGGCGTCGGCGTTGCGCTTGGCCTGCTCGAAGTTGCCCTGGGCGCGGGTCAGCGCCTCGGTCAGCTCGGCGACCCTGCCCTGCAGGTTCGCCTGGTTCGCCTCCTGGGTGGCCAGGATCTCGGCCTCGAGCTTCTCGGCCGTCTTCTCCGCCTCCTTGCGGGCGTTGATCAGCCGCTGGTAGTCGGGCTTGAAGGAGAAGTCGCCCAGCAGCACCTGCTCGACGATGATGCCGTAGGGGAGCAGATGGGCGGCGAGCAGCCGCGAGGCGTCGTTGGCCGCCGCGAAGCGCAGCGTGGGGTTGTAGTAGTCCTCGGAGTTGAGCCGGTTCAGCACGTCGCGGACGTAGGCCCGCGCCTGCGGCCGCACCAGCCGCTCCTCCGCCAGATCGGTGCTCGGCGCCACGTACCTCCAGACGTAGTTGACCTTCGTGGGGTCGATGCGCCAGCGCACGGTCACGTCGGTCTCGATGTCGTTGCCGTCCCGGGTCTTGAAGCGCAGGTCGTCCTTGTCCTGGCGGTCGCCGGACTTGACGTCCGCCGTCATCACCAGGTTGCGGAGCGAGATGTCGAAGGTCTGCCAGTCGTTGACGATCGGCATGAAGAAGTGCGTTGCCCCGGGCTCCCTCATCTCGTAGGAGTGGGTCAGCTTGTTGAACTTCACGCCCACCTCGGTGGCTTCCGTCGTGTGCGGAGTGCACCCGGCGAGAGCGCCGGCGAGCAGCAGGCCGAAGGTCGCGATGACATGCGGTTTCATGGCGTTTCCTCTCTCCACGTTAGCGAGGCTTCTCGGAGCTGATCCTGCCGAGGTCCGTGGGGTCCTCGCTGATGTAGATCGGTCCCTTGATGCTGCTGAGCAGGGCGAGCCCGCGGCGCAGCTTGAGGAGCTTGGCCGAGCCGGCGCCCTCGAGAGCCCGGTTGATCGCCTCCGTGCCATTGGCCTCGGCGGTCTTGACCAGCAGGTCCGCCTCGGCCCGCTTCTGCCGCTCGTAGAGGTCCCGTTGGGCGTTGATCGCCGTGATCTGGGCGTTGAACTCCGAGGTCTTCACGTTCATCAGGTTCTGCCCCTCGGCGAGCACCTGGTTGAGCCGGGTCTGGACCTCGGCCTGCTTGGCGAGCGCCCGGTTGGCCAGCACCGACTGGTCCTGGATCTTCTTCTGCTCGGTCAGCGCCTGGAACGTCTCCGGGTAGTCGTACTGCCGGATCAGGCAGTCGGTCAGGACGAGGCCGTTGGGCTTGAACCGCTGAGCCAGCTCCGCCTTGAGGGCGAGGACCCTGGCGAGCCGCGCCTCGTGGTAGAACTGCTCGGCCCGCAGCTCGCCCAGGAACCGCTTGATCGCCTGGTCGGTGAAGCGGATCACGACCGCCTCCTCATAGGCCCTGCCGAACCCGAACTTCGACGCCACCTTGTACGGGTCGGCAATCTGGTAAAGCACCGTCACGTCCACGTCCACCGGGTAGCCGTCCACCGTGGGCACCTTGATGGCCGGCATCTGCCGGTGGCCCTCCCCTTTCTCCGCCGCGTTGTCGGTGAACTCGACCACCTGGATATCGCGGGGGAAGGCGTGGATCCGCTCGTAGCCGCTGAGCTCGCGGCGGTAGCCGGGCGGCACCGGCTTCTTGCGCAGGCCCTTCTCCGCGCCGTAGGAGACCTGGCGGACGCCGATCTGGCCGGGAGGCACGTAGGTCAGCACGCAGCCGCGCAGGAACAGCAGGGGCACCAGCAGCAGCAGGAGCCGGAAGCCGATCTTGCCGACCCGGCCCCGCACCTTCTGCAGGAAGGGGGACTGTACACGGAAACGAGGACTCGTCATTTTTTCGAACATGGGTTGTCTCATGGAGAGTCTGGGGTCACCTTCACCTGGAACTACGAAGAAGGGCCTCGGAAGTTGTGAGTAGCTGCTGGATGGTAGCACGCCCGGGCGGATGGCGGCATGGCACGGCCCTTGCGGCGTTTCCCTTGGAGATACGGTCCTCCGGACCGGCTCTCTTCAGGAAAAAGGAGTGGCGCATGCAGGTACCCCTGGAGATTTCCACCCGCTGGATCGATCTGTCCCCTCCCCTCGAAGCCGAGCTGAGGAAACGGGCCGGCAAGCTGGAGCGGCACTTCAACCGCATCACGAGCTGCCGCATCGCGGTCGAGCGTCCCACGGGCAACCACCACCAGGAGGGCGGGCCCTACCGGGTCCGCGTGGACGTGACCGTGCCCGGGTCCGAGCTGGTGGCGGACAAGGAGGCCGAGGAGCTGTACGCGGCCGTGCGCGAGGCCTTCGACGCCGCCGAGCGCCAGGTGGAGGAGTGGTCCCGGCGCCGGCGCGGCGAGGTGAAGACCCCGGTGACGCCCCCCGAGGGGCAGGTGATCCGGATCTTCCCCGAGGAGGGGTTCGGCTTCATCGCCGCCGCGGACGGCCGGGAGGTCTACTTCCACCGCAACGCCGTCCTCGATCCCCCGGGCTTCGAGAAGCTGGAAGTGGGAGCGAGGGTCCGTTTCGCCGAGGAGCAGGGTTTCGAGGGACCCCAGGCCAGCACGGTGAGCGTCGTCGGCAAGGAGGAGTAGGACGAAGCTTCTTCTCAGGCACACCGGTTGCAACCCCTTCGAGATGGTGCCGGGGTCCCCCGGCGCCCGGTCAAACCGACAAGGACAACAACAGAGAAGGGAGTTGCAGTCATGAGGAGTCAAGATCCGAGGGAAACGCTTCTGAGCTGGCTGAACGACGCCTATGCCATGGAGAAGGGGCTCGTCCAGGTCCTCGAGAACCACGCCAACGACGTGAAGGACCGCCCCGAGATGTACCGCAAGATCGCCGAGCACCTGGAGAAGACCCGGATGCACGCCGAGCGTGTCCGCGAGTGCGTCCAGCGCCTGGGCGGCGACGTCTCGACCATGAAGACCGCCATGGGCGCGGTCTCCGGCTTCTTCCAGGGCCGCTCGACCGGCGTCGCGCCGGACGAGCTGGTCAAGAACGCCATCGGCGACTACGCGTCCGAGCACCTGGAGATCGCCTCCTACCGGGCGCTGATCGCCGCCGCCCGCTCCCTGGGCGAGCAGGAAGTCGTCCGGATCTGCGAGGACATCCTCCGCGACGAGGAGGACATGGCCCGCTGGCTGGAGAGCAACCTGCCGATGGTGGTCAACGAGTACCTGGGCCAGCACGCCCCGGTCGGCGCCGGCACCGGCTCGACGAACCCGGGCCCGGTCCGCTACTAGGTTTCTCTTCGCCCCGAACGGAGGCGCCTTCGCGAGGGAGGCGCCTCCCAATCCCCTTGCGAGCCCTCCGCTCTGGATTCTGGCACCAGGTTTGCTGTTCCTAGGTACAAGTAGTGGTTTTGCCGTAACTTGAACTGGAGGAATGGGAATGCGGCGCTTCCTGCGCGAGAACGGGTTGTCCCTGGTCCTTTTCTGGCTGTTTTTCGTCGCCTTCTTTGTGGGGCAGAGCATCGCCGGCCATCGCGAGAGCAACAGCGAGAGGCAGGAGCACGGGCAAGCTCCGGTCAGCTATGGCGAATACCTGCGCGAGCACGATTTCTGGGAAGCCACGATGGAGAACTGGGAGTCCGAGTTCTTCCAGATGTTCATTTACGTGGTGCTGACGGTCTTCCTCTACCAGAAGGGCTCCTCGGAGTCGAAGAAGCCCGACGAGCCGAACGAGGTGGACCGTGACCCGAGGAAATCGAAGAACAAGAAGGATGCCCCCTGGCCGGTGCGCAAGGGGGGCTTCGTCCTGAAACTCTATGAGAACTCGCTGGGGCTGGCGTTCCTCCTGCTCTTCCTCTTCTCCTTCCTCATGCATGGCGTCAGCGGCATGGGGAAGTACAACGAGGAGCTGGCGCTGCACGGCCAGCCGACCCTCTCGCTGGGGGAGTACATGACCTCCTCGCGGTTCTGGTTCGAGTCGTTTCAGAACTGGCAGAGCGAGTTCCTGGCGATCTGGGCCATGGTGGTGTTCTCGATCTGGCTGCGCCAGAGGGGCTCGCCGGAGTCCAAGCCGGTCGACGCTCCCCATAGCGAGACGGGGAGCGGCTAGGGCCGGAACGGCAGTTGAGGGTCGTTGCGGGCCTGCTTCAGGTAGGCGGCGACCTCCTCGACCAGGCCGAGGTTGAGCTGCTCCATCTCGGCCGCCCGCTGGAGGAGGATGAGGGCGGCGAGGGCCTCGCGGTGGACCTCACGGGACTGGAAGATCCGGAGCAGCTCCGAGGCCAGACGCTTGGTCTCCTCGATCCGGCCTTGCCGCAGGTACAGGGTGACCAGGTCGAGGGAGACCAGGGCTGCGTCGAAGGCGAGGGAGTCCGCGGTGAAGGCCTCCCGCGCCGCAAGGAGGGCCTCTTCGGCCTCGGCGGGCCGTCCCAGGGCGGCGGCCACTCGTCCCTCCACCCAGCGCAGGCGCAGCCGGTCGGCGCGCGTGCCTGCCTGCTCCATCAACCGTCTCGCCTCGGGGATCAGCGCCGCCGCCTCGGCGTTGTGGCCGGCGTCCTGCAGGCAGGAGATGAGGTTGTACTGGCTCATCCCCACCAGGCGGGGCTCGCGGACGCCGTCGAGCAGGAACAAGCTAGTGCGGAAGCAGTCTGCGGCCTCCTCGAAATCCCCCTTGTACTGGAGGACCACCCCCTTGGTCATCAGGGCCCGGCCTTGGGAGTGGGGCTCGTTGACCTCGCGGTAGATGGCGATGGCGTCCGCGAGCAGCTCCAGGGCTTCCTCGAAGCGGCGCTGAGCGCGGCGCAGGGGTGCCTTGAGCTCCGACAGGAGCGCCTCGTCGAGCGGATCGAGCCAGCTCCGGGAAAGGTACAGCTCCGCCGTCTGGAAGGCCCTCTCCGCCTCGCGGAAATCGCCGAGGACGCGCAGGGCGTTGCCGAGGCAGGACCATGCCCGGGCCTTGGCGGCTTCCACCGAGCCCGGGCCGTACTCCTCCCGGTCGAGCTGCTCGGCCACATCGAGGGCCAGCCGCAGCAGGTCTTCCCCCGTGCGGGCGTCCTCGACCACCGCCTGGCGCGAGCGGTCCACCAGAAACTCGAAGAAGCCCCAGCTCTGGAACCGGGGGTCCGCCCAGATCCGGGTCCGGCGCCGCTCCTGATCGAGCGGTTCGATCTCGCCCCAGAGCGCCGAGGCTGCGGTCCGCTCCGCCGCGAGGCTACGGCGGCGGCGCGCGATCTCCGAGCGGTGCTCGTCGAGAAGCCGCCGGACCAGACCGCGGTAGTCCTGGGCCTGATCCGGTGGGGAGGAGAGCGGAGCGGTGCCGGGCAGGAGCGACAGGAGGCGCTCCTCGCAAGCCGGACAGGTGAAGAGATGCCGTTCGATCCTCCGGCTCTCTCCGTCGGGCAGCGCGTCTCCGAGGAAGCGTTCCAGCGCTTCACGGTCGGGGTGCCACTCCGTCATCGCGTTCGTCTCCGCTTCACCCTGGAAGCCAGATCCCGCCCGCGCCGATGAGATTCTAGCGGCCGGACGGGATCAGGCCTATGTCATGGATTTCCAGGAGGTTTGTTGCCACCGTGTGGACAGACGCTCGTGCCTTCCCGGCTGGGGATCTGCCCCGGCGGGTGGTTCCCCGGGTGGTTGGGCGGCGGGCTGTCCTTGGACGCCGCGATCCCCCACCAGGAATCCACCGCAGCCTGAAGCAACGTACGGATCGAGATTCCCTCCCAGATGGCAGAGCCGCCGGTCCGGGCGCGGTCGCTACGGGAACTCTGTGCGGCTTCCACCGGGGCGACGGACAACGCTCCGACGGACAGCGCGAGGGTGAAGGCAGTGAGACGATGGGACGTAGGACCGGACATAGGGTCTCCTGCAGGCAGGCCGAAGAGACGGCCACCACGGCCGGCAGCGCCCGCCTATCCCCTGCGCGGGGATCCCTCGCCCCCTCCCCCGCAAAAGAATTAGAAAGTTGCAAAATTATATCCAATAGCTGCCCGGGAAGCAAGGGCGCGAAGCGGGCCTTGGCCGGCACTATGTCTATGGTGATAGGCTTGGTCACAAATAGAGGGCTGCCTTGCGGCAAGGGAGCGAAAAGGAGGCCGACATGAGCGAGATCGAGAGCCGTGGTTACGTCAATCCCGATGTCCTGGTTTCCACTGACTGGGTCGCGGACCACCTGGAGGATCCCGGAACCCGGATCGTCGAGTCGAACGAGGATCCCCTGCTGTATTCCACCGGGCACATCCCGGGCGCGGTCGAGGTGGACTGGACGCGCGACCTCAACGACCCGGTGCGGCGGGACTACCTCGGCCGCGAGGGGTTCGAGGCCCTGATGCGGCGCATCGGGGTGACCCGGGACACCACCGTCGTCTTCTACGGCGACCGTAACAACTGGTGGGCCACCTATGCCTTCTGGGTGTTCCAGCTCTTCGGTCACGACAAGGCCAAGATCATGGACGGCGGCCGCATCAAGTGGGTCAACGAGGGGCGGCCTCTGAGCAAGGACGTGCCCAGCTACCCGGCGAGCGACTACAAAGCCCGGGAGCGGGACGACAAGCGGATCCGCGCCTTCCGCGACCAGGTGCTCAAGCACGTCGAGGCGAAGAAGCCGCTGGTGGACGTGCGCAGCCCCCAGGAGTACAGCGGCGAGCGGCTCCACATGCCGGAGTACCCGAATGAGGGCGCGCTGCGCGGCGGCCACATCCCCGGCGCGGCCAACATCCCCTGGGCCAGGGCGGTCAATCCCGACAACGGCACCTTCAAGCCGGCCTCGGAGCTGCGCGCCCTCTACGAGAACGAAGCGCGGCTCAAGCCCGACGACGACGTCGTCGTCTACTGCCGCATCGGCGAGCGCAGCAGCCACACCTGGTTCGTCCTCACTCATCTGCTGGGCTATAAGCAGGTCCGGAACTATGATGGGAGCTGGACGGAGTGGGGCAACCTGGTGGGGGTTCCCATCGAGCGCTGAAGTCGAGGTTGAAATGGCCGTACCGGAGAAGCTGACCCAGACCCTGGAGATGCTCGCGATGGTCCCCGACCGCAACGAGCGCATCCAGCTCCTGATCGACATCGCCGGCCGTTTCGAGGAGGTGCCGCCGCGGATCGCGCGGCGGCCCTTCGCGCCCGAGCACCAGGTGCCGGCTTGCGAGTCGGAAGCCTACATCTTCGGCGAGGAGCGGCCGGACGGCACGCTCGACTTCCATTTCGCCGTCGAGAACCCCCAGGGGATCTCCGCCAAGGCCATGGCGGTGATCCTGGACGAGACCCTCTCCGGCGCTCCGCCCGAGCAGGTGGCCGAGGTGCCGCAGGACATCGTCTACAAAGTGTTCGGCAAGGAGCTCTCCATGGGCAAGTCCATGGGTCTGATGTCCATGGTGGGAATGGTCTCCGGTCTGGCGAAGAAGCAGGCCGAAGCGAAAGGCTCCCCCGCATAGATCTTGCTGCCGTAGAGGCAGGGCTTGCTTTGCGTTGAAAAGTGCTTGACGATCGCGCGCCATCGTCGTACAGTGACACCGTGACCGATCCGCAGACCGCCCGCCCCCGCCCCGTTCCTCCTCCGGCCCTCCACCTGCGGGCCATGGACAACCTGCGGTTCATCCGGGAGACGATGGAGGGGGCGGCCTACTTCACCGACGTGTCCGGCCTCGGCGAGGTGGCGGTGGGAGCGACCGCGCTGGCCGCAGCGTACGTGGCGTCCCGGCAGGAGACGGTCTGGGGCTGGCTCCTGGTCTGGTTGTGGGAGGCGCTGGTCGCCTTCCTGATCACCACCGGCGCCATCGTGTGGAAGGCGCGCCGCTCCTCTCCGTTCAACCTGTTCTCCCGCCCGGGCCGCCGGTTCGCCCTCAGCCTCTTCCCGCCGCTCATCGCGGGCGCCCTGCTGACGCCGATCCTGTTCGCGGCCGGCAACGTGGACGTGCTGCCGGGGCTCTGGCTTCTCCTGTATGGCACCGGCGTGGTCACCGGCGGGGCCTTCTCGGTGCGCACCGTGCCGGTGATGGGGCTCGCCTTCATGACGCTGGGCGCCGTCGCCCTGGTGGCTCCCGCCTCCTGGGGGAACGCCCTGCTGGCGGCCGGATTCGGCGGGCTGCACGTGCTGTTCGGCGCTGTGATCGCGAGGAGGCACGGTGGCTGAGCGCAAGGCCTTGCAGCGCCACGACGGCGATGCCGCCGAAGCGGAGGGAGCGGACGTGGCTGTCTCAGCTCCCGCCCCGCAGACGGCACTGGACCTCGACCGCCTCATCCACGAGCGGATGCGGCTCGGGATCGTCAGTGCCCTCGCCGTCAACGACCACCTGAGTTTCAACGACCTCAAGCGGCTGCTGAAGACGACGGACGGCAACCTGAGCGTCCACGCGCGCAAGCTGGAGGAGGCGGGCTACATCGCCTGCGCGAAGTACTTCGAGGGCCGGGTGCCCAAGACGGACTACCGGCTCACCTCACCCGGCCGCCGGGCCCTGGAGCGCTACCTCGACCACATGGAGGCGATCATCCAGGCCACCCGGGAGGGGTGAGCAGGGGCCGTCCCGCGCCCGGATACTTTGTAGAACAAAGTCGTTTATCGAGGAGGATGCGACGTGAGGTACCGGGTTCTCTTCTGGATCGCGCTGACGCTCGCGATCCTGGCGGCGGTGGGCTTCTGGACGCTGACCTCGCTGCTCCCGCGGGCCCGGCCCGAGTCGGCAATGGAGAAGGCCGCGGTCTCCGGGTCGGTCGAGAAGCTGCGTCGCGAGGTGCGGCTGCGGGGAGAGGTGAACGGCAAGGACACGCACGGCTTCACAGCCCTGGACTGGGCGGCGCGCACCGGGCGGACCGACGCGATCGCGGAGCTGGTCCGCGCCGGGGCCGATCCCGAGCTGCACGACTCGGGTCCCAACGGCTGGACGCCGCTGCTGCATGCCGTCCACAAGAACCAGCTCGGCTCGGTCCAGACCCTTCTCGCGGCCGGCGCCAAGCCGGACGGCCGGGGCGACAACGGGCTGACGCCGCTGATGCTGGCGGCGGCCCAGGGCGAGCCGGAGATCGTGGAGGTGCTTCTCCAGGCCGGTGCCAATCCCCGGCTGCACGGTCCGATCCGCTGGACCGCGCTGGAGCAGGCGGTGGCCAACGGCCATCCTGAAGTGGTCGATGCCCTGCTGCGGAAGGATCCGGAGCTGCGCCTGGGCGACGGTCCGCGTGGCTTTGCCATCCGCGCCCTGGCCTGGGTGCAGGGCCACACGGAGGTGATCGAGCGGGCGGACCGCGGCCGGGAGTTCTTCTGATGAGCGCGCCGCTGCGGCTCGCTCCCGAGGTCGTCCCGTCCGGGGCCGGCCTGCACGTGGCCATCATCATGGACGGCAATGGCCGCTGGGCCGTCTCCCGAGGGAAGCCGCGCACGGCGGGCCACGTGGCGGGCGTGGAGACGGTCCGCCGAGTGGTCGAGGCCGCCGCCGACTTAGGGGTGGGCACGCTGACGCTCTTCGCCTTCTCCTCGGACAACTGGCGCCGGCCCGACGCGGAGGTGCGGGCGCTCATGCGGCTGTTCCGCAGCTATCTCACGGCCGAGGCCGCCAAGTGCGCGGAAAACGGCGTCCGCATCTCGGTGATCGGCCGCCGGGACCGGCTCTCCCCGGGGTTGGTGCGGGTGGTCGAGGAGGCAGAGGCGAGGACGGCCGCGGCGGACCGCTTTCTCCTACGGATCGCGGTGGACTACTCGGCCCGCGATGCCATCCTCCGCGCCGCCAGCCGCCTGCGGGGACAGGAGGAGCCTTCCCGCGAGACCTTCGCCCGCCTGCTCGCCGATCCGCCGCACGAGGGCCGCCCGGCGCCGGACGTGGACCTGCTGATCCGCACCGGCGGCGAGAAGCGGCTCTCGGACTTCCTGCTCTGGGAGTGCGCCTACGCCGAGCTGCTCTTCACCGACCGCATGTGGCCCGACTTCACCGGCGCCGATTTAGCCGATGCCGTGCGGGAGTTCAACCGGCGGGAGCGGCGGTTTGGCGGGGTGGTCCCAAGCCATACCTTAGCCGCGTTCCCCCTCTCCCGTCAGGGAGAGGGGGCCAGGGGGTGAGGCTTCGAAGCGGATACCGCTCCGCTGGGCAAAGACCCAGTAACCGGCAATTGATACCCAGAGGTTTCAATCGATAGGAGCCGTCCTCCCTCCGAAGCCTCACCCCCAACCCCCTCTCCCTGACGGGAGAGGGGGAACGGAAAACGGTCTCCCTACACCCCCCGCGCCATCAGGTCCGCCACCGCGCGGTTGAAGCGCACGGGATCGGGCAGCTCGCCTCCTTCGGCGATCAGGCCGTAACCGAGGAGCAGGTGGGAGTAGTCTTCGAGGAGCGGGTCCGCCGCGTCCTTCTCGAAGCGCTCGCCCATCTTGGTCAGGATGTCGTGCTTGGGGTTGAGCTCCATGATGCGGCGCTGCTTGGGGCCGCCGCCCTTCCCCTTCTGGAGGAGCCTCTCGAGCTGCGGGCTGTAGTCGTGCTCGGCGCCCACCAGGCAGACCGGCGAGGCGGTCAGACGGTTAGTGAGGCGGACCTGCTTGACGTGCTCGTCGAGCTTCTTCTGGATGGCGTCGAGGAGCGGCTTCATTTTTTCCTCCTGGGCCTTCAGCTCCTCCTCGGTCTGCTTCTTCTCCTCCTCGCTGCCCAGCGAGACCGTACCCTTGCCCACCGACTTCAGCTTCTTGCCCCCGTACTCGTGGAGCGACTGGGTCAGCAGCTCGTCGACGGTGTCGACCAGGTAGAGCACCTCGAAGCCCTTCTCCTTGATCGCCTCGAGATGAGGTGAGCTCTCGACCTGCGAGCGCGACTCGCCGGTCAGATAGAAGATCTCGTTCTGCCCCTCCTTCATCCGCCCGACGTATTCCTTGAGCGTGGTGAGCTCCGTCGGGTGGTTGGAGGACTGGAAGATCAGCAGCTCGAGCAGCTTCTCCTTGTTCTCATAGTCCGAGCTGACCCCCTCCTTGATGGCGCGGCCGAACTCCTTCCAGAATTTGAGGTAGGTCTCATGCTCGCCGTCCTTCATCTCCTGCAACACGTCGAGCACCTTCTTGGTCAGGCCCTTGCGCATCAGGGTGATGAAGCGGTCCTGCTGGAGCATCTCGCGGGAGACGTTGAGCGCCAGGTCGGGCGAGTCCACCACGCCGCGCAGGAAGCGCAGGTAGTGGGGGAGCAGGTCCTCGCATTTCTCCAGGATCTGCACGCGCTTGACGTAGAGCTGCAGGCCCGGCTTCGAGGCGACGTAGTACAGGTCGTACGGCGCCTCTGAGGGGATGAACAGCAGGGCTTGGTACTCGACCCTGCCCTCGGCTTTGTAGGAGAAGACCTTGAGCGGCTCGTTCCAGTCGTGGGAGATGTGCTTGTAGAACTCCTTGTACTCGTCCTGGGTGACCTCGGATTGCGGCCGCGTCCAGATCGGCTTCATCGAGTTGAGGACCTTTTCCTCAAGAGGCATGACGGGCTTCTCCCCCGTCTCCTTCTCCTTGGCGAGATCCTCGATCTCGGGGTCCTTCTCGGCCTTGAGGATGATCGGGTAGCTCACGAAGTCCGAGTAGCGGCGGACGATGCGGCTGATCACCCAGCGGTCGGAGAATTCGTCGAGGCCGTTCTCCTTGTCCTCGGGCTTGAGATGGAGGGTGATGGACGTGCCGCGGCCGGGCTTCTCCGTCTCCTCGATGGTATAGGTGCCGTCGCCGGTCGACTCCCAACGGGTGGCGGGCGACTCGCCGGCCCGGCGGGTGACCAGCACGACGCGGTCGGCGGCCATGAAGGAAGAGTAGAAGCCGACCCCGAACTGGCCGATCAGCTCGGCGATGGACTGCTGGGACTCGCCCTGCTTCAGGCGCTCGACCAGCTCGCGGGTACCGGACTTGGCGATCGTCCCGATGTTGGCGATCACCTCCTCGCGGTTCATGCCGATGCCGTTGTCGTGGATGGTCAGGGTGCGGTTCTGCCGGTCCGCCTCCAAGCGGATCTCGAGCTTCTCGTCGCCCTCCAGGAGCTCCGGCCGGGTCAGCGCCTCGAACCGGAGCCGGTCCAGGGCGTCGGAGGCGTTGGAGATCAGCTCGCGCAGAAAGATCTCTTTGTTCGAGTACAGCGAGTGGATCATGATGTCGAGGAGCTGCTTGGTCTCGGCTTGAAACGGCAGGGTCTCGACGGTCGCGGTGGTCATGGGAAGGTCCTCCTTTGTTTCGTCCCGCCTCATAGGTGCAGCGACGACGCGCTCCTGAGACCGAACCCGACGCGCACTGAGGTGGGAGTTTCCGGACAGGCCTTCCCGTACGGGTGCCTGAACCAGGGGTGCCCCAGATTTTAGTGGAAGATGCGCAATCCTTCAACCGGGCGGGTCTACCCGATCTCGATCCGCACCGTCTGGATCCCGTCCTGGACCCGGACCTCCAGAACGTGAGGCTCCCTCTTCCTTTCAATCACGCTGATGGAGCCGTTACGCTCGAAGCGGGCCTCGTCCACTTGGGTGGGGTCCTTCAGATGGGCGTTCAGCCGGAGCGCCTCCTCCAGATCCCCGGCGCTGATCCGGTACCGCCGGAGGGCGTCCTCCAGGCGCCGGCCATCCTGGATGAGCACCTCGGGGCGGCCTTTGAGGATCTGCCCCCAACGGCGGGAGCGCCAACTGACCCAGGCGAGGAGGTGGTGGAGGATCACGAGGAGGGCGGAGGCGGCCAAGGTGACCGCCAGGGGGGCGGAACCGTTGATGGCGCGGCTCAGGGTGGAGCCCAACACGAAGGCGAGGACGATGTCGAAGGCGGTCTCCTGCCCGAGGAAGCGGTTGCCGCCGATCCGCAGGATGGCCCAGCCAGCGAGGTAGATCCCCGCGGCTCGCAGGCACATCTCAGCCACCGAAAAGGAATGGGAGCCCGCGTAGGGCTCGGTCAGCCAGCGGATTGCTTCCCACAGCTCTTGCATCGCGCACCTCCTCTTCAACGGGCTTCCGGAGAGCCTTGCAACCCCCCGAGCCTATAAGATGCGCCGGGATGGATCCGATCCTCGATGCCGACGCGGTGATCCAGGGGGAGTGCCCCGCCCTCTGGGAGGCCCTCTCCCCCCTCGGCCGGCGGGCGCGCCAGCCGGCCAACTTCCTGCCGCTCCAGACGCTGGAGGCGCGGGGCAAGGCCTTCAACGCCACCATCGGGCAGATCACGGATGGCCAGGGCCGGGCCGTCCCCCTCTCTCCGATGTTGGCCGCTCTGGTGGGCCTGGACGAGGAGGAGCGCAGCCGGTCCTTCCTCTACTCACCCGTGGACGGGCTGCCCGAGCTGCGCCGCGCCTGGCGCGCCTGGCAGCGGCGGGGTCAGCGGCCGGATCTCCCGTCTTCCCTGCCGACTGTCACCGTGGGCCCGGCCCACGCGCGGTGCCTGGCGGCGGAGCTGTTCGTCGCGGAAGGAAGGAGCGTCGTCTTGCCCCAGCCCTGCCGGGATGGGGACCGCGATCTGTTCGTGCTGCGCCTGGGGGCCCGCCCGCTCCCGTGCGCCGAGCCCCTGTCGGTCTCCCGCATCCTGGACGGTCTGCCGGAGGGCGAGCCGGCCGTCGTCCTGCTGGAGTCTTCCCCGGCGTTCCTCGATGGGCTCCTCGCTGCCGCCGAGCGCCGGCCGCTCGTCGTGATCGTGGACGACACGTGGGAGAGGCTGGGCACGCCGAGCGCCTCGCTCTTCTGGGGCCTCGCCGGCCGTCATCCCAACCTGATCCCGATCAAGGTGGACGGCGCCGACGGCCATTTCGGTTTCCCCGGCGGCCGGGTAGGCTTCCTCACCTTCCCGTTCGAGCCCGAGAGCCCGATCGCCGCTGCGCTGGAGAGCAAGGTGAAGATGCTGCTTCGCGCCCAGGTGGGATCGCCTTCGGCGGCGACGCAGGTGGTGCTGCTGCGGGCGTTGCGCGAACGAGGTCCTACCGCAGCCACTCCTCCAACTGCACCCGCTCGTCCGTCGCAGCGTCGCGATACTTGACGATGACGGGCGTGTAGAGGGAGAGCCCCCAGCCCTTGCCGGCTCCCCGGGAGACGGCGCGGGAGCCGGGCACCACCACCGCCTCCTCGGGGATGACCAACGGCAACTCGTCCGTGGCCCGGTGGATCATCTCCCGCACGAGGTCGTAGACCGGGGTGGAGCGGGTGAGGATGGTCCCCGCGCCCAACACCGCCTGGCGCTTGACCACGGTCCCCTCGTAGACGCCGCAGTTGCCGCCGATCAGGACGTCGTCTTCCACGATGACGGGCGAGGCACCCACCGGCTCCAGCACGCCGCCGAGCTGGGCGGCGGCGGAGAGGTGGACCCGCTGGCCCACCTGCGCGCAGCTCCCCACCAGGGCGTGGGAGTCGATCAGCGAGCCCTCGTCCACCCAGGCGCCCGCGTTCACGTACATGGGCGGCATGCAGATCACGCCCCGCCCCAGGTAGCAGCCGTCGCGGATGGACGAGCCTCCCGGGACCACCCGCACTCCCGCGCCGGGGTCCAGCCGGCGGAGCGGGTAGGTCGCCTTGTCGAGGAACGGCAGGCGGGCGCCGGCGGGGCCGCCCACGGACATGTCCACGATTTCCCCCATGCGGAAGCCGGCGAGGAGGCCCTGCTTGACCCAGGGGTTCACCCGCCAGCCGGTAGGGGAGCCGGGATCCGGCTCGGCGGCGCGAATCTCGCCCCGGTTGAGCGCTGCCTTGAAGCGCTCGAAGAGGTCCCGGTGCTGCGGTCCGTAGAAGTCCGGCGGCTCGGCGTAGAGCCGCTCGATCTCCTCGCGGAGGGAGGCGAGGGCGGCCTCAGCCGGCAATCCGGGCCTCCACGGAGGCGGTCTCCTCCTCCGGCGTATCCGGGATCAGGCCGAGCCCGAGCAGGACCTTCTCGATCTTCTTCAGGCTCTCGGGTTTCGGCGGCACCATGGGCAGCCGGAAGACCGGCTCGATCAGCCCCATGAGGGCGAGGGCCGCCTTGACCGGACCGGGGTTGGACTCGATGAAGTTGACTTCCATCAGAGGGTGGAGCCGACGCTGCATCTCGCGCGCGGCAGGGAAGTCCCCCTCCAGGCAGAGCGAGGTCAGCCGCGCCATGGCGAAGGGGACCTCGTTGGAGACGACCGAGATGACCCCCACGCCTCCCAGCGCGATCAGCGGCAGGGTGATGGCGTCGTCGCCCGAGAGCACGGCGAAGCTCTCGGGCACGGTCTGGAAGATCGTCGCCATCTGGGAGACGTTGCCCGAGGCTTCCTTGACCCCCACCACGGTCTCGATCTCCGCCAGCCGCGCGAGCGTCGCGGGGTCCACGTTGGTCCCGGTGCGGCCGGGGACGTTGTAGACCACGATGGGTAGCCGGGTGGCCCTGGCCACGGCGCGGTAGTGCTGGTACAGCCCCTCCGGCGTGGGCTTGTTGTAATAAGGGGTCACGACGAGCAGGCCGTCCGCCCCCAAGCCCTCGAGGTCGAGGGCCAGCTCCACGACCTCGTTCGTGTCGTTGCCGCCGCAGCCGGCCAGCACGGGGGTCCTGCCGTGGGCTTCCTCCAGGGTGATCTCGACCACCCGCAGGTGCTCCTCGCGGGTCAGGGTGGGGTTCTCGCCCGTCGTGCCGCAGGGGACCAGGAAGTGGATCCCCGCTTCGATCTGGCGGCGCACCAGCCGGCGCAGGCTCTCCTCGTCGAGCGACAGGTCGGACCGGAAGGGGGTGACCATCGCGGTACCGCATCCTTGAAACATGGTGTTCTCCAGGCGCGCCTTGGTGGGGGTGGCGCGAGTCTCCTCTATTCTAGATTCGTTCCTTGCTAGTTTCGTTCCCGGACGATCTCTTCCCAGACCTGGCTGAACTCGAAGAAGCCCCGGCGGCCGATCATCCAGCGGGCGGCGCGCAGCGCGCCGTGGGCGAACCCCGCCCGGCTGCGGGCCCGGTGCTCGAGCAGGATCGTGTCCGCCTCGGAGTCGAAACCGATCTGATGGGTGCCGGGGACATGCCCGGCGCGGTTGCTCGCCGCATTGATCGGCCGGCGATAGCCCGCTCCTTCCATGACCTTCAGGATCTGGAGCAGGGTGCCCGAGGGGGCATCCTTCTTCATCTTGTGGTGGATCTCATAGGCCCAGGCGTCATATGGGATCTCCTCCGCCAGCAGGCGGGCCGCCGCCTCGGCAAGCCGGTAGAAGACCTGCACGCCCACCGAGAAGTTGGCGCCGTGGAGCAGCCCCGCGCCGTGTCGCTCGACCGCCTCCCGCACCCGCGGCAACTCGCTCCCCCAGCCGGTGGTGCCCACCACCAGGGGGACGCCGAGCGAAGCGATCCGCTCGGCGTTCGTCGGCACCGCGGCGGCGGTGGAGAAGTCGATCGCGACATCAATGCCCTGGAAAGTCTCAGCGGTGATGCCGGAACCCCCGGCATTGGCGGCGCCGTCGAGGCGGAGGGCCACCTCGAAGCCGTGCGCCGGTGCGAGCTGTTCGACGAGGCGTCCCATCCGGCCGTAGCCGACGAGAGCCAGGCGGCTCATTCGACCACCTCGCCGGGTCCGCCCGGCAGCAGCTCCTCGTGGAGCCTGGCGATCAGCCCGGGGACCTGGTCCTCTTCCGCCAGGAGCCGCACGGTGGGCGCGGCCACACCCGCGAGGAGGAGCCGCGGCGCGAAGTCCCGCCCCGCCGCCAGGACGCGCTCCACCAGCTCCGGATGGGTGGCGAGGTCCTCCGAGACCAGGGAGACGACCGTGCGGCCGGGCGTGACCCCAAGCTCGGCGGCATGCCCGACGGCCGAGAGCAGGGCCGCGTGGACCTCGGGGAGCCGGTCGTGGCGGTCGAGGGCGAGGTCGGCCCCGCCGCCGCAGGCGTCCAGCACCAGGAGCGCCGGACGGAAGCGGTCGCAGATCTCGAAGAGCTGGCTGCGGAGCCCATCGCCCGCCGCCACGTCCGAGGCCCGGGCGCAGATCAGGTGGTCGTTGGCGCGGCAGGCGATCGACTTGATGATGGGCGGCGCTTCCGGGTTGCGCCGGCCGATCACCGTGCCCTGGGCCCCAGGGTTGCGCGAGTCGAGGATGCGGATGGGCACGTCCGCCCGGCCTGCCGGCCCCAGGGTGCCATAGTGGGGTTTCTTGGCCCCGGAGCAGGAGAGCTCCAGCGCCTCGGCGAAGGAGAGGGTGCGGATGCGCCGCGCGCCGGGGTAGACTTCGGGATCGGCGGTCCGCATGCCGTCCACGTCCGTCCAGATCTGCACCTCCTCCGCGCCCAGGGCGGCGCCCACGATGGCGGCGGAGAAGTCCGATCCCTCCTTGCCGAGCGTCGTGGTGACCCCTTGGAGGGTGGCCCCCACGTAGCCGCCCACCACCGGCACCCGGCCGGCGCGCAGGAGCGGCAGCATCGCCTTGCGCAGGCGGGCGTCGGTGGGGCCGTAGAGCGGCCGGGCGCGGGTGAACTCAGCGTCCGTCACGACCACCCGCCGGCAGTCGATCCAGGCGGCGTCGATGCCGGCCTGGCCGAAGGCGAAGCAGAGCAGGGTGCTCGCCAGCAGCTCGCCATAGCTCGCCACGGCGTCGGTGGCCCGCGGGGTGAACGCCCGGGTGGAGCCCAGCTCGTCGAGCTGGGTCTTAAGCTCGTTGAAGAAGAAATCGAGCGCCGCGTCCAGAGCGGAGCGGCCCGCGGGGGGCACCACGCCGTGCGACTCCCGCCGGTGGTACGTCTCCAGCTCATCGAAGGCCGCTCGGGTCGCGTCCCGGTCGCCTGCGGCCGCGGCCTCGCCGGCCGCGAGCAGCTTGCGGGTGGTCTTGCCCATGGCGGAGACCACCACCACGGGCCGGCGGCCGAGGCTCGCGCGCACGATGCCCGCCACCCGCTCGATCGACGCGGCGGTGTCGACCGAGCTGCCGCCGAACTTCATGACGATCATGACGCGCCGAGCAGCCCCTCGCTTTTCATCAGCTCGGCGTTGAGCAGCGCCGCCCCGGCGGCGCCGCGCAGGACGTTGTGCGAGAGCGCCACGAACTTCCAGTGCAGGAGGTTGCACTCGCGCACCCGCCCGACGGCGGTCCCCATGCCGCGCTCGAGGCCAGCGTCCTTGCGGGGCTGGGGACGATCCGGCGCGTCCATCAGATGGATGACCTGCCGCGGGGCCGAGGGGAGGTTCCGCTCCTGGGGCAGCCCGGAAAAAGAGGTGAGGGCCGCGAGGACCTCCTCGCGCCCGGGACGGTTCTTGAGCTCGACGCTCGCCGTGACCAGGTGGCCGTCGATGGATGGCACCCGGTTGCAGCTCGCGCTGACGGTGAACGGCGAGGGCCGGATGTGACCATCCGCGAGCTCGCCCAGGATCTTCTGCGGCTCGCTCTCGACCTTCTTCTCCTCGTCGCCTCCGATATAAGGAATGACGTTGCCGAGGATGTCGAGGGAAGCCACCCCGGGGTAGCCGGCGCCGGAGACCGCCTGAAAGGTGGTGACCATCACCCGCTTGAGGCCGAACGGGCGCAGAGCGGCGAGAGGCATCACCAGCACCACGGCGGCGCAGTTGGGATTGGTGACGATGGCGCCCTCCCATCCCCGCTCCCGCCGCTGGGTGCAGAGCAGCCCCAGGTGGCCCGGATTGATCTCCGGCACCAGCAGGGGCACGTCCGGTGTCATCCGGTAATGGCTGGAGTTGGAGACCACGATATGGCCGGCGGCGGCGAACTCGTGCTCGATCTCACCGGCGAGGTTGGACGCCATGGAGGAGAAGACCAGCCGCGGCCCCCGCCCGGGCACGCACTCCTCGACGACGCTGTCGGCCGCCGCCGCAGGCGGCGGGCCTTCGAGCTGCCAGGAGCAGGCCTCGCGGTAGCGCTTACCCGCGCTCCTGTCGCTGGCCGCGAGCCACTTCAGATCGA
The DNA here is from genome assembly GCA_036399915.1 of Thermoanaerobaculia bacterium. Taxonomy (GTDB): domain Bacteria; phylum Acidobacteriota; class Thermoanaerobaculia; order Multivoradales; family UBA5704; genus DATARR01. The sequence goes on from DASWME010000287.1 coordinate 23,263, forward strand.
ACCAGGGGTGGTTCTCCAGCAGTTGCACGAAGCGCTGGCCCACCGTGCCGGTGGCGCCCAGGATTCCGACCTCGATCTTTTTCTCCATGAGAACTCCTCTGAGACCACCCCTACGGTGGTGCAGAGTCTACCGGTCCAGCAGGCGGCAGACCATCTCCCTGTAGAGGTGCACCGACTTCTCCAGATCGCGCTTGGCGATCCGCTCCTCCGGCGTGTGCGCCACGTGGATGCTCCCGGGCCCGAGGAGGAAGGGCTGGCCCCAGGCCCCCAGCCGGGGCACGTCGGTGGTGTACTTGACGACGGTGGTCTCGAAGCCCGGCAGCGAGGAGAGATGCACGGCCGGCGTCTCGCGGACCTCCGCGATGCGGACCCCCTCGACCCCTTCCACGGCCATGGCGAGGTCGCGGCGCAGCCCGTCCGTCTCTCCCACGGTGCGGATCATCACCTCGGCCCGGGCCCGATCGGCCACCACGTTGGGGGCGCGTCCGCCGGCGAGGGTGCCGACGCTGACGGTGGTCTCGCCCAGGACCGGGTCGGAGGGGAGCGGCACCGCCCGCAGCCGCGCCAGGGCGTCGAGGAGACGGTCGATCGCGGACGCGCCCAGCTCCGGATAGGCCGAGTGGGCCGACCGGCCCGCCGCTTCGACCTTCAGGTAGAGCGCTCCCTTCGAGCCCAGGGCCAGGCGGTTCTCCGTGGGCTCGCCGTCGATCAGGAACCGCGAGCCTCGCGGGTTGCGATTGGCCACGTGGGCGCCGAGGCTGTCGGTCTCCTCGCCCACCACCAGCAGCAGGCCGAAGCCCCGCCGCCCCCCGGCGAGCAGCTCTTCGACCGCCCGGATCATGGCGGCGATGGCGCCCTTGGCGTCGCACGCCCCGCGCCCCCGGATGAATTCGCCGTCCTCGGAGGAGGGGATGAACGGCGGCACGGTGTCCATATGGGTGGAGAGCACCACGGCCGGCTCCCCCCACGCCGCGAACACGTTGCAGCGGTCCCCCGCGACTGGCATGCGCTCGACCGCACCGCCCGTCCCCTCGGCGAGCCTGTATAGATGAAAGTAGAGGAAGTCGCCGACCTCCCGCTCGCGTCCGGTGGTCGAGTCGATGTCGATGAGGGCGCGGGTCAGGGCGAAGAGGTCCATGGCGATCTTTCCTTGAAGGATGGGCCGGTCAGGCTTCGGGATAAGATACCCCGCCATGATCCAGATCGATCTCAAGGGCAAGCGTGGCCTGGTGATGGGAGTCTCGAACGCGCGGAGCCTCGGGTGGGCCATCGCCGAGAAGCTCGCCGCGGCGGGCGCGGAGTTGGCCTTCAGTTACCAGGGGGAGCGGCTGAAGGAGGAGCTGGAGAAGCTCACCCGTGACCTGCCGGGGGCACGGCTCTCCCAGTGCGATGTCACCAACGAGGAGGAGCTGAAGGCGACTTTTGCCGGACTGCGCGACGCCTGGGGGAGCCTCGACTTCATCGTCCACTCCATCGGCTTCGCTCCCCGCCCGGCCATGGAGGGGCGTTACATCGAGACCACTCGCGACGACTGGCGGACGGCGCTCGAGATCTCCGCCTACTCCCTGGTGGCGGTCGCCCGCGAGGCCGAGCCACTCCTCGGCGAGGGCGGCGCGCTGGTCACGCTCACTTACTACGCCGCGGAGAAGGTGGTGCCCAAGTACAACGTCATGGGCATCGCCAAGAGCGCCCTGGAGGCGTCCGTCCGCTACCTGGCCTACGAGCTGGGCAGGAAAGGCGTGCGGGTCAACGCCGTATCGGCGGGCCCGGTGCGCACGGTGGCGGCGCGCTCCATCCCCGGCTTCATGAAGATGTACAACAAGGTGGCTGGCATCGCACCTCTGGGGCGCAACGTGACGCACGAGGAGGTGGGAAACCTGGGACTCTTCCTGCTCTCGCCGCTCGCCGCCGGCATCACCGGCGAGACCGTCTATGTGGACGCCGGCTTCCACATCATGGGAATGGAGCTGGGCGAGGAGTAGGCGGTCAGTGCGCCCGCCGCCCCGTGAGGCGCCGCGCTATCTGGAGTCGGAAGGAGCGGCGGGCGCGGGCGCCGTCGAACCGACCGTGCCGCTGCCGGTCCCGCACTGGAGCTGTCCGTTCGGATCGATGGCGCAGCCCTGCTTCTCGCGGGTCCTTGCCGGCTGCTCCGAACGGCTCAGAACGAGGTCCCACCAGCGTTCGATTTTCGTAAAGAGGCTCGCCGCTGCCGGCCCGGACGCCGTGGTCCACGACCAGGGGGCCGCCTGGGACGGAGCGGGAGAGAGGACCACGAGCATCGCGAGGACGAGGGCCGCTGGCGCGAGTCGATCTTTGAACATAGATTCGTTCTCCTCCGTAAACTGTCCGAGGTTCGGTTGAAGGGCGGATCCGTCCCTGCCATAGTGCGGCAAGGGGGAAAAACCGGGGCAGCGTTCCCGCTGCGCCGGCGATGGAGGGGCGGGTATACTCCCCCCGCGCCATGCGAGAGGTGATTCCAGAGCACAGACTTTCCGGGGAGGGCGCAGCTTGCGGGCGCTGATCCTCGCCGGCGGCAGCGGCACGCGCTTCTGGCCGCTGTCGCGCCGGCGCAACCCCAAGCAACTCCTGGCCCTGGAGGGGGAGCGCAGCCTGCTGCGCACCACCCTGGAGCGGCTGCGGCCGCTGGTCGAGCCGGCGGCGGTCTGGGTGTGCACCACGGAAGCCCTTGCGGAGCGAGTGCGCCGGGACCTGCCCGAGGTGCCGCCCGAGCAGATCCTGCTCGAGCCCGAAGGCCGCAACACGGCCCCGGCCATCGGCTGGTCCGTGCTCTCCATGCCGGAGGAAGCCCGCCGCGGCGTGGTGGCGGTGCTGCCGGCCGATCACCGGGTGGGGGATCCCGCCGCCTTCCGGGAGACCCTGGAGCGCGCGGCGCACGTGGTGGAGCGGGAGGACCGGGTAATGGCCCTCGGGGTGGTCCCGCGCTGGGCCGAGACCGGCTATGGCTATCTGGAGCTGGAGCCGGGGGAGGAGGCGGACGGTGTGCGCCGGGTGCGGCGGTTCGTGGAGAAGCCCTCGGCCGAGAACGCGGCCCGCTTCGTGGCGTCCGGCAACTACCTGTGGAACGCGGGCATCTTCGTCTTTCGCGGCACGGCGTTGCTGGCCGCCCTGGAGCGGCTGCAGCCGCAGCTGGCCCGCGGGCTGGAGGAGATCGCCGCGGCGCCGGACCGGCTGCGCGAGCTGTACGCCCGGCTCCCCGCCGACTCGATCGATTACGCGGTGATGGAGAAGCTCGACGGCATCATCACCCTGCCACTCGACTGCGGCTGGAGCGACCTCGGCTCCTGGGAAGCGCTCGACGAGGTGCTGCCCGGGGACGAGCAGGGCAACACCGGCCGGGGAGACCGCCTGGCGGTGGATTCCCACGGCAACCTCCTCTTCGCCGACACGGGCACGATCGCCGTCCTGGGGGTCGAAGGGCTCGTGGTCGTCCGCACCGGCGACGCGGTGCTGGTCTGCTCCAAGTCGCGCTCGCAGGAGATCAAGAAGCTGGTTTCCGAGCTGGCGATGCGCGGCCGCGAGGACCTGCTGTGATCCAGCCCGCCCGGGTCTCCACCGTCGCGGCGGACCGCAATCTCTCCGCTCTGCCGTCGCCGCTTCCCTTAGACGAGCTGGTGCCCGGGACGGGCGAGTGGGAGGTGGAGATCGGCTTCGGCAAGGGGCGCTATCTCCTGCGCCGCTGCCAGGAGAGCCCGGACCGCCGCTTCCTCGGCGTCGAGCTGGCCGGCGAGTACCATGCCATCTTCGTGGAGCGGGCCCGCCGGCGGGGGCTCGCCAACTGGATCGCGCTGCGCGGCGAGGCCCAGTACCTGATCTCCTCCGCGCTGCCGGCCGGCTTCGCCTCGGCCCTGCACGTCTACTTCCCTGATCCCTGGCCCAAGAGCCGCCACCACAAGCGCCGGCTCTTCGACCCCGAGACGGTGGACCTGGTGCTCGGCCTGCTGCGGCGGGGAGGGCGGCTCTACTTCGCCACCGACTTCCCCGATTACGGCGAGCTGGTCCGCGGGCTGCTCTCCGGCTACCCCGGGCTGCGGCTCTCCCGGCGCGACCGGCCGTGGGATGAGGGGCCGCGCACCAACTATGAGGCCAAGTACGAGGCCGAGGGACGACCGATCCTGCGGCTCGAAGGAGTCCTGGAGGTGGACGGCCGGACGGTCTCCCTCCATCCCGGCGGCGCCGGAGCCGTGCTGGCAGCCACCTGGGCGGAGGAGGGCTGAGATGGCGGATCCCCGTCCCTCCGGGCCGCCCCGCCGCATGAGCTGGGGCGCGCGCTTCTGGTTTCTGGTGACGGTCCTGATCGGCCCCGCCTACGTGCTCTGGATGACCGGCGTCGAGGGGCGGCGGATCTGGGTGGTGATGGGGATCCTCCTCCTGATCGCCCTCTGTGCCGGCCTCGCCCACCGGCTGATGGCGATGACACGGCGCTGAGCCGCCTCGGGCGGTGGTATCCTTCCGCGGGGAGCCATCGCCTTGATCCAACGCCTCTCTTATCTCTGGCCCTATCTCCGCCCCCATCGCAGGAAGCTGATCCTCGGTCTGGCCTCGGTCCTGGCCTCCGTCGTCATCAGCCTGATGACTCCTCTCCTCGTGGGCGATGCCGTCGACGCGGTGCGCCAGCACGCCTCCCGCGCGACGTTGCTGAACTACGCCCTCCTCATCGTCAGCGTCTCGCTCGTCCAGGGAGTGTTCAGCTATGTCCAGCGCATGCTCCTGGTCGCGATGAGCCGCGACGTGGAGTTCGACCTGCGCAACACTTACTTCGAGTCCCTGGAAAAACAGCCGCCTGCCTTCTTCCAGGACCATCCGACGGGCGACCTGATGGCGCGGGCCACGAACGACCTGCAGGCGGTGCGGATGCTCTGCGGTCCGGCGATGATGTACCTGACCAACACCATCTTCACGAGCCTCGGCTGCATCATCTTCATGGCGCGCATCAACGTCCCCCTGATGCTGGTGGCGCTGATCACCACGCCCCTGGTGGCGACCGCCACCAGTGTCATGGGGCGCAAGGTCCACCACCACTTCACCGGCGTACAGGAAAAGTTCGCCGCCATCTCGGCCAAGGTGCAGGAGAGCCTCGCCGGCGTGCGGGTGGTGCGGGCCTACGCCCGGGAAGCCCGCGAGGAGGAGGAGTTCGGGCGGACCAACCGGGCTTACGTGGAGGGCAACCGCCGCCTCGCCGCCTGGTCGACGGCGTTCCATCCCCTGCTCCAGTTGCTGGTCGGTCTCAGCTTCGCGGCGGTGCTCTGGTTCGGCGGCCTGCTGGTGATACAGCGCCAGATCTCGGTCGGCGAGTTCGTCACCTTCCAGCTCTTCCTCGGAAGGCTGGTCTGGCCGATGATCGCTCTCGGCTGGGTGGTGAACCTGACGCAGCGCGGCCTGGCGTCTCTCGCCCGCATCCGCCGCATCATGGACATCCAGCCGGCCATCCGCGACGAAGAGCCGCTGGTCGATCCCGGCGCCATCTTGGGGGACGTGTCCTTCCGCGGCCTGAGCTTCGCCTACCGGGAGGACGCCGAGCCGGTGCTCTCGGGGATCGACCTCCAGGTGGCCGCGGGGCAGACGGTGGCGGTGGTCGGCCGGACCGGCTCGGGCAAGAGCACCCTGCTCGCCCTGATCCCGCGGCTGATCGATCCGCCGGAGGGCGCGCTCGCGGTGGATGCCGTGGACGTGCGGCGGCTGCCGCTCGCCCGGCTGCGCTCCGCGATCGGCATGGTGCCGCAGGAGACGTTCCTGTTCTCGGAGACGATCCGCAAGAACATCGCCCTCGGCCGCCCCGACGTGAGCCAGGAGGAGGTGATGGACGCCGCGCGCCTCGCCGGTCTGGAAGCCGACCTCGCCACCTTCCCCAACGGGCTCGACACCGTGGTGGGCGAGCGAGGGCTCACTCTCTCCGGCGGCCAGAAGCAGCGGGTGGCCCTCGCCCGGGCGCTCCTGCGCGACCCCCGCATCCTGCTGCTCGACGACTGCCTCTCCGCGGTGGACACCCAGACCGAGGAGCAGATCCTCGACAACCTGCGGATCGTCTTCCACGGGCGCACGGTGTGCCTGGTCTCGCATCGCATCTCGACGGTGAAGGACGCGGACCTGATCCTGGTGCTCGACCACGGCCGCGTCATGGAGCGCGGCACCCACTCGCAGCTCATCGCCCACGGCGGCCTCTACGCCGACCTGCACCAGCGCCAGCTCCTCGAGGAGGAGCTGGCGGCGGTGTAGGCCGCGGGAGGGGTGCCATGCGGGTCGTGATCACCGGCGGGACGGGTCTGATCGGCAGCGCGGTGGCGCGCGAGCTGGGCGGGACGGGGCACGAGGTCGTCATCCTGACGCGCGACACGGCGCGCATCGGCCCGCTCCCTCCCGGCACGCGCGCCGTCCAGTGGGACGGCAGGACGGCCGAGGGGTGGTCGTCCCTGCTTGACGGCGACACGGCCGTCGTCCACCTGGCGGGGGAGGGCATCGCCGCGGGGCGGTGGAGCGAGGCGAAGAAGCGGCGCATCCGCGACAGCCGCGTCGAGTCGGGCCGGGCCGTGGTGGCCGCTCTCCGCCAGGCCGCGGAGAAGCCGCGGGCGCTCCTCCAGGGCTCGGCCGTGGGCTACTACGGCCCCTCAGGCGACGAGGTGGTCACCGAATCCGATCCCCCCGGCGACGACTTCCTGGCGAACGTCTGCGTCGACTGGGAGGGCTCCACGGCCGACATCGAGTCGCTCGGGGTGCGCCGGGCCGTGCTGCGCACCGGCATTGTGCTGAGCGACCAGGGCGGGGCCCTGCCGCGCATGGCGCTCCCCTTCCGCCTGATGGCGGGGGGGCCGCTGGGCAACGGCCGCCAATGGGTCCCCTGGATCCACATCGCAGACGAGGTGGGCGCGATCCGCTTCCTGCTCGAGCGCGAGGACGCCCGCGGGCCCTTCAACCTGACCGCTCCCCGTCCGCTCACCAATCGCGAGTTCAGCCGCGCCCTGGGCCGCGCCCTGCGGCGGCCGAGCCTGGCGCCCGCCCCAGGCCTCGCCCTGCGGGCCGTCCTCGGGGAGATGGCGGACATGCTGCTCCACGGCCAACGGGCGGTGCCCCATCGTCTGCTGGAGCTGGGCTACGTCTTCCGCTACCCAGAGGCCGCGGCGGCCCTGCGCAACCTGCTGGACTGAGGGAGCGAATGGAAGCCATCCGCGAGGGGGACATCCCTGGCGTGCAGCTCCGGCGCCGGCAGGGTCTCGCTGTCTCCCGGGAAGAGGCCTGGCGCTGGCTCGTCGAGCCCGGGAAGCTGGCGCTCTGGCTCGCCGACGAGGCGGAGCTGGAGTCCGGCCCGGAAGGAACGCTCCTCCTGCGGGGGGACACACCGCGGGTCGATCCGCCGGCCCCGCCGTGGCGCGAGCGGGGCCGCACTCTCGACATCGTCCCGCCCGAGGTTTGGGTGCTCTCCTTCGAACGCCTGGATGCCGGCTGGCCCGCCCCCACCCGCCTGACCCTGCGGCTCCGCCCGGCCCCGGACGGCTGCGAGATCGACGTCCTTCAGCAGGGCTTCCAGCGCCTGCCGCTGTCGGTCGGCCTCACCGTCTGGGAGAGCTACCGGAATCGCTGGCGCACCGCCTTGGCGCGGCTGGCAGAGATCTCGGCTGGAGAGTAGAGGACGGCAGGGGCGCAGCATGCTGCGCCCCTGCCTGCGAACGGCGGTGGCTAGAACCGCAGGCCGATGCCGACCCGGTAGGTCCGGGGCAACTGGAAGCCGAGGGCGTTGATGGCCTTGCCGAAGTTCTGCCCCTTCACCCAGTGGACGCCCTCGATCGGCGTCTCGGTGAACGGGTTGAAGGCCAGGCAGCGGCCCGTCGGCGAGTTCGGGCAGGCGGCGTTGTTGTCGGCGGTCAGGACGGTGGTGTCGAAGTACCTGACGTCCGTGGTGTCCACCTTCTGCGAGTCGAATACGTTGAGCACTTCCGGCTTGACGAACAGGTCGACGCTCCCGATCCGGAAGTCGTAGTTCAAGGAGATGTCCGTCCGGAAGTAGTCGGGAGTCGTGAACGCGCCCCGCTCGGTGAAGAAGTAGCCGACCCGGACGGGCGGCGTGAGGTAGCCGGGGTTGGGGACGTAGTTGGCCCGGGTGGCGGGGTTGATCAGGGTGATGTTGGCGGCCGCCTCGTACGGATGCCCGGAGGCGTAGCTCTCGAGCAGGCTGGCGCTCAGGCTGTGACGGTCGCTGCTGAAGACCTTGTACACCCCGTAGAGGTTCACCCGGTGGCGCTGGTCGATGGCGAGGGGCCCCTTGGGGGCGTTCCAGCGCACGTCGCGGTACTCCGGGTAGTTCCCCAGGCCGCCGGTGAGCGGGCCGCTCCCCTGGTTCTCGGCGTTGTAGTTGCCCTCGGTCTCCGACAAGGTCCAGTTGCCGCCGAAATCGAGCTGGTCGGTGGCGCGGAAGCGGAACTGGGTGTGCAGGCCCTTGTAGGTCCGCTCGTAGAAATCGTCGTTGTTCTCGACCAGCGTGAGGTCGAAGTTCTGCACCACGGTGCCGAGCCGACCCGAGACCCGGCCGGTCGAGGTGTCGGTGCGCTGGTGGTAGAAGTTGGCCCAGTCGCGATAGACGGCGTCGGCCCGGACGAGGCCGCGGCTGCCGATCCGCGCGGTCACGCCGAGGGTGTACTCGGTGACGTCGGGCGAATCGAGGGAGCCGCGGATCTGCTGGTTGACGCCGGGGATGCTGGCGCCGATCACCGGCTGGAGGCCGCCGCCGAGCGGGTTGTCCACGGTGGGCAGGCCGCCGTTGGCGGTGGCGAACCAGTTGAAGAGCTGGCGCAGGGCCTCGTCCTGACTGACGCCGCTGATCGCCGGCCCGCGGTACGCCCACTGGAGGGCGGCGGGCACACCGCCCACGGAGCTGCTGTCGGCGATGCTGTTGGCCAGCGCCGCCACGTACTGGCCGTAGCTCCCGTGGAGGACCAGGTTGCCATTTCCCCGCGTGTCGTACGTCGCCGCCAGGCGCGGGCTCAGGTTGGAGTCGTCGGCGACCTTCTGGCCCGCGGCGTTCTCGCCGTCGTTCTGGTCATAGCGCAGGCCGAGGCCCAGGGTCAGCCGGTCGCTGAAGCGCCAAGTGTCGTTGACGAAGTACGAGTTGGTCTTGAAGCTGGTCCCCTCGCTCGAACGCAGGATCGGGTTGAAGGTGATGAGCGTGCTGCCGTCGCTGGCGATGACGGGGAAGATGGCGGTGCTGGTGATGGTGGCCCCGGTGGTGTTGACCCGCCAGTCGCTTCCCGACTGGTGGTTGTTGGCCACGCGGATGTCCTCGAAGGTGTCGTAGCCGGCCACCAGGTCGTGCGAGCCCAGGCCGCCGCTGGAAAGGAAGTAGGAGACCTTCGCGAGAGCGTTCGTGTTGTCGCGCTCCTCGGGATCGCAGACGCCGCAGAAGGTCGGCGAATGGTAACGCGCGTTGCCGCGGGAACGGTCGAGCAGCAGCGTGCCCGCGATCAGGTCGGTCGACGTGGCACCCGAGCCGATGAAGGAGAATTCGCGCTCGGAGTACTGGGCCGTCAGCAGCAGCGCGTCGGTGAAAGTGCCGGTGTAGTTGATCGACCACAGCTCCTGGGGGAGCTCCCGGTTGACCAGGCTGGCGAGGTCCAGGATGGTCTGGAACGAGTTGCCGTTCTCTTTCTCGTCGATCTTGCTGTAGGAGCCGAGCAGGCTGTGCCGTGGGGTGACCGTGGCGGTGAGCTTGCCTTCGTAGCGCTGCTGGTCCACGACTCTCGAGTACGGGATGTTCGTGCCCGGGAGGATGTTCCCCGCGGCGTCCCGGAAGGCCCCGGTGTTGCGCGTCTCGTTGAGCTCACGGTCGCGGCCGGCGAGGAAGAACCACAGGCGGTCGCGCAGGATGGGGCCGCCCAGGGTCGCCTCGTAGGTCGGTACCGTGTCGTCCGTCTGGGTGGTGGTCAGCGACGTCTTCTCCTGCCACTTCTGGTTGTTGAGGGTGGTGCGGAGGGAGCCGGAGAAGTCATTGCCTCCCGACTTGGTGATGACGTTGACCACGCCGCCCGAGAAGCGGCCGTACTCGGCCGAGACGCCGGCCGTCGCCGTGGTGGTCTCCTGGATGGCGTCCTCGATGAACAGGTCGAACGCCTGGCCGCGGATGTTCTCGTTGAGCACCACGCCGTTGAGCAGGAAGAGGTTCTCGTAGGTGGGCGCGCCGGAGATCGTGATGTTGCCCAACCCCGTCTCGCTGCTCTTGGACGGGCCGTTGGGCTGGACGCCCGGCGACAGGGCCACGATCTGGTTGATCGTACGCCCCGCCGGCAGCTCGTCGACCAGGGTCTTCGTATAGGTGGTCGCCGACTGCACGCCCTGGGAGATGTTTTCCAGGGTGCCGGTCACCGTGATCTCTTCTGTAATCGTGGAGGCCGCCATTTCCACGTCCAGGGGAACGGTCTGGGCGGCGGCGATCCGCAGCTCCCGGTTGACCGTCTCCAGGCCCTGCAGCTCGAAGGTGACGGTGTACTCTCCGGGCGGCAGCGACGGGAACAGGTAGTCGCCGTTCTCCGACGTCGAGGTCGTCTTGGTCCCCTGCAGGTTGGGGGAGGCCACGGTCACCAGCACGCCGGGGAGCGGCTGGTCGTCGCTCGTGACCCGTCCGGACAGCTTGCCGGTGGGGTTGCCTTGGGCGAGCGCTGGCAGCGTCCAGACCAGGAGGGCCGCCAGGCCCAAGATCAAGATTTTCACTCTCATACCGAACTCCTCTCCTTTCCGAGTTCATGCTCCCCGAAAGGGGTCAGGGGAGCGGTTGAGAACTTCACGAGATAAGCCAGACAATCGACGAGACAGTCAAGTTTCGTACCAAGGCGGGCTGCTGTCAATCAGGATGAGAGCGCCCTCTGCGGCTAGGGATTTCCGCCCCTCCTCCGGGTGCGGGGAGCCGCTGCCGGTTCAGTTTCTTGAACTCAGTTTCTTGAACCGGCATCCAAGCCGCTGGATCAGGCGGCATCCGTCCACAGCTCCCGCAACGCCGCGGCCACGTCATCGCGCAGGGCGGGCGGAGTGTAGACGCGGTAGCGGTCGATCCGGGAGAGGTGGCGGATGAACTGGCTCGCCTGCTCCATCGGCTCCAGCGAGCCGTCGAAGCGCCGCACCAGGACGCGGCTAGGCCCCAAGCGGTGGGGGTCCTTGGCCGAGTTGGAGACCAGCAGGCTGCCCGGCCCGAAGCGCTCGCGCACCTGGGGCAGCAGCGCCTCGAACCGCTCCTTCTCCTCGCGCGAGAGGTGCTCGCGGGTCTCGAAGGCCACGGGGAAGTGGCGGCGCTCGACGAGCGCCCGGGCGTGGGCGCTGTCCGAGGTCCGCAGGGCCGACCAGACGGAGACGTCGTCCTGGGCGAGGAACACCTCGGGTTCCGCGGCCCAGCGCACCCTCTGCTCCTCCAGCCACTCGTTGAGGTGGAGCTCCAGGGCCTTGCCGGTGACGTTGAAGTAGACCTGCGTGAACATGTAGTAGCGGGCCATCACCAGGGCCTCGAGGGCGTGGACGCCCCCCTCCTCGACCCCGATCCCCCACTCGCCGGTCTCCGGGTCCTCGATGGGCAGCATGGTGTCGAGCAGCCGCTCGAGGTCGAAGGTGCCGTAGCGCACGCCGCAGAAGAGGCTGTCGCGCAGCAGGTAGTCCATCTTGTCCACGTCCAGCTCGCCGGAGACGACCTTGGCGAGCAGCCGCTCCGTCGGGGTGCGGCCCCCCTCGAGCAGGCGCTCCACGTCGGCAGTCCCGATCCCCTCGCCGTGGCGGTGGAAGATCTCTCCGATCTCGGGGGCGCGCAGGAGCCGGCGGGTCATCTCCTCGTGGTCGATGCCGTTCTCGAACAGCTCCTCGGCCGAGTGGCTGAACGGAGCATGCCCGAGGTCATGGAGCAGGGCGGCCGCGCGGACCAGCCGGCGCTCGGGACTGTGTGTGCCGGCCGGCAGCAGCCCCTCACCTTTCGAGCAGAGAGCGTCGTAGACCCGTCCGGCGAGGTGCATGGCCCCAAGCACGTGGCCGAACCGGCTGTGCTCGGCGCCGGGGAAGACCAGGAAGGTGAAGCCGAGCTGGTGGATGAAGCGCAGCCGCTGGACCGGCCGACTGTTGACGAGCGCGGATTCCAGGGGGTCGGCGCGGAGGAAGCCGTGGACCGGGTCGCGGAGGGACAGCACGAGACGTCAGGGCGCGCTCAGTTGCGCTCCGGCTCGCCGCCCGGCCGGCGGAAGGGTCGCAGCAGGTCCATCACCTGCCGGCGGCTGCGGAGGATGGAGAGCACCGAGAGGCCCCGCTCGGGAAGCGACTCGGTGAGGAGCTGGAGCTTGCGCATCGGCGGCACGTCGACGCGGGAGGCGATCCGATTGATCAGCTCCTCGAAGGCGCACTCGCCGGAGGCGAGGTCGTCCACGTCGAGGGGGAGCTGGTCGCCCAGCTCCTCGACGAGCGAGCGCAGCAGCCCGAGGATGGCCCGGCGCACGGCCAGGATGCCCGCGTCCCGCTCGTTGAGCCAGGGCTCCTCGACCGGGCGCACCAGCGCCTGGCGATAGGGGGCGTCGTCGATCTCCCGCTCCAGCTCGAAGCGGAACTCGCCGTAGAGCAGCAGGTCGGAGCGCCCGTCGGGCAGCGTCTCGAGGTCCATCACGCGGGCAGCGGTGCCGCCGGGGAAGACCGCGAGCCGTCCCGCGTCGTCGAGCCGCGGCCCCGGCTTGAGCAGGACGATGCCGATCCACCGCGAGTCCTCGTCCATCTCCGCGAGCTCGTGGACGAGCTGCAGGTACGAGGGGTCGATGACGTGGAGCCGCAGCTCCGTGCGCGGGAAGTGCACGAGGTTGGGAAGTGGCACCAGCGGGAGACGGGTACCGTCGCCGGCCATGTCTGGAGTCCTCTTCAAGAACGATACCGGGACCCATGATACCGCGGCCGCGCGGGCGATGGTAGCGGCGCCCGCCTGTACAATGGTCCCCATGCGCCGACTCCTCTTCGTCTCGCTCCTCCAGATCCTGGTCCTTCCTGCCCTCCTCTCCGCCCAGCCCGATCCCCTCGCCGCCGGGGACGCGGCGTGGGCGCGCCGCGACACGGGGCACCAGGGCGACCGCGCCCAGCCCGGCCCGGTCGACGAGGCCGTCG
>DASWME010000288.1:0-14686 GCA_036399915.1 Thermoanaerobaculia bacterium
GCCGCCTGCAGCACGGCGCGGACGATGTTGTGGTACCCGGTGCAGCGGCAGAGATTGCCCTCCAGCCAGTGCCGCACGTCGCTCTCGGTGGGCTCGGGATTGCGCTGCACCAGCTCGGTGGCGCTCATCACCATGCCGGGCGTGCAGAAGCCGCACTGCAGGCCATGACAGACGTTGAACGCCGCCTGCATCGGATGCAGCTCGCCGTTCCTCGCCAGCCCCTCGATCGTCGTCACCGCCGCGCCGTCGGCCTCCACGGCCAGCATGGTGCAGCTCTTCACCGATTTGCCGTCGACCCAGACCGTGCAGGCGCCGCACTGGCTGGTGTCGCAGCCCACGTGGGTGCCGGTGAGGCGCAGGTGCTCGCGCAGCAGCTCCACGAGCAGCGTCCGCGGCTCGACGTCGACGGCGTGGTTTTTCTCGTTGACCTTCAGCGTGATCGTGGCCATAGACCTCCCTTCGATAGAGGGCCTGCCCAGCGGCCGTTGGAAGGAGGCGATCTTACCGCCGCGGCTTCGGTCCGGGCAAGCCTTGCAGGAGCGCTCCGGCCTCACCGGCTGTGCTTGTAGATCAGCTCGATCAGCTCGTCGTAGGTGGCATCGGCGTCGGCGCCGCCGGTGCGGATCGCCTGGGTGGCGCAGTGCTTCAAGTGGTTCCGCATCAGCTCGCGGCCGACCGCCCGCAGGGCTTCCTGGACGGAGGAGACCTGGGTGAGGATATCCGGGCAGTAGCGGTCCTCCTCGATCATCTTCTGGAGGCCCCGCACCTGTCCCTCGATCCGCCGCAGGCGTTTCAGGTTGCGGTCCTTGATGTCGGGATCGACGCCCACGGCCTTGCGACCCTCGGCGGCGGTTTCGACTCCACAGGCGCAGCCGGCGTGGTGCTTTTCGAGGGGTTCGCTCATCGAAACGTTCTCCTTCAGGCCACTCGCGTGCGGCGCAGGCGCAGGCTGTTGGCGACGACGCTGACCGAGCTGAAGGCCATGGCCGCGCTCGCCAGGATGGGGGAGAGCAGGATGCCGAAGACGGGGTACAGGACCCCTGCCGCGATGGGGATCCCCACCACGTTGTAGATAAAGGCCCAGAACAGGTTCTGCTTCATCGTCCGCATGGTACGCCGGGAGAGGGCGATGGCCGCCGCAACGCTCCGCGGATCGCCCCGCATCAGCGTCACGTCGCTCGCCTCGACGGCGATGTCCGTGCCGGTACCGATGGCGATCCCGAGGTCCGCCTGGGCGAGCGCCGGGGCGTCGTTGATGCCGTCGCCCACCATGGCTACGACCTTGCCTTCCTCCTGGAGCCGCCGGATCTCGGCCACCTTGCCCTCGGGGAGCACCTCCGCCACGACACGGTCGATCCCGGCCTGGCGGGCCACGGCCTCGGCCGTGCGGCGGTTGTCGCCGGTGAGGAGGACGACTTCGAGGCCCATCCTCTTCAGTCTCGCGACCGCCTCGCCAGAGCTGGGCTTGATCGGGTCCGCCACCGCCAGCACGCCGGCCAGGGCGCCGTCGATGGCCGCGTAGACCGGGGTCTTCCCCTCCCCGGACAGCCGCTCGGCGTCGGCCCGGAGCGGCGCTGGATCGACGGCGTAGTCCGCCATCAGCTTCTCGTTGCCCACAGCGACGAAGGAGCCGCCCACGACGCCCACCGCGCCCTGGCCGGTGATGGACTGGAACCCTTCCGCGGGCGTGAGGTCCAGGCCCCGCTCGCGGGCGTGGCGCACGATGGCGTCCGCCAGCGGGTGCTCGGAGGATGCCTCGAGCGAGGCCACGAGGCGGAGCAGCTCGCCGGCCGGGCGAGGCGCGTCCGCGGCCGGGATTACGTCGGTCACGGCCGGGCGGCCCTCGGTGATCGTGCCCGTCTTGTCGAGCACCACGGTCGTGACGTCGCCGGCCCGCTGCAGGGCCTCGCCGCCCTTGATGAGGAGCCCCAGCTCGGCGCCGCGGCCGGTCGCCACCATCACCGCCGTGGGCACGGCGAGACCCATGGCGCAGGGGCAGGCGATGATCAGCACCGCCACGGCCGCGGCGAAGGCCCTGACGGCCGGGGCCGCGTCCGCGGCCACGAACCAGACCACGAAGGTGGCGATGGCGAGAGAGATCACCACCGGCACGAAGACGGCGCTGATCCGGTCCGCGAGCTTCTGGATGGGCGCCCGCGAGCCCTGGGCGTCCCGCATCAGCCGGACGATCTGCGCCAGCACGCTGTCCGACCCCAGGGTGGTCGCCCGGTAGCGGAAGGCGCCGGTGCGGTTGATGGTGCCGCCGATCACCCGGTCGCCCGGCTTCTTCTCGACGGGCATGGACTCGCCGGTGAGCATGGACTCGTCCACGGCGCTCGCGCCGGAGAGGACCTCGCCGTCGACCGGCACCCGCTCGCCGGGACGGACCACCACCGTGTCGCCACTGCGCACCTCCTCCACCGGCACGTCCACCTCCGCCTCTCCCCGCAGCACGCGGGCGGTCTTCGGCTGCAGGGCCACCAGCGAGCGCAGGGCGGCCGAGGTGCGGCTCTTGGCCCGCGCCTCGAGCGCGTTGCCGGCGAGGATCAGGGCGATGATGATGACGACGGCTTCGTAATACACGTCCGGCGCCACGCCGCGGGAGAGGAAGAAGCCCGGCGCCACCGTGGCGAGCAGGGAGTAGAGGAAGGCGGCGCCCGTTCCCACGGCGATCAGCGTATTCATGTCCGCCGAGTGGTGGCGGAACCCCGCCCAGGCGCGGGTGTAGAAGTGCCGTCCCGCCCAGACCATCACCGCCAGGGTGAGGACGAGCAGGCCGTAGGAGAGGAAGGCCGGATCGATCCGATACAGCCAGGGCATGGCTGAGCGCAGGGCCGGGGTCATCGACTCCATGGCCCAGCGCATGAACGGATCCGCCACCGGTCCATGATGGGCACCCGAGGCCATAAGCGGCATCGAGAGGATCATGGCGATGATGCCGGCGATGCCACTGAAGAAGGCCTTCCGGCGCAGGGTGCGGAACTCCTCCTCCTGCACCCGGTCGCGCGCCTCCTGCTCCTCGAAGGCGGTCTGCTCCGGCCGCGGCAGCTCGGCCTCGTACCCCGTCTCCCGGATCGCCTCGACCAGCGCCTCCGGCTGGGTGA
This sequence comes from Thermoanaerobaculia bacterium, assembly GCA_036399915.1. Taxonomy (GTDB): domain Bacteria; phylum Acidobacteriota; class Thermoanaerobaculia; order Multivoradales; family UBA5704; genus DATARR01. The sequence continues at coordinate 3,105 of DASWME010000288.1, forward strand.
CAGTGGGGTCATAGGTCACCGCCGCGTTCTTCATCATCAGGTTCACCGCAGCGTCCTTCACCCCGGGCTGGCGCTCAAGCGCTTTCTGGACGCTGGCCTGGCAGGCAGCGCAGGTCATGCCCTGGACCGGGATCGTGACCCTGGCGTCCGCCGCCGGTTCCGTCGCCGTCGTAGCCATGTCAACCCTCCACGATGAGCCTGCCGTGCAGCATGCTCATGCCGCAGGTGAACTCGAACGTCCCCGCCTCCTTCGGCGTCAGCTCGATAGCCGTCTTCTCGAAGGCGGGGAGGAACTTGCGGATCCCGAAGTCAGGGATCACGACCTCCTCCGAGCAGCCGGAGGTCTCCCGGCGGTCGAAGACCAGGCGCGCGGGCACGCCCCGCTTCAATTTCACCTCTGAAGGCTCGTAACCGGCCTGGACGGTGATGGTGACCTCCTGCGCGCCGCCCGCGCCGGCCGTGGCGGTGGCCGCGGAGCGCCGGGCCAGGAAGAACCACCAGTTGACCCAGGCGATCGCCGCGATCCCCAACAGGATGACGATCCAGTCGGACGGGCTCATGCCAGGGCCTCCGCCCTCTCTATGGGGTACGCCGTATAGCCGGCGTCATCCAGGGCTTCGCGGATGCGCGTGAAGGGGGTCCGGGCCGGGTCGTAGTCGATCTCGGCCGAGCCCACCTCGACGCGGTTCACGCTCACCCCGTCCAGCCTGGACAGGGCCTTCTCCACGCGGGCCACGCAGTGCCCGCAGCTCATGCCGTCGATCTTCAGGGTCAGGTGTTGCATGGTCCAGCTCCTCCATCCAGGGAAACGATTATACCCCCTCCCCCTATTCCGAGCGAGGATGGCTTTCTCCGGCCCGGTGCTTCCGCACCGGTTGTCCAAGGCCTATCGGGCCAGGACCCGGCACAGCTCGAACAGAGTCAGGTCCAGAGGCTTGCGGTTCGCCGCCACCTCGGCGAGCGGGGTGGCCGTGACCTCCCCTTTCTGGAGCCCCACTAGCACGCCGCTCTCGCCGCGCGCCAGGCACTCCACCGCGGCGGCGCCGAAACGGGTGGCGAGCAGACGGTCGAAGGCGCCGGGGGTGCCGCCGCGCTGCACGTGGCCGAGGATGGTGGCCCGCAGCTCGAAGCCCAGGCGCTGGCGGTGCTCGGCGAAGTGGCGGATCAGCCGCTCGGCGTTGTACTGCGCCCCCTCGGCCACCACCACCAGGGCGTGGGGCTTGCCGCGTTGGTAGGCGGCGCGCAGCTCGGCAGCCAGCGCCTCGGGGTCGATCTCCTGCTCAGGGATGATCACCGCCTCGGCCCCGCCGGCCACGGCCGAGGCCAGGGCCAGATAGCCGCAGTCACGGCCCATCACCTCCACCAGGACAGCGCGCTGGTGCGACGAGGCGGTCACCTTCAGACGGTCGATCGCCTCGAGAGCGATGTTGAGGGCGGTGTCGACCCCGATCGTGATCTCCGAGCCGTAGAGGTCGTTGTCGATCGTCGAGGCGATCCCCACCACCGGAAAGCCCAGCTCGGCGAGCAGGTTGGCCCCCATCTGGGAGCCGTTGCCGCCGATGACGACGAGGGCGTCGACGCGGTGTGCCCCAAGCTGGCGCAGGGCGTTGCTCCGCCCCTCCTCCATGCGGAACTCCGGGCAGCGGGCGCTGCCCAGCATGGTCCCCGCCTGCTGCAGGATGCCCCCGACGTCCCGCGCCTCCAGGCTGATGAAGTTGCCGGCGATCAGGCCGCTGAACCCGCGCCGGACGCCGAAGACCTCCCATCCCTGATGGACCCCGGCCCGCACCACGGCCCGGATGGCGGCGTTCATCCCAGGGGCGTCCCCCCCGCTCGTCAACACGGCGATCCTCTTCATCAACGCCGCCGCAGCACGCGGGCGAGCAGCGTGACCGCCACGTCCAGGTTTTCCGTCAGCGACGGACCCAGCACCCGGGCGCGGGCCTGGCGGCTCGTCAGCCGCTCGTCGTAGCGGGCGTGGGGGAGGGCCCGCCGGAGCGCCTCGACCAGATGGGCGAAGTTCGCTGTCGTCGAAGGCTGCAGGGCGGCGCCGAGCGAGTGATAGTTGAGCGAGGTCGACCGGAAAGCGAGCGGCGGGCGCCCCTCGGCGTAGAGGTGGAGGAACTCCTCGCGCTGCTCCGTCGTCACCGGCTCGAGCTTTCGGGTCGTCCTGGTCAGCACCAGCCCGCCGGTGAGCAGGGCCCGGCCGGGGCTGAACTTCCGCTGCTCGGTCCGCTTCAGCTCCGTCTGCTCGTCGATCCGTACTCCGCGCAGAACGAGGTCGATCTCGCGGTAGGGGAGCGCGGTGGTCCGCCCCTGGCGCGACACGGCCTCGATCCCCTGCTCACCGAGCGCGAAGCTCCGCACCAGGAACCGCTCAGTGTCCGACTCGACGTCCTCCGGCGTCAGCAGGATGGGCGAGATGCCGTTGGCCCGCAGCCGGCCGGCGCACGCCCAGGCGGCCTGGATCTCGCCGTAACTGGCGACCACGGCCGGCCCTCCTTCCGGATGGGAGAGCCGCGCCCGTGCCTCGTAGAGCGTCTTGTCGAGCGCTTCCGCGAGGCCGCTAACCATCGCCTCCCCGGTGCCCGGGGCATAGTGGATCGCGACGACGTGCACGGCTCCACTCTGACGGGTCCGCCAGGGGAGGTCAAGCGGGAGCCCTGAATGCCGTGGCACGATCCTTGCCGAAGAGGCGATCAGGCGATGGAAATGTTTCCATTGCCTCATGGAGTCACCTTATGCCAACGCACCTCGGAAAACCCACACGAATCCGCATCTTGGAAGGAGAGTGCGCCCATGAAGTCCTGGAGTCTTGTAAAACGGATCTCCCTCTGTCTCACGGTTTTTATGATCGCGTCGCTGCTTGCTCCATCCGCGGCTCGGGCGGCGAAGTTCGTGGCCTACTACACTGAGTGGGCCGTCTATGGCCGCAATTACGTCCCCGCCGACATCCCCGCCGACAAGCTGACCCACATCAACTATGCCTTCCTCAAGCCGGTCGGTCCCGACGCCTACGGCAACTACTCGTGCGCCATCAACGACACCTGGGCGGCGAAGGACAAGCCCCTCGCCCGCCTGGTGCCGGGCACCAACACCGCCACCGGCGAGAACCTCGGCACGCTCAATCAGCTCCGCCGCCTGCGCACCTGGCGGCAGCAGAACGGTCAGGTCCTGCCGCTCCTCTTCTCGATTGGAGGCTGGGGTTACGCCGGCGCCTTCTCCGGCGCGACGGCCACCGACGCCGTCATGACCAGCTTCGTCAACTCCTGCGTGAACCTCATGATGAGCGAGGCCTTTGATGGCATCGACATCGACTGGGAGTATCCGCAGACCACGGAGGCGGCGCGGTTCACGACCCTGATGCAGCAGTTCCGTTCCGCGCTGAACACCCGCGGTACCAATCCTCGCACCGGCGCGCCCTACCTGCTGACGATAGCCGGGCCGGCCGGCGACTACTACCTGAGCCGGTTCAACGTCTCGGCCATCCAGCCCTACGTCGACTGGGTCAACGTCATGACCTACGACTTCCACGGCTGCTGGGGCATGGACCACACGGGCCACAACTCGCCGCTCTATGGGTCGGCGGAGGACCCCGACGGCGCCGATTTCAACAGCCGGGACGCGGTCGAGGAGTGGATCGCCCGCGGCATGCCGGCGGGCAAGGTTCTGCTGGGCCTCGCCTATTGGGGCAAGGCCTTCCAGGCTCTCTACAGCTCCGGCCCGAACTCCCTCTATCCCGGCCGTTTCGCTCCCATCGATCCGGTGCAGAACGACGATCCCACCTGCGCTCCGGGGACCTGGGACACCGACGGCAACCTCGACTATTGGGACCTGGCGGCGAACTACGTCAACCTCAATGGCTTCACGCGCTACTGGGACGCCGAGCAGGGCGTCCCCTTCCTCTGGAAAGACCTGACCCGCTGGATCACCTATGACGATCCGACGAGCCTCTCGGGCAAGGCGGTCTACGCGCGCAACCGGGGCCTGGGAGGCGTCTTCGTTTGGGAAATCGCCATGGAGTCGGCGCCCCAGCCGCCGAAGAGCTACCCGCTCACGAACGCCGTGGCGGGATCGTTGAACCCATGAGCGAATCTGAAGGTGGGCGGGGTTCCCGCCCACCTCCTGGTCTAGATGGGCCTGGGAGACCTCACTCCTACGTCGCCATGGCGTCGATGTGACCACGACCTCCGAGGTGGGACTACGCACCAAGAACGACGAGGCTCACCTGGAATTCGCCCGGTCCTCGCGGCGACACTACCTCGCGGGGGGCATCACAATCCCCGTGGATTGCGACATTCCCCTCGCGAGGGCGCGCTGCGCCCCCGCGGGGGGCGTCACAGCCCTCGCGGATTGCAGCATTCCCCCCACGGATTTGCGACGCGCCCTCGCGAGGGGAGACATTGCCCCCGCGAGGGCGCGTTGCGCCCCCGCGGATTGCGACATTCCCCTGGCGGGGGCTGTGATGCAATCCGCGAGGGCTGTGATGGAATTACCGAGGGGAGAAGCCGCCCTCCCGAGGGCAACGTCGCAATCCGACGGGGCAGTGTCCGCCCTCGCCGGGGCGGGAGCGGGAAGACCGGAGGGCGGAGTCCCCTCCAGTTATACTCCAACCGGAGACCCCTGCGTGACCCTGGAAGACCTCGGCTGGAACGACTCCTTCGCGGCGGCTTTCGCGCCGTACGGCGAGCAGGGGCTCGTGCCCGCCCGCGTCGTGGCCCAGAAGGGGCTCTATCAGGTCTCGACCGGCGGCGCCGAGTGTTTTGCCGATCTTGCCGGCAAGCTCCGCCACGAGCTGAAAGGGCCCGGCGGCGCCGCCGGCTACCCGGCTGTGGGCGATTGGGTCACCCTCCGGCCGCCTACCGGCGAGGGCAGGGCGATGATCCACGCCGTCCTGCCCCGGAAGTCGAAGTTCTCCCGCAAGATGGCCGGCCACCGCACCGAAGAGCAGGTGGTGGCCGCCAACGTGGACACGATCTTCCTCGTCTCGGGCCTCGACGGCGACTTCAACCCCCGCCGCATCGAGCGCTACCTGACCGCCGCCTGGGACAGCGGCGCCCGGCCGGTGGTGGTGCTCAACAAGCTCGACTGTTGCGAGGACCCGGACGGCTGCCTCCTCGAAGCCGAGGCGGTGGCCATGGGCGTGCCGGTCCACCGGGTGAGCGCCCTGACCGGAGAAAACTGCGCAGAGCTGCACGCCTACCTCAGCCCGGGGCAGACCGTGAGCCTCCTCGGCTCCTCGGGCGTGGGCAAGTCCACGCTCATCAACCGCCTCCTGGGGCGGGAGGTGCAGCGTACGGCCGAGGTCCGCGAGAGCGACGACCGCGGCCGGCATATCACCACCCACCGCGAGCTGTTCGTGGCTCCCGCGGGCGGGCTCCTCATCGACACCCCGGGCCTGCGGGAGATCCAGCTCTGGGAAGGGGACCAGGGGATCGAGTCCGCCTTCGCGGACATCGAAGAGCTGGCCGAGGGCTGCCGCTTCGGCGACTGCCGGCACCAGGGCGAGCCCGGCTGCGCCGTCGAGGAGGCGGCAGAAAACGGCGGATTGCCCCGTGAGCGCCTGGAGAGCTACAGGAAGCTCCAGCGCGAGCTGCGCCAGATCCATCTCCGGCAGGACGAGCTGGCGCGCCTCCAGGAGAAGAAGAAGAACAAGGTCATGCATAAGGCAATGCGGGAGCACTACCGTCTGAAGCCGCGGGGATGATGGGCTCGACGGGGTTATCGAAAGCTTTCGACAGTCCGTTGCGCTGAGTCAGCGAAGGACTTTCACCACCCACTCCACCCTATCCCGCCGCGCCTGCTCGTTGAAGTAGTGGTCGGTGTCGTACCACTTCACCTCCTTGGGGTCGGGCGCGGCTTCGATGTAGGTGGCGGCGTCCCAGGGGGTGATGTACTCGTCGCGCCGGGCGAACTGGAAGAGGAGCTTCGCCGGTGCGGCCTGGCCGATGTACCACATGGAATCGAGGGGCCCCAGCGCATCCGCGTAGGCCTTCTGCTGATCGCGGGTGAGGAGCTCCTGGTAGGCGATCGCCGGCTCGTTGCGGCCGTAGCCATAGGAGTGGGTGAGGGAGGGGAGCCCCGCCATCAGGACGTAGGCGATGGGCCGCCGGTCGAACGCCGCCAGGGGACCCGCCACAGTGGCCCCCAGGCTATGGCCCACGTAGACGAGGCGTTTGGGGTCCACCTCGGGACGCGAGACGAGGAGGTCGAAGCCGCGGCGGATGTCCAGGATCGTCTGGAGCTGCTCCTTACGGCTGACCTCGGGATCCCAGGGATTGCCGCCGCGCTGGCCCTGGTTCTCGGGCCGAAGGAAGGGCGCGCTGATCGTGAGCGAGACGATCCCCTTGCCCGCGAGCTCGACCGCTTCGTCCACGAACGTGGAGCGGTCCCCCTGCCCCGGATGTTGGAAAAGGACGGCCGGACGCCGGCCCTCACCCGGCGGCAGGATCAGATAGGCGGGCACCCTGCCGCCCATCGGGCTCGCGAAGCTCAGGTCCACGATCCGCACCTCGCCGCGCCGCTCGGTGCCGGCCTCCTGGACGTCCAGAGGCGCCTTGGCGTCATAGTCGAACAGGCGCCGCGCCTTCTCGAGGTCGAGGGGAGCAAGCGTCCGCAGGTACTCCCGCGCGGCGTCCGCCGGACGCAGGAAGTCGAGGACCTCGCGGTTGAAAACCTCCGGCTTCTCCATGTGGACCAGGTGGCCGGTTCCGGGAACGATTGCCCGGCGGGCGCCGTGGATGCCGGCTTCCAGGACCCCAGCGTGGGCGTGGACGTCGGGGATGTCCGAGGCTCCCACCACGATCAGGGTGGGGACGCGGAGCTCGTTGAGCCGCCCGATCGCCGGGCGATCCGGCGGGCGGCTTTCTGGATTGTTGCGCTCCAGGGGGCCCCGGTTGGTGGCCAGCAGCTTCCGCAGGCGCTCCTTCGCCGCCGTGTTCGCGGCGTCGATGAGGTAGGGATCGCGCGCCCAGTTGTCGATCAGCTCCTCGACGTTCCTCTCCTGATAGAGGGGCCGGTAGTTGGCGATGGTGCGGCGCAGGAAGTGCTCGGAGTAGGGCAGGCCGGAGACGACCGGTCCCACGAGCACGAGGGCCTCCACCCGGTCCGGGTGGGCGAGGGCGTAGTCGACGGCGAGCCGGCCGCCGCTCGAGCAGCCGACGACGACCGCGCGGGCAATCTTCAGCGCCTCGAAGACGGCATGGAGGTCGTCGATGTCCGAGTAGGGCCCCTTGGGTGGCTCGGAGCGGCCGTAGCCGCGCCGGTCGTAGCGGATCACCCGGAAGCTCCTGGAGAACGCGTCGACCTGGCCGTCCCAGGTGGCGCTGGGGAGGAGGCCGTCGTGGAGGAGGACCATGGGCGTGCCCTCGCCCCTGGCCTCGTACCAGAGCTTGCCGCCGGGGATCTCAACGAAGCCGGTGGCGGGCTCGGCGGGGGAGGCGGCCTGCGCCGGAAGGCTCAGCAGGAAGACGGCGCCGAGGGCGAAGAGGAGGGAGATTGAGTGGATGTAGAGCATGGTTTACTCTTCTCCTACGGCCTGAAAGGCTCGCCGGTAGAGCTGGTCCTCGATCCAGAACCCTCCCTCGGTCCTGAGCCGGTCGAGCTCGCCTCTGAGTTCTGCGATCCTGCCCTGCACCTTGGCTTGGATCAGGATTCCGACGGCTCCCGTCCGACTCATCCAGGAGGACCAGATCTGCCTTGTGCTCGATCGCAAGCGCGATGACTTCGGCTTCTCCATTATCCAGATCCTGCTTCAGAGACCGGAGGAGGGGGGTATCTGTGAGGGTTCGAATCTCGATCCAACCTTCGCGGCGGGCCTCTTCGACTTCGGCGACTCCGGGGCGGCCCTCGCCCTGCTCGACCACCTCCTGCCATACAGCGCCCGGAACTGTTAAGGCGCTGAAAAATCTTTTAGAAGTCCGAGATGCCCGACCGCGGAGAGGTGGATGAGGGTCGATGAGTCACAGACGACCATGCGCGTGCTGGAGGTCTTCTTCGAGGTCCGCCGCCGTGTAGTGCCGGGGAATCCGGCGGTCGGCCAGGAGCCGATCGAACTGCCAGCGGGTCATCTGGGCCAGAAGGCGTGCCTTTCCCAGCGGGAGCGCGCCCCGCTGGTAGAGCGCCAGGGCCAACTCTTTTCGGATCTCGCTTTCCACCTCTCCGGGAGGAAGCTTGACCGCGTCGAGGACTTCCGGGGGAACTTCCAGCGTAAGCTTCGCCATGGCTCATTCACCTCGTCCGGAAGAGCCTATCACCCCTTCGCAGCGGAGGGCGAGCCTGTTTCTAGATGTCCCTACCGGCAACCGTCCGTGCCGGCCGCGCTGCTCATTAACAGTACCAGCACTCGCCCCAGCCGGAATCGACGATGTAGCCCGACGTATCCCCCCAGCAGGTCTCTTGGTTGTAGCAGTCGTAATGGCAGACGCCGCCGGTCGAGTAGTAGTAGGTGTACATGACCCCCCACATACACGCTCGGGCCGGCGCCTGGAAGGACGCCAGGGCCACCAGTGCCAACACCAGGACCAGTGCTCCACCTTTTAGGGACAGACGCTTCGCAGTGCTCATCGGGTTTCCTCCTTCCGGAAAGTGCTCCTCAATCAAGAAGGTGCTTCGGCTCCCCTCCACCGAGCACTCCGGAGCGGGCCCTCACGGCCGTGCGAAGACGGCGACGGCATTCGGGTAGTCGACCGTCACGCGGAAGAACTTCAGGGCCGAGCCGCCCAGCGACCCCTCCACCCGGCGGTCCGTCCATAGGGACTTGAACTGGTGGAAGATCGGATCGAGCCGGCGCGTGAACCAGACCGGTCCGACGGTATGCCCCGCCACGGTCACGGCCGGTACCTCAATCATCGGCTCGCCGCCCATTCCCTGATCGGCGCTCTCGATCACCCGCCAGTCCGGGTGCTTCTCGCGCCAGCGGTCGAAGTGGGTCGCGGCGATGAAGCTGGTCGCCCGCGACGCCGGACCGTTGTCGCCGAGCGCGGCGAGCGCCTTGTCGCTCAGGGTGACCGTGGCCCCGGTCTCCAGGAGCAGGTCGAACTCCTCGCCGCCGATCTTGGCGGCGAGGCGCGGAAAGTCGGCGTTCCGCTTGCCCGACTCGTCCTTGCGGAACCCCAGGGTCACGCGGTGGCTCGCCTCGTGAGGCGGCAGCCCGCCGGAGGGGTGCCAGAGGAGACGCCGGCCCGGATAGTCGAAGGTCCACACGCGGCCGGAGAACCACGCCTGGCCCAGAATGCCGTCCATCGGCTCCGTGGGAGAGCCCGGCCTCTTGATGCGCGGCGAGAGGGTGAGGTGCCCGTCGTTTCCCAGCGGCGGCGGGATCGAGGCTTCCGGCCGGAACGCCGGCAGCACCAGGTACTCGATCCGATTCGTTCCCGCGCCGACCGCCTGCACCGGCAGGCTCAGACGCTTCACGGAATCCTCGAAGAAGAGCAACCCTCCGATAGTGTCCGTGAACAGGCGTATCGTCTCGCCCCTCGGCGTCACCGCGGTTACGAAGAAACGGTCCCCTTCGTACTGCACGGGAAGAGCGACGGCGGTCGTCTTCGGCTCCTCCGCGGCAAGGAAGCCTCCCAGGAGCGCCATCGAAAGCAGCAAGCCAGCGACAGGGATTCTCATAACCTCCTCCTCCCGTGGAGTGGTAATCCTACCTAGAAGCGGTGCCTGCCCCCGCTCGGGCGGGACAAGCTCGAAACCTTCCGCCGGCGCCTCCGTAGTAGGGTCTTGACGACAAATGTCGTCAGTCGTACTATGACGACAGTTGTAGGTAGCGGGGAGACGCATGAGACCCAAATCCATTGGAGACCAGGAGCTGGCGCTCCTGCAATACGTGGCGGAGCAGGGGGAAGCCACCGTGGGGCAGGCGGCGGAGGGGTTCGGCGCGCCGCGCGGGCTGGCCCGTTCGACGGTGCTCACGATGATGGAGCGGCTGCGGCAGAAGGGGCATCTCGACCGCCGCCAGGTGGAGGGAGTCTATCGATATTTCTCTCCGGCGAGCCCGGGGCAGGTGATGCGCGACGTGGTGCGGACCTTCGTCGAGAAGACGCTCGGCGGGTCCGTGTCCCCCTTCGTGACCTATCTCACGGAGGAGGCGCGGGTCTCGGACGAGGAGCTGGCCGAGCTGGAGGAGCTGGTGGCGAAGCTCCAGTCGCAGCGGCAGGAGGAGGCATGAGCGTTGCCGGGACCGTCGAGGCGCTCGCGCGGGCTTCGCTCCAGGGCGCCCTCTTCATCGCCGCGGTGTGGATCGTCTGCCGCCTGTTCCCGCGCCTGCCCGCCTCGGTACGGTGCGGCCTGTGGTGGGCGGCGTGCCTGAAGCTGCTGGTGGGGCTCGTGTGGACCTCGCCGGTGCGGTTGCCGCTGCTGCCGGCGGCGGATGCGCCAGCGGTCGACTCCGGGATCCTCTATGTAAGGAATGTGGCGGCGGCCGCGGCATCCCCGTCTCCAGGGCAGGTCGAGCCTCCAACCCACCGTCCAGACCTGCCCCTACCCGAAGCTCTCGTCGCGGCTTGGCTCGCTGGGCTCCTGATCGTGATTGCGCGGTCGGTCCGCCAGCTCCGCCATACCCGCTGGGTGGTCCGGCGCTCGCAGCCGGTGCGGGAGGGGTGGGTCCGGTCGGCGTTCGCGGAGCTGTGCGAACGGCTGGATCTCCGGCGGCCCCCGGAGCTGCTCGGCTCGGAGGACGTGCGGACGCCGCAGGCGATCGGTCTGCTGCGGCCGCGGGTGGTGCTCCCGCGGGCCGGCCTCGCGCGGCTGTCGCCGCCTGAAGTCGCGATGACGCTCTGCCACGAGCTGCTCCACCTGCGCCGCGGAGACCTGTGGCTCGGCTGGGTGCCGGCTCTGGCGCAGAGGATCTTCTTCTTCCATCCCCTGGCGGCTCTCGCCGCCCGTGAATACGCGATCGCCCGCGAAACCGCGTGCGACGCGCAGGTGCTCCGCGTCCTGGGGACGGCGCCCCAGGCGTACGGACGCCTGCTCCTCCGATGGGGCGTGGCCCCGCGAGAGACCGGTCTCGCCGCCGCAGGCGCCTCGCCTTCGCTGCAGAACCTCAAAAGGAGACTCCAGATGCTCGAGCAGACTTCCGAAAGCAGACGCCGTCTCTCCGGCTGGTGGTGGCTGGCCGGGGTGGTGGCTTTGGCGGGACTGGTCCCGCTCCAGATCGTGGCCCAGCAGCAGGCTGCGGAGGCGCCCGAGGCAGCCGTGGCTCCCGAGGCGCTCCCCGCTGAGGCTCCTGAGCCGGCCGTCGCTCCGGCGCCGGCCGTGGCAGCCGCTCCGGGTTCCGCCGCGGTCGCTCCCGCTCCGGCCGTTCCCGCGGCGCTCCCGACCCCGGCCGTGGCTCCTTCCGCTCCGCCTTCGGGTGGCATTCCGGGTGGGGTCGCAGGAGGCATCGCCGGCGGCGTCCAGGGAGGTGTCGAAGGCGGTATCCCCGGCGGTGTCAAAGGTGGCGTTCCTGGCGGCACAGCCGGGGGTGTCTCTGGTGGGGTGGCGGGAGGGGTTTCCGGGGGCGTGGCCGGAGCGCTGCCCGCTCCGGCCCGCGCTCCCGGGGCGTTGCCGGCTCCCCCTCCCCGTCCGGCGCTCGCCCCGTC
>DASWME010000289.1:0-6113 GCA_036399915.1 Thermoanaerobaculia bacterium
GAGCGGCCGACGTTCGTGCGCGAGTTCAAGCACAAGATCCCGCGCTACATGCTGCGCCACCGCGTCAAGTCCGGCATCACCGGCTGGGCCCAGGTGCACGGCTGGCGCGGCAACACGTCGATCAAGAAGCGCATCCAGTACGACCTCTACTACATCCAGAACTGGTCGCTCTCGCTCGACTTCAAGATCCTCTGGATGACGCTGCGCTACGCGCTGCGCCACAACGCGTACTAGCACCCCTCCCGCGCAAACCCTTGTTCCACGGGCTTTCGGAGAGGGTTCGACTCCTCTTCGGACCGCCGCGTGCCGCGCGTCCGGCCGCGCTTCGGCGGGGGAGTTCACGCCCGCCGGCAACGCTGTACAGGGCGCTGTGCAACCGATACCAGAGATTGAGGCGTAAAACCTCTTGACGCCCAAGATCTTGTGGGCGTAACCTAAACGCATCATCCAGCCCCACACCCGTGGGCACAATTGAAAGGAGATTGGAATGGCGACGATGGACGACAAAACGAAGAAGCCTGCCAAGAAGAGTGGTGCCAAGAAGAGCGGCGGCGGCGCCAAGAAGACCGGCGCGAAAGGCGGCGCCAAGAGGTCGGCTGGCAAGAAGTCTGCGGGCGGCGCCAAGAAGACCAGGACCGCGACCGCGGGCCGGAAGACTGCGGGCGGCGCGAAGAAGACGACCGCGGCCAAGAAGTACACCGCGGGCAAGAAGTCTTCGGGCGGCGGCAGCAAGTCCGCCGGAAAGAGGTAGCGCGAGGTTCAACAGGGTTCTCAGGGCGACGTTCTGGATTTTTCCGGGGCGCTGTTACTGTCGACCTGTTGTCGCTATCCAGCGTCGCCTTGCACGGCGCATCCGCCTCCGCCCCGCGGCGTGATCGTCGTGCCGGCTCTCAAGAGACCTCAACCGGCGGCACTCAGCAGTCGCGCCGCCGCTTGATCCACCATCCACAACCGGTTCCCCTCCACCACCTGCGCGGGATAACGCTCGGGCTCGCGCGCGCCTTCGATCACCGCGCGCACGGCCTCGGCCTTCTCTTCGCCGCTGACCAGGAACAGCGCGCGGTGCGCGTGGTTGAGCACCGGCGGCGTGAGCGTGATGCGGCACGCCCGCTGCGGCTCCACCCACGGCGCCACCACCAGCCGCTCGCGCTCGCGCACGGCCTCGCTGCCCGGAAACAGCGACGCTGTGTGGCCGTCCTTGCCGAGGCCGAGCAGCACGAGATCGAAGCGCGGCCATTCGCCCGCCGCGAACCCAAAGAAGGAGAGCAGCTCCGCTTCGTACTCCGCTGCCGCGCGCCGGGCGTCGGGCTCCTCCGCGTGGACGCGATGGATGTTTTCGGGCGGCACCGGCACGGCGTCGAGCATCGTCTCGCGCGCCATGCGGAAGTTGCTGTCCGCATGATCGGGCGGGACGTGGCGCTCGTCTCCCCAGAAGAAGTGGATCGCGCGCCACGGCAGCCGCCCGCGATAGAAATCGCTCGCCAGCAGACGGTAGAGGTCGCGCGGCGTGGCGCCTCCGGAGAGCGCCCAGGCGAAGCGGCCGCGCCCGGCGACCGCGCGCTCCGCTTCGCCGGCGATCTCTTCGGCGGTGGCGCGGATCAGCTCCGCGCTGCCTTCGAACACGCGGACTTCCGGCTCGCTCAGCTCCGCCACCGCCGCCCGTCCTTCTGGATCAGCTCGTCTGCTTCCTTCGGTCCCCAGGTGCCGGCGGCGTAGTTGGGAAAGTTGCGCGGCGCGAGCGCCTTCCATACGTCGAGGATCGGCGTCACCACGCACCAGCCCGCCTCCACCATGTCGCTGCGGTGGAAGAGCGTCGAGTCGCCCGTCATGCAGTCGTAGAGGAGCGTCTCGTAGCCGGTGTGCGGCTGGCTGCCGAAATAGTCGGCGTACTGGAAATGCATCTTCACCGTGCCGAGCCGCATCACCGGGCCGGGCACCTTGCCTTCGAAGCGCAGCGAGATGCCCTCGTCCGGCTGAATGTGCAATACGAGCAGGTTGGGGTTCAGCCGCTCCACCGGCGTGTCGCGGAACAGCATGTGCGGCGCCCGCTTGAACTGGATCGCGATCTCGGTGACGCGCTTGGGCAGCCGCTTGCCGGTGCGCAGAAAGAACGGCACGTCGGCCCAGCGCCAGTTGTCGATGAACAGTTCGAGGGCCGCGAAGGTGTCGGTCGTAGACTGCGGCGACACCGACTTCTCCGCGCGGTAGGCGGGCCCGCGCGCGCCGTCCACCGTGCCTTCGCCGTACTGCCCGCGCACGGTGTAGCGCAGCACGTCCTCGGGCGAGAGCGGACGGATGGCGGAGAGCACCTTCACGCGCTCGTCGCGCACGGCGTCGGCCGCGAAGGAGATGGGCGGCTCCATGGCGGTGAACGCCAGGAGCTGGAACATGTGGTTCTGCACCATGTCGCGCAGCGCGCCGGCTTCCTCGTAATAGGCGCCGCGCCCCTCGACGCCCACGGTCTCGGCCACCGTGATCTGCACGTGATCGACGTAGCGGCGGTTCCAGATCGGCTCGAAGATGCCGTTGGCGAAGCGGAACGCCATGATGTTCTGCACGGTCTCCTTGCCGAGGTAGTGATCGATCCGGTAGATCTGCCGCTCGCCGAGCACCTCGCGGATCTGATGGTTGAGAGCGCGCGCCGACTCGAGGTCGTGGCCGAACGGCTTCTCGATGATCACGCGCCGCCAGCGCCCGTCCTCCTCGCGCGTCAAGCCCGCCTCGCCGAGGTTGCGGATGTAGTCGTCGAACAGGCTCGGCGGCACCGCGAGGTAGAAGAGAACGTTGCCGCCGGTGCCCGCCGCCTCGTCGAGTTCCGCCAGCGTCGCGGCCAGGCGCCGGAACGCCTCGGCATCGCCCGGCTCGCCGGCCACGTAGCGCAGGTTGCGGGTGAGCCGCTCGAGATGACGGCCGTCGACGTCGGTGGTGGCGAAGCGGCGGAGGTCCCCCTCCACGCGCTGACGGAACTCTTCATTCGAGAGCGGCGTGCGGCCCACGCCCACGACGGCGAACTGCTCCGGCAGCAGGCCGTCCGTGATCAGGTTGTAAAGCGCCGGGATGAGCTTGCGCTTGGTCAGGTCTCCCGTGGCGCCGAAGATGACCATGACGCACGGCGGCGCGGGCCGGCCCTCCCGCTCATCCGTCCTCTCCTCTCTCTGCTCGATCGCCGCTGGGGATGCCATCGCGTTTTCCTTTCGATCCGGTCAGCCGCCGGACGGGCGCTCGACGTGCCCGCCGAACTTGTGGCGCATGGCGGAGAGCACCTTCTCCGCGAACGTGTGCTCCTGGCGCGAGCGGAAGCGGTCGAAGAGCGACGCGGCGAGCACGTGCGCGGGCACCGCTTCCTCGATGGCCGCCATCACCGTCCAGCGCCCCTCGCCCGAGTCCTCGACGAAGCCCGTGTACTCGGCAAGCTCGGGGCTCTCGGCGAAGGCGCTCGCCGTCAAGTCGAGCAGCCACGAGGAGACGACGCTGCCGCGCCGCCACAGCTCGGCGACGTCGGCCAGGTCGAGCTCATAGCGGTGCTCCTCGGGCAGGTCCTTGGAAGCGGCGTTGCGGAAGATGTCGAAACCCTCGGCGTAGGCCTGCATCAGGCCGTACTCGATGCCGTTGTGGACCATCTTCACGAAGTGCCCGGCGCCCGCCGGCCCGCAGTGCAGGTACCCCTCCTCGGCGGTGCTCTTCCTCGCCTCGCGGCCGGGCGCCGGCGCCACGCCGCCGCGGCCGGGCGCGAGAGTCTTCCAGACCGGATCGAGCCGCTCCACGATCTCGCGCTCGCCGCCGATCATCAGGCAGTAGCCGCGCTCGAGCCCCCAGACGCCGCCGCTCGTGCCCGCGTCGATGTAATGGATCCCCCTCTCCGCGAGAGTCCGGGCGCGCCGCGCGTCGTCCTTGAAGTGGGAGTTGCCACCGTCGATGATCACGTCCCCCTTCTCCAGCCGCTCGCTCAGCTTCCGCACCATCCCCTCGGTGGGCGCGCCCGCCGGCACCATCACCCAGGCCGTGCGCGGGGCCCTAAGGCGCGAGACGAACTCCTCGAGCGTGCCGGCGCCGGCGGAACCCTCCGCCACCAGGTCGGCGACGGCGTTCGGGTTGAGGTCATAGACGACGCACTCGTGGCCGCCCCGGAGCAGGCGGCGGACCATGTTGCCGCCCATGCGCCCGAGGCCGATCATGCCGATCTGCATGGAGTCCCCCTTGTGTCTGACGACGATTGGCCCCTCCTGGACTGCCGGGGGAGCCCTGAAAGTCTACTATCCTCGGCCGGCCCCGGCTTTGCAGGGCAAGGGACACGAGGAGGATCGTCATGGAACGCAAACAGATCCGAGCGAGGTGGATGCGAGCGGCGGCCGGCGCCGCTCTGGCGGTCCTGGCGGCCGCTCCCGGCCGGGCCGAGGTGGCACTCGCCGCCAAGGCCGGCACCCTGGGCGGCGGCGCCGAGCTGACGGTGGGCCTGTCGCCGCAGTTGAACGCGCGGCTCGGCGCCAACGCCTACAACTACTCCGACCGGCGCGAGGCGAGCGGCATCGAGTACGACGGCGAGGCCAAGCTGCGCACCGGCACGGCCTTTCTCGACTGGCACCCCGGCGGCCGCGGCTTCCGCCTGACCGGCGGCCTGGTCTACAACGACACCACGGTCGAGGGGAGCAGCCTGCCGCCGGCCTCGGGCTCCTACGAGATTGGCGGCGTGCTGGTGCCGGCGCGCCTGGTGGGCACCCTCGACGCCACGGCCGACTTCGACCCGGTCGTCCCCTACGCCGGGCTCGGCTGGGGCAACGCCGTGGCCGCGGGCAAGAAGGTCGGCTTCTTCGTGGACCTCGGCGTGATCTTCCAGGGCAAGGCGGATGTGACGCTGATCCCCATCCTGCCCACGGACAGTCCGATCAACAGCAATCCCGCCGCGCGGCAGGCCCTCGACATCCTGCTGCGGCGCGAGGAGCAGGACCTGGAGGACCAGGCGGCCGACTACGACCTCTATCCGGTGGTGGCGATCGGGTTCTCGTACAAGTTCTGAGGTCCGTGGGGACCCCGCGGACCATGCCGTGGCGCTTCAGGAGCGTTCCGCAGCCTGGGGTAAGCTCCTTACTCCCATGACCGGGCCCGCTCGCCGCCGCGCCTTCGCCATCGCTGTCGTGCTCTTGTCCTGCCTGGCCGCGCTGACGACCGCCGAAGGGCTCGTGCGCCTCCTCGAAGCGCGGCAGCGATCCGGCGAGAAGCGCCGCGCCCGCTATGAGGAAGCCTATCAGGCGCGGTCCTTCCGCAAGGGCGGGCTGGGGCCGGCCGGCTATCTGGCCGAGGGGTTCCGCGGCCTGGTGAGCGATGAGTACGGCCGCCCGGTCGAGTGGATCCATAACTCCGCCGGCTTCCGCAGCCGCAGGGAGTTCGCCCGCGAGCCGCCGCCCGGCACGCTGCGGATCCTCATCCTCGGCGACTCGTTCGTGGCCGGCTATCGCATGGGCCAGGACGACACCTTCGGCGCGCTCCTGGAACGGTGGCTGCGGGAGAGCGGCGAGCACCGCGACGTCGAGGTCCTCCTGGCGGCCACCGAGGAACCGGCCACCAGCCTCTATTACCTGGAGCGGTGGGGCCTCTCCTGGAAGCCCCACCTGGTGCTCCTGGGCCTCACTCTCGGCAACGACATCGCCCAGGTCTACTTCACCCTGGGGCCGCAGGCCGCATACCGGTTCAGCGATCGCCAGGGATCCCCCGGGCTGGAGATCAACCCCGCGGCCAACCACGACGCCCGTCTTCCCCTGGTGCAGCACCCGCTCCTGCCGCCGGAATGCTGGCGGCCCGGGAGCGGACACGAACCGGACTGGCTGCACCGCAGCCACAAGGCCGGAGAGGGACGGTTCCACCTCGCGGCGCTCTTCAGCGCCTGGCTCGCCGAGCGGCGCGAGCGCCGGGCGCCTCAGGCCATCGTCAGCACCTGGGGAGCCTACCGCGATCCCCGGCTGTTCGACGGCAACGGGCTCGGCATGTACCTGCAGCCGCCGCCGCGCAAGATCGCCTTGGCCTACCACCGCCTCTTCCTCGTGCTGCGGGGCTACCGCGACCTCTGCCGCCAGCACGGCGTCGCCTGCGCAGCGGCGGTCTTTCCCCAACGCTTCCAG
>DASWME010000290.1:0-7360 GCA_036399915.1 Thermoanaerobaculia bacterium
CCGCCCGGCCCCCCACCCAAAGACAACCGCCACCCTACCGATGGGCTGGCAATACCTGGAGGGGGAGATTTTTAACGTACTGCTGGGGGGGAAATTAGGCGTCCAGTTGACAATCCGTAAATGCCTCCGGCGCCGATAACCGGCTCAGGCCTTGCAGCCCAGAAACTTTGCCTGCGGAAGGGCGCTAGCCGAGCCCAGCATTCATTGCAGCAGCGAGCGCCAGCCTCTCCCACTCCTCGCCCCTCAGGTCCCTTTTACGCGGAGAACTCTCTTGTGTCCGGAGGTAGAAACGACACGATGTGGGTCCCCCGACCCGTGGCGCGGGCTGCGTCGAGTACCAGCTTGCCGATAGCTACATCCAGCACACCGAGGCCGAATGGGCTGAACACGGCTGTGGAGCCGTCACCCCGACGCGCCGGTGCCTTCCCCTGAAGGATGTCGGCCAAGGTGCAGCGGATGAAGCCCCGCCCGCCGGCAGCCTGCTCGGCCAAGTGCACCGATGTTTGGGCGCGGCAGACGTGTTCGATGTCATCCACTACGTTGTCGCAGGCCAGGATTGCCGCCGGGGAGAGGTCGCGCAGCGAGATGTGCAGGATCGTCGCTCCCGCAGGGCAGGCCGAGAGGTCCGAGATGTGGGGTCGGATCGCAGTCGTCGCGAAGGACACGAGCGTCGAAGCGGCCAGCACCTCTTGCGCGTTTCCCGCCATCGCGGTTTCGACCCCTTTCAATGCCCGACCGAGCGCCACGGCAAAGCGACCGGCACGTGCGGAATCCAGGTCATGGAGCAGGAAGCTCCCCGCTCCGGTCAGGATTTGTAGGAATCGTGCGATCTCGAAGTTAATCAGACCGGTGCCGATCAGCCCGACTCGCCCAGGGTCGCGTCCTTCGAGGAGCGCTCGGGCTCCCAAGGCGGCGCTCGCGGCGGTGCGGCAAGCACTGATCAGCGATCCTTCCAGGATCGCCTCCGGCCGCCCGGTTTCGCAGTCGTTGAGCACCAAGACCGCCGAGGCGCGGGCTATGCCGCGTCGGACATTGTTCGGAAAAGAAGAGATCCACTTCACGCCGGCGACATCGAACCCATCTCCCAGGAAGGCTGGCAGGGCGATGATCCGGTTGACCTCGTCACCGGGAAGGCGCAGGAACGTTGAGTGAGGCAACGCGCTCTTTCCGCCGCGATGGGCCACGTAAGATCGCCGCACGGTTTCGACCACCTCGGCTTCCTTGTCCGCGAGCAGAGCCGCGACCTCTTCCCCGCTCAGAATCAGCAAACCACCATCGTGCATGAAGACCCTTCGAACGTCGCGCCACATCGCAGCGCCTGAATCTCCAATCTTAATAGTGTGCTCAGCCGCCGAAATGAGACATCAAAACGGGTTTGCGCCAAACAAGCCCTTCTGCGACAAGACGCTCAGCTATCCGGCGCGAGCAAAGACGCCCTTGAAGCCGCTCTCGACCATCAAGTCGATCGCCTCGTCGTCGAGTTCGAGGCACGAACCGCCTCCTGTCCAAAAGCAGAGTCGCGATGTCCTCCCCGCCAAGGACCAGCAGACTCCTGTCATTCACTTCTTTACTCTCGGCAGTTGGCCCGGGCCTGCTCGCGGGTGACCGCCTGGCCCATCCCGACCAGGATCTGGCGCGCGCCGGTGAATGGCTCTCGCCCATGAGCCACCAGCATGTTGTCCAGCATCAGCAGGTCCCCCTTTTCCCAGGGGAAGCTCACGGTCGCGCGCCGATATGCCTCGCGCAGGTGGTCCAGGATCTCGGAGGGGATTGGGGTGCCGTCCCCGAAGAAAGTGTTGGTGGGCAACTCGCTCTCGCCAAACTCCGCCAGCAATGCGCTACGGATGTCCGGCTCCAGCGTGGAGACATGGAAGAAGGTGGCATGGTTGAACCAGAGCGTCTCTCCGGTCAGGGGGTGGCGGGCCAGTGCCGGGCGGATCGCGCGGCTGCGCAGGCGGTTCCCCTCCTTCCATTCCACTAGGATGCCGCTCCTGGCGCAGTGCTCTTCCACCTTCGCCCGCTCCTCCGTCTGGAAGACCGTCTGCCAGGAAAGGCCGAAGCCGTCGCCGAAGTTGCGGACGTACATCCACCCTTTCTGGGCGAAGCGCTCCCGGACCTCGGGATCGATAAACCGGAGCACCCGGCGGCAGTCGGCAATCGGCGTGGCCCCTCCTTCCTGCGCCGGTTGGCAGCAGAGGAAAAAGATCTTCAGCGGCCACTGCGCCTGGTAGGAGTTCTCGTTATGCAGGAAGATCGGATGGCTTGGCGGGTAGTCCGTCGAGGTATAGATGTTGCCGCTTACCGCCGAGCGCGGGGACGAGCGCTCGCTATACTCCAGCGACTCCCCGCACATACCCTGAATGAATTGTTCCAAATCCTGCGGCGCGTAGAGCTGGAATCCGCGGAACAGAATCCCGCCGGCGTGCAGGAGCTTCTCCTCGAGAAGGGTGCGGTTCATCTTCACCCAATGCAGGATGTCGACTCCCGGGACGGCAGGCCGGACGACCAGAGGTAGCTCGCCCTCAGCAAACAGAGGATCCATCCGGACCAGCGCCTCGCTCGACAGGCTTACCGCCCGTCTCCGGATCCCGCCGAGGCTCTTCAGAGCCGGCATCGGCTGGTTGCGGGCTTCCATGGACTCTGACCTCCATGTTTCCGGCATACGCGAGCAGGCTGGCCAGGACGGCCTTCTGGACGCGCAACCGGTTCTCGGCCTCGTCGTAGCGGACTGACATGCTGCCGTCGATGACCTCCGCCGTGGCCTCGTCGCCGCGGATGAGTCTGGGAGACCCTCCAATCATCGCGGTGCCTCTCGCGCAGCTCGCGGTTCTTCTCGGTGGTGCTCACCTAGTTGATTCCTTCTCGTTCCACAGGTGCCGGACGTCACCGAAGTGCTCGCGCACCCAATCGTCGGAGTAAACAGTCGACAAGTAGCGCTCGCCGCGGTCCGGCAGGATTGCGACGCAAACGGCGCCATAGGGGATGCGGTTCTGTACTTTCTCCACCGCGGCCAGCACGCCGCCGGCGGAACCCCCGGCCAGGATCGCCTCCCTCGACACGAGTTGCCGGCAGGCGCGGATGCAGTCCAGATCGTCTACATGCACGCATTCATGGATGAGGGAAAGATCGCATAGCGGCGGCCGCAGGCTGGCGCCCAGTCCTGGAATGACGCGCTTGGCCTTGGCGTCGCTGAAGATCTGACTTCCCACTGCGTCGACAGCGATTACCCGCGTGTCCAGGCCCTGGTTGCGGATCAGTTCGCCGCAGCCTCGCACCGTACCGCAAGTGCTGGTGGGAACGAACAAGGAATCGATGCGACCATCCAGCGCGTCAATCAGCTCCCGCATGGTAGTACGGTAGTGGGCACCCGAGTTTCGCTCGTTGGCGTACTGGTTGGGCCAGAACGCACCCGGGATCCGGTCGAGGATCTCGCGGACGCGCTGAATCCTCGCCTGCAGGAACTCTCCGGAGGCAGGGTCGGGCTCCCATACGAGGTCGATCTCGGCGCCGAATGCCCGCAGCACCTCGACATTCGCGGGTGCCGTCTTGGGATCGATGACGCAAATGAAGTGCAATCCGTAGTAGCGGCATGCCTGCGCCAGGCCGATGCCCATATTGCCGGAGCTCGACTCCACCACCACTGTTCCCGGTCCGATGTCGCCGGCACGAAGCGCGGCATCTAAGATCGCGAAGGCAGGGCGATCCTTGATGCTGCCGCCCGGGTTCAGTGCCTCCAGCTTGGCATATAAGTGAAAACGGGCGTGAGGGAGGTACTTTCGCAGCCGGACCAGAGGCGTCTGCCCGATGGCATCGAGGATTCCGTCGCAAACGCGGCTGTGGCTGGGCCGCAAGCCCTCGACGACTCCGGCAGGAGATGAGAGAGGCTCGCGGCAGCCGGCGGAGTGATCACAACCGGGAAGTACAAAGACTTCCGGTTCGAAACTGCCGTGTCGTTGGGCTCCATCTGTCTGACTTCGCATCTCGTATGGTCACCCTTCATCAATATAAGTGAGCCGCTGCGGAAAAACGGGACAACGTGAGATCGCGATTAACGCAGGGTCGAGGTGTCGTCTGCCCTCCGTTATAGACTCGCTCATCGTGTCTCGCCGCAACCTGGTCCGGATGTTGGCCCTCTCTGCCGTCCTCGGTTTGGCAAGATCTCTGGCTGTTACGAGTTGACCATTTCCTGCTCGGCCCTTACCCTCTCGCACTCCTTGGAGGCTCCAGGCAGCGGCACAGCGATCGTCTGAATGACGGTCTTCTGCTGGCCTTCGTCGTCCGCAGCTACTCGGGCGAGGCGGGCGGCGCGGCGCCGGGCAAGGGCAGTGCGCACGCGCACGTTGAGCGACACCATCCATACCACCAGATCGAGCCCAAACCAGCGGGCGATCCGCTCCTGGCGGCGATGGCGCTCCACCGCCTCGGCATACGGCATGGTGCTGTGGGAGATCATCGTGTAGAGCGGCACCGAGTGCTGGCGGAAGATCTTGTTGAGAAAGATCGACGTGCGCTTGCGCGCCGTCACGATGGGCCGCCGCACCGTGTCCTGCATTTCAAAGAAGTTCTCGATCGAGAGCTGGGCCAGCACATCGGTATTCGGCTTGCGCAGGGCCTGGAACTCGGCGAAGAGGGCCTGCCAGTCGTCGGTGCCGCGCCGGTCGATCAGGCGGTTGAGGATCGAGCAGTCTTC
The DNA here is from genome assembly GCA_036399915.1 of Thermoanaerobaculia bacterium. Lineage (GTDB taxonomy): Bacteria > Acidobacteriota > Thermoanaerobaculia > Multivoradales > UBA5704 > DATARR01. The sequence continues at coordinate 4,691 of DASWME010000290.1, forward strand.
GAAGGCCGCGTTCATCCCCTGGCCGTAGAAGGGGACGACGGAATGGGCGGCGTCGCCGATCAGCAGGACCTTGCCCTTGTAGTGCCAGCGCGAGGTACGGATGGTGATGAACTCCGCGACCGGACGGGCCTGGAACTCCTCGAGCGCCTTGGGCATGAACGGCACCGCGTCGGGGAAGTGAGTGCGGAACATCGTCTCTACGGCGTTGGCGTCGGTTAAGGACTCGAAGCTGTGCCGGCCCGTGAAGGGAAGGGTGCAGATGCCGCACAGCGAGCCATCCAGGTTGGGCAGGGCGAAGAGCATGTGGTCGCCGCAAGGCCAGATGTGGAGGGCGTGGCGGTCCATTGGCAGCAGACCTTCGGCCGTGGCTTCGATGGTCAACTCCTTGTAGCCCCAGGGGAGGAACTCCTGGCTGTAGTCGACCCGCTCGCGCACCATCATCTGCCGGCGAATGGTGGAGAAGGCGCCGTCGGCGCCGATCAGGATGTCAGCCTGGGCGCGCGTCTCCGCGCCCGTCCGGACGTCTCGGAAGGTGGCGGCGGCGTTCTCTTTATCGATCTCGACGCAGCTCTGGTTGAAGTGGATGCGCAGGGTGGGCTCCTCCTCCGCGACATTGAGCAGGAAACCGTTCAGATCGTTACGGGAGAAGGAATGGATGACCTCGCGGTCGTCCTTGCCGTAGGGCTGGTAGGCGATGGTGCCGGTGTCGCTGTGAATGGCGCGCGCGCGCAGAGGCACGCAGATGTTCTTCTTAACGTGCTCGTCCAGCCCGAGCTCGGCGAGGGCGGCTAGACCGCGCTCGGCGAGGGTGAGCTTGATCGAGCGGCCGCTCTCGACCGGCCCGTGGCGCAGGTCGCCTCGCCTCTCGTGGAGATGTACCTCCCAGCCACGGCGGGCGAGATAGATGCCGAGGAGAGACCCGCCGAGGCCCGCTCCAACGATGGTGACCTTGGGGACAGTCATGAATGCAACCTCCTTCATTGAGCTGTTAGATCTCGCGCAGGCCAGCTCCGGGGTGAGCGGCTGGCGGGCGGCTGTCCTCCGTTGCTTGGTGCAGGGCTGGCCGGAGGCGTCTGGTTCGCGGTAGGCAGACCACCCACGAGGAGCAACGCGTCAGAGCGAGCCCTGGGCCCGAAAGCGCAGCGCCAAAAGATGAGGTACTTCAGACCTCCTTCGATGCTCATACAGCGCAGCAGCTCTTGCCTGAGGCCTCACTGCAAAACCAACAGTGCACGAGCGTCACGTTTCGTGACACCGCCAAGAAACGCGCTGGCGCGATGTGCCACGGCGACCGTGGGCTGAACAGGCCTGTCACGTTTGGACGAATCCTTGCACCTTAGTTGATGCAGACATGAGGTGCAAAACGAACAAGACTCACGAACATCCGACAGCCTTGCGGCACGCCGTCCCGGGATTGGCCGGTCTGCTCCTCTGCGCTTTCCCAACAGCGGCGCAGCAGCAAGCCGCCCCCTTGCTGCCGCCCCGGCCCTCCCTCGCAGCGATGAGCATCAGCGAGCCGCTCAAGGTGGACGGTTTGCTCGACGACCGGCCCTGGCAGGAGGCGGACATCGCCGCCAATTTCATCCAGCGGGAGCCGAATCCGGGACAACCAGCGTCCGAACCGACCGAGGTTCAGGTGGTCTATACCAACTCCACTCTCTATATTGGGATCCGGGCTCTGGCCGCCGATCCGGGCCAAATCGTCGGCGAGGAGATGCAGCGCGACGGCGCCCTCTTCCGCGACGACTCGGTCCTCGTGCTGCTCGATACGTTCAACGACGACCGCAACGCCTACTTCTTCGAAGTGAATCCGAACGGCGCCTTCACCGACGCCCTGATCACCGATGAAGGACGCGATTTCAACGTGCAGTGGGACGCCGTCTGGCGGGCGGTCGCGCAACGCACACCCGAAGGTTGGTCGGCCGAAATGGAGATTCCCTTCGCCACGTTGCGCTTCGATCCCGCGAAGGACACCTGGGGGCTCAACGTCCGGCGGTTGATCCGCCACAAGAACGAAGAGGTCTTCTGGGCACCAGTCCCGCTGCAGGCCAATCTCTTCCGCATCTCGCTATCCGGGGACCTGACGGGCATCCGCGGCCCCGAGCCGGGCCTCAACTTTCGCGTCAAGCCATTCGCGGTTGGCTCAGCTTCGAAACTCCAGGCGCCGACCGGACCCGTCTCGGACGAGGAAGGCGAACTCGGTCTGGACATCAAATGGGGCCTCACCCGCAGCATGACTCTCGACCTGACCTACAACACGGATTTCGCTGAGGCCGAGGTCGACGACCAGCAGATCAACCTGACCCGTTTCTCCCTTTTCTTCCCGGAGAAGCGCGATTTCTTCTTGGAGAACGCGGGCATTTTCGAGTTCGGGTTCAACCCGCCCGGCACGCCATTCCTCAAGCCGTTCTTCTCGCGGCGGATCGGGATTAGCCCGCTGGGCACGGTGGTGCCTATCGACTGGGGTGCCCGCCTGACCGGGCGCACCGGCCCCTGGAGCATCGGCCTGCTCGATGTGCAGACGGAGACCTACGATCTCGACTTTTTCGGCGAGCAGCCAGAGGACAACTGGGGCGTCGTGCGCATCAAGCGCAACCTGGGCAGGCGATCGAACGTCGGCTTTATCGCTACCAACCGGGACCAGGATGGGGTCGGCACCAACCGGGTCTA
>DASWME010000291.1:0-20023 GCA_036399915.1 Thermoanaerobaculia bacterium
CACGGGCTCAAAGTGGTGTACATCGTGACGTTGTCGTACCGGTGGCGCCGGCCCGCGTTACGCAGGCAGTCCATCTCGCCGTGGGCGATCGGGTCGCCCTCCTGGACCCGCTGGTTGTGGCCGCGGCCGACGATGCGGCCCTCCTCCACCAGGACGGCGCCGATGGGCAGGCCGCCCTCGCGGTAGGACTTCTCCGCCTGCTCCAGGGCGGCGGTCATGAGCTCGAAGTCGCGGTCGTGGCTGATGGTGGAGAGCCCTCGCCTCGAGAACGGGGTCCGCCGAAGTATACGCGCCCCTCAGGCCGGCCGCATCTCGGCGATCAGCCGCGGCGAGGCCGCCCGCTCCCAGGGTCGGCGGTCGTAGTCGCCCCACAGGCGGGTCACCTGGAGGCCGGCAGCCCCGGCGCGGCTCTCCAACTCCTCGATCGACCAGAGGCGGGCCGGAAACGAGGCCTGCACCACTGTCCTGCCCCGCAGGCGGTACTCGAAGCTGGCGAAGCAGATCCGGGTCTCGGGATCACAGTGCCAGGTCTCCCGCACGAGGAGGCCGCCGCCGCTGCCGCGCTCGATCACCAGGCCCTCGGAGCGGCCCGCCGCAGCGCGCTGCTCCGGGGAGAGCCACGCCGCGTCGAGAATGAAACGCCCGTCCGGCGCGAGGTGCCGGGCGGCGGTCGCGAACGCGCGCTCCCGGTCTTCGTCCCCGGTGAGGTGGACGAACGGGTCGTCCACCGCCACGACCAGATCGAAGCGCGACCGGAGCGCGACCTCGCGCATGTCCGCGACCAGCAGCCAGACGTTCGCGGCGGCGGCGAGCCGCCGGCGAGCGACCGCGATCAGGTCCGGCGAGAGGTCGAACGCCACCATCCGGCCGGCGGCGCGGGCGAGGGATTCCGTGGCCCGTCCTGTTCCGGCCCCCAGCTCGAGGACGCGGCAGCCCGCAGGCGTGCCGGCCGCCCAGGCCCAGAGCTCCCCATCGCCGCGGTCCGCCAGCTCGCGGTCGAAGAACGGCAGGATCTGGCGGTAGTAGGACCGGACCTCATCAGAGCCCAATGCAGAGGCGGCCATGCAGAGATTGTAGAGCCCGTCAGGTCACTGGTACTTGTCCCCCTCGATCTGCTGGATCAGCGCCTCGACGTTCTTGCGGGCGTTCTCATCCGGTGCCTGCTTGAGCGCGATGCGAGCCTCCTCCAGCGCCTCCTTCTTGTGGCCCAGGCCGGCATGGCCGCGGGCGAGGCCCACGTGCACCGGCCAGGCGTCGGGATGCCGCTTGGCATTCAGCTCGAAGACCTTCATGGCGTCCTCATACTTCTTCTGGGCCTGGAGCTGGCGGCCGTACTGGTGGAGCTCCTGTGGGGCCGCGTTGGGGAGGTTGAGTGCGCGGTCCAGGGTCTTGCGCGCCTCCTCCGTCTTGCCGTTGGCCTGCTGGAGCTCGGCGAGCGTGGTGAGGCCATTGAAGTCCACCGGACCCGCGCCCGGGGCGGTCGCCCGCTCGGCCCAGGCCAGGGCCTCGGGCAGCCGCTTCTTGTTCTGCAACATGTATTGCGCAGCGGCGATGATGTTCCGCGGGTTCCAGCCGGCGCTCGTCCGCAGCTCGCGGATCAGGTTGTCGGCGTACAGGCCCGCCATGTCGTCGACCGAGATGGTGAAGGGAAGCTGGAGGTCCTCCCACTTCAGGGCGGCCGTGGCGCGATCCGGCTGGCGGTCGGTGAACTCGTACGTCAGCCACTCATGGTACTCGCTCTTCTCGGGCTTGGCTGTGACACGCAGGACGTCCTCCTTGGGATCGTAGTAATAGCTCCCCCAGGAGGTCGAGTTCTTCGAGAAGACGATCGTCCACTCGTCCTTCCCTGGAATGAAGTGGAGGCCGTACGAGCCCGCCGGCAGGGGCTGGCCCTGGACCTTGACGTCGTGGGTGGTGCGGAAGACGGTGTTCTCGTTGGCGCCGCCGCGCCAGGGGCACTGCTCGCAGGTGGCGAAGTCGATGTGGGCCAGACCGTAGGGCACGAGGCCGCCCCAGATCTTGCCCCGCCGGTCCTCGCCCGTGGGGCTGTGGACGTCGGGGCTGTTGTACTCGATGGTCACGCGCACCAGGCCGATGCCCTGGGTGACGGACCCGTACTGATTGTCGCCGCTCGGCGGCAGAGTGATGCCGGCGAACTGCGCCGAGGCCGGCGCCGCGGCCAGCACCGCGGCCACGGCCAGGGGGGTGAGGAACCGAACGAGTCTTCGCGCCATGGTTCTCCTCCATGCGTTGGGTGGGGACGGACCTTCTCCTGGGTTTTCTTACGCAGAGAGGGGCTGGAGGTTGCCTCTTCAGGGATTTCAGCCATCCAGTCGCGCGCTTGCCCGTTCCTGCCAGTCGCCGTATCGCCCCCTCATATACTCGCGCGCAGCCATGCCGCCCGCCCCCTTTCTCGCCCTCCACCCCGCCGTGCGCGCCGCGCTGGAGGAGGGCCGTCCCGTCGTGGCGCTCGAATCGGCCGTGATCTCCCATGGCCTGCCGTGGCCGGAGAACCTGGAGTTGGCGCGCGGCATGGAAGAGACGGTGCGTGCCGGCGGCGCCGAGCCGGCCACCGTCGCACTGCTGGGCAGGCGCGTCCACGTCGGACTTGAAGACAGCGATCTGGAGCACCTTGCCCGGGCGTCCGATATCTGGAAGGTCAGCCGCCGCGACCTCCCGGTGGCCATGGCGCAGAAGCGCGACGGCGCCACGACCGTGGCGGCCACGATGATCGCCGCCCACTGGGCCGGCATCCGCGTGATGGCCACCGGCGGTGTCGGCGGCGTGCACCGCGGCGACCACACCGACATATCCGCCGACCTGCCGGAGCTGACCCGCACGCCCGTCGTCGTCGTGTGCTCGGGCGCCAAGGCAGTCCTCGACCTGCCGGCGACACTGGAGTGGCTGGAGACCTGGGGCGTGCCAGTCGTGGGTTACCAGACCGGGGAGTTCCCCGCCTTCTACTCCCGCGAGAGCGGCCTCCGGCTGGAGGCGCGCGTTGACTCGCCCGGGGAAGCCGCCGCGATCGCGCGGGAGATGTGGGACCGTGGCTTCCCGAACGGCATGTTGCTCTGCGTGCCCTGCCCGGAAGAAGCCGCGCTGCCCGCCGAAGAGGTGGCGGGCGCGATCGCGCAGGCCGTGCGCGAGGCCGAGTTCCAGGGCATCCGCGGCAAGGCGGTGACCCCATTCCTGCTGCCGCGCGTCGCCGAGCTCACCGCCGGGAGGAGCAAGACCGCCAACCTGGCCCTGCTCCGCAACAACGCGCGCGTGGCAGCGCAGGTGGCGGCCGCGCTCCAGCGGGCCTGAGTCCATCCTTCGAGTGGCGACGGCCGGCGCGAGGAGCGATATCCTCTATGGATGGACCTGCCCCGCCTCCTCGCCGTCGCCCGGGGGGATGAGCCCGCCGACCTGCTGCTGCGCAACGGACGGCTCGTCAACGTGCTCGCGGGCGAGGTCCACCCCGCGGACGTCGCCGTCGCCGGCGGGGTGATCGCCGGCTTCGGGGAGGGCTACGAGGCGCGGGAGGTGATCGATGTCGAGGGACGCTTCGTCGCTCCCGGCTGGATCGATGCCCACGTCCACATCGAGAGCTCCATGGTGCCGCCGGCCGAGTTCGCCCGCGCCGTGGTGCCGCGGGGGGTGACGACCGTCATCACCGATCCGCACGAGATCGGCAACGTCCTGGGGCTCGCGGGCATCCGCTTCATGCTGGACGACTCCGAGGGCGCGCCGCTCGACGTGCTGGTCAACGCCCCCTCCTGCGTGCCGGCCACCCACCTGGAGACCTCGGGGGCGCGGCTGGAGGCGGACGACCTCGCCACGCTGCTCGCTCATCCGCGGGTGCTGGGCTTGGCCGAGGTGATGAACTACCCGGGGGTGATCGCCGGCAGCGAGGAGGTGCTCGCCAAGCTCCGCGCCTTCCGCGGCCGGCCGCTCGACGGCCACTGCCCCGGCCTCTCCGGCCACCGGCTCAATGCCTATGCGGCGGCGGGCATCGGCAACGACCACGAGTGCACGGCCGTCGAGGAAGCCCGCGAAAAGCTGCGCGCCGGCCTCACGATCTTCCTGCGCGAGGCCACCAACGCCCGCAACCTCCGGGCCCTGCTCCCCCTGGTCTCCCCGCTGACCGAGCGGCGCCTCTGCCTCTGCACCGATGACCGCCAGCCCGCCGACCTCCTGGAAGAGGGTTCCGTGGACCACCTCGTCCGGATCGCCATCGCCGAGGGGATCGGCCCCGTCACGGCGATCCGCATGGCGACACTGAACCCGGCGGAGCACTACGGCCTGCGCGACCGTGGGGCCGTGGCCCCGGGACGCCGCGCTGACCTCGTGGTCTTCGCTGACCTCGCGGCGCCGCGGGCCGAGATGGTTATCCGAGGCGGTCAGCTCGTGGCCCGGGATGGCCGGCTGCTCGCGGATTGTCCCCACCGCTCTGTCGCTCCCCTGCCGCCGACGGTCCACGTCGATCCCGAGCGGCTCGACTTCGCGATCCGCGCGGGCGGGCGGAGCGTGCGGGTGATCGGCGCCATTCCCGACCAGCTCGTCACCGAGAGCCTGGTGATGGACGCGGCCCTGCGCGACGGGCACGCGGTGGCGGACCCCGGCCGCGACCTTCTCAAGATGAGCGTCGTCGAGCGGCACCGCGGCACCGGCCAGCGGGGGCTCGGCTTCGTCCACGGCATCGGTTTGCAAAGAGGAGCGATCGCGAGCACCGTGGCCCACGATCATCACAACCTGGTGACGATCGGCGCCGACGACGCCTCCATGCGCACCGCCGCCCTGGCGGTGGCCGGCGCCGGCGGCGGGCTGGCCGCGGCCGAGGGGGAGACCGTGCTCGCGCTCCTGCCGCTCCCCCTGGCCGGCCTGATGTCCGACCGGCCCATCGAAGAGGTACGGGACAGGATGAACGCCCTCCTCGCCGCCGCTCACGGCCTCGGCGCCACCCTGCGCGACCCCTATATGGCCATGAGCTTCCTCGCCCTCGAAGTCATCCCTGCCTTGAAGCTCACCGATTGCGGCCTCGTGAACGTGGAGCGGTTCGAGGTCGTGCCACTGTTCGTGTGAGGCCAGGCCCGCCGGCGCTACGTCGTCGCCACCGACGTCAGCACGGCGTGCGCCACCTCGTTCTTGCTGATGTCCGAGTGGTTGCCGATGAAGGCGTCGGCGTTCAGGTTGTAGAGCTTCCCAGCCGCGAACTGGTAGGCGCCGCCGGCGGGAAGGAGCTTGCCGTCGATCGCCTCCTTCGTCTTTTGCGCGCCATTGGCTCCAATGCCGCCGTAGCGGCTGTTCTTGTCGCCGAGGCCCGCGGCGACCTGGCCGGCGAGCTGCGAGGCGATGGGATAGGCCTTGCCGACCGCCTCGTCGTTCAGCGTGCAGGTGATGAGCACCGGTCCCTTGACCCTCCCCTCCGTGACGATCTTGCGGAAGAAGCCATTCTTGCCCGGCTCGTAGTCCTGCGAGAAGCCGTAGTGCGAGAAGGCGGCCTGGAGCAGGGTCAGGGTGTCCGGCTGGACCGGCGCCTGGCCGTCGGGGCCGAGCGTGGCGGCCGTGACCAGGCGTCCGCCGAAGCTGTGGCCGATCAGGTGGAGCTTGAGGTCCGGGCGCCGTTCCCGAAGCTTCCGGAGCACGGGGTTGAGCCCGTTGCGCCCCACGGTGCCGGCGCGCTCCTTCATCTGATAGTAGGTGGTCAGGTTGAGCAGCTTGAAGGCTCCCCCCTTGATGCCGCTGAGCAGCCCGAACCCCACAGCGCCGCCCTGGGGCCCCGCCGGCTGATCGCCACCCGCCTCACCGATGCCTGCGGCGGCGGCGCCAACGTCCAGCGCGCCCGTGACCGGCGGGGCCGCGAGCACCGGCACGCTGAGCTCCTTGAGCAGGTCGTCTCCGGGGAGATCGAAGAAAGCCGGGGGCGTCTCCTCGTCATCCGCCTCCGCCTCCGGCGGCAGCAGCGAGCGCAGCAGCCGGGCGAACTCGTCGCGCGCTGCCGGATCGTCTTCGAGGTCCGCGACCAGGGCCTTGGCCCGCTCGAGGTCCTCTTCCGCGGTGGGCGAGTCGAAGGCGTCCTTGACGCGGTCGATCTCCTCCCGCACGTCCTCTTCCGAGACCAGGCCGCCGGCGCTCGCCGCGCCGCTCGGGATCAGCTCCTTCTCCGTGAACTTCTTCGACGGCCAGAGGACGGCGAGGACCGCGAACTTGCGCCCGGCGAGACCCTGGACGGCGCCGCTGTCCAGCCGGTCGCGCAGCCGCGCGAGGAGCTTCCGATAGAGCTGGCGCGCGTCGTCGATGTCGTTGTTCCAGCCGTGCGAGATGACGAAGAGGTCCGTCACCTCGCCGCTGCCCGCGAAGTCGACCACCTGCTTCACCTCGTCGGGAGCGAACACCTCGCCGTTCTTGGTGAACTGCACTTCGAAATAGGGGAAACCGGAAATCGCTGCCATGAGGGGGGTCCTCCCTTGATCAAACTGACTGGATGGCCCGCATCAGATCGACGAGGCCGTGGCCCTGGAAGTACCTCTCGCGCTTGAGATCGGTCGCCGTCGAGAGGAAGATCTGCTTGACCTGCTCGGGGCGGCCGATGAACTCCTCGCGGATCGACAGGAACGCCGCGATGGCGCCCGAGACGTGCGGCGCCGCCATGCTCGTGCCGCTCTCCTCCCGGTAGTCGCCGTCCATCTGTTTGGCCGCCAGTTCGTCGCGCTTCTGGCCCGCCGCGCAGGAGATGATCTTCTCCCCCGGCGCGACGATGTCGGGCTTGGCGCGGCCGTCCCCGGTCGGGCCCTTGGACGAGAAGTAGGAGACGCCATAGACGTGCGGCATGCTGCGGTGGGTCGAGCCGACAGTGATGGCCAGCTCGGCATTGCCGGGATCGTTGATGGTCAGGTCCATGCCCGCCGCCACCGTGCCGCGGAAGGCGGTCTGCGAATAGCCATAGCCGGTGTTTCCGGCGGCGACGACGACCACGACGCCCGAGCGGACGAGCTGATCCACCTCGACGCACAGGGGGCTCTGGCCGCAGGCGAACCATTCGGGCTCGAAATCGTAGCCGACGCTCATGTTCACCCCGTGGATGCGGATGCGCCGGCCGTGGCCATTGATCTCCTGGATGGCCGCGATCGCGGCGATCAGATTGCTCGCCCGCCCCTTGCCGGCGGCGTCCAGCACCTTGAAGCTGATCAGCCTGCACCGGGGCGCGATGCCGGAGATCGATTTCAGCACGCCCTTCTGGTAGGTGACCTTGCCGGCCTCGTCGCGATAGCGGGTGACGCTCTGGATCTGGAGCTCCTTCGCCTTGTCCTCCGGGACCTCGCCGGCGATGATCCCGGCGACATGGGTGCCGTGGCCGAAACCGTCGCGCAGGGCTTCCTCCTCGGATTCCTTGGCGATCTTCTCTACGAAGGCTGCCTTCTCCTCCTCGCTCGCCCCTTCGGGTGGCGTCTCGGAGCGCAGGACCGTGAAGTCCCGGTGGCGTAGCGGGGGATCGAGGACCAGGTTCCCGTGGGTCTCGAAGTGGGGATGGCCCTTCTGGATACCCGAATCGAGCACGGCCCAGACGATCTTCTCCCCCTGCGCCGAATAGGCGATCCGCGCCGCGTCCGCCTTGACCGTCGCCACCGACCGGGTGAGCAGCGGCCTGATCTCGAAGTCCGGCCAGATGTGATAGATGGCGCGGGGCTCGACCCCCTCGTCGGGCATGCCCTCGCCGGCGTTGATCCGCACCAGCTCCTCGATGACCCGCCGCTCCAGCGCGCCGAACAGGTACTGGTTGCTCATCTCGCTCTTGGTCAGGTCGATCCCCTGTCTGGGCTGTGCTCCGGGCGTGCGCCCGATCGCCTCCTGCGCCCATCTCTGCACCACCCGCTTGGCTTCCTTGCGGCCGCCGGGGTAGTCGAGGTTGAGGTCGATGATGACCGGATGGACCTTGGGAGTGAACGGCTTCTTGCTCTTGCTGGCTACCTCCTCGCTCTGCTTCTCCTCGGCGAAGTCGTCGAGCAGGGGCATGGCGATGACGGTGCGGTCGAGGATCTCAGGGGTGAACGGCTTTTCACCCGGATCGGTCTCCGGCAGCTTCGGCCGGCGCCGGGAGGGCCTGGACGGCTTCGACGGAGGGGTCTCTGGAGGCTCGGAAGAGTTGGCCATGATCTCCTACCTTGGATAGAAGATTTTAACCGCCCCGCGGGAGGTCCGCCTAGTCTTCGACGGCAGACCGACCCGATGACGGCCCTGAAGGCAGGCCGGAAACCCTCCGGCGACCTAGTAGAAAAAACCTCGAACCCATTGGGTCAAGGTCCCCGACCCAGTAGAAAAAACGCCAGACCCATTGGGTCGGGGACGACGATCCAGCAGGAATGGAGGCGCGGGAAAGCCTATTGAGACTTTTTCTGGCCGATCAACTGGGGCAGCCGCGAGCCCTTCTCCGAGATCTCGATCAGAGCGGCGAGCCGTTTCAAGCGCGTCTCTTCTTTCTTGGCGCTCATGACCCACCAACTGGCCATCCGCTGATACCCGGGAGGCTGCGACTGGAAGAAGTCCCACGCCCGCGCGTTCGCCCGGAACTGCCTCTCGCAACCGGCGTCGAGCCCGCGGGTCCTCTCTTCGTAGGAGTACTGCTTAGACTTCTCCGGATCATGCTTCTCGAACGCCTTAAGACCCGGCGGCTGCATCCGTCCAGAGGCCATCAGCTCGCGGGCGCGCTTGATGTTGACGACGCTCCAGACGCTCTTCGGCTTGCGCGGCGTGAACCGGATGGTGTAGCTGCTCTCGTCGACGCTCTTGCGCACCCCATCGATCCAGCCGAAGCAGAGAGCCTCGTCCAGGGCTTGCTGGTAGGTGATGCTCGGCTTGCCGGATTGCTTCTTGTGGAACCCGACCCACAGCTCCGCGGCTTTGTCGTGGTTCTCCGCGAGCCAGCGGTGGAAGGCGGACGGGGAGGCGAAGAAGGTGACCTTCATTGCGGTCCGCCCTCCGGATGGAGCTCGGCCACGGCCCCCGAGGACGCTCCTCCTACCTTCACCACTCCGCTCGATACGACCTGCAGCTTCCACCCTGCGGCCCGGGTGCCCTCCAGGTTCACGTGACCGGCGAGGAAGAAGAGGCGCGAGGTGTCCGGCTTCGCCGGAGCGGTGCAGAAACGGTCCTGGAGGTAGAAGGGCGGGATGGACTGGTAGTAGAGCGTCACCCGCACGCCCGCCGGCGCCACGCCGCCGAGAGCGGCCAGCGGCACGGCATAGGTCAGGGCGTCGCCGCCTCCGCCCAGACCGTCCCTGGACTTCGGCTCGTACCACGGGTCGTTCACGTGGCCACCCTTGCCGTCCGGCAGGTCGGGCAGCACGCGCGCCACCAGATCCTCGGCGCTCAGCTTGGGGCTCCCCAGCCCGGCCTGCCGCGCCAGCTCTATAGAAGGATCCCAGCCGCGAGGGAGCAGGCGGTTGTCCTTCACCTCGTCGGCCAGGGAGAGGAAGCTGGTGGTGAGCTTGCCGCGCGGATCCTTCACCAGCTCCTGATAGATCTGCGCCTGGTCCTGCCGCGTGATCGTCGCGTAGTGGGGCTGGAAGAGGTTCCGCTGCTCCGCCGCCGTCATCGGCCGGCAACCGCTCTTCCAGAAGAACTCGCCGGCGATGGGCCGGCCCGCCTCGTCCACCAGCTCGCCCGTGGGCGCCGTGCGGCCCGAGATCCAGATCGGGTCGCCCGCGGCGTCGAGCACCTCGAAGGTGAGGAACGCCCGGCGGAAGCCTACCCCTGAAGGGAACTTGTGCCCCGCCAGGTTCTCCACCAGGACGTCCGCCACGAGCTGGCCGGCGGTGAGCCGCAGGCCCGTCACCCCCACCTTGGCCGTCGCAGCGTCCGCCTGCTGGATCATGGAGTCGTAGGTGGTCTTGAGCGGCGCCACTCCCCGGCCCCCCAGCATCGGGTCCTGGATGCGGATGCCCAGGACGTCCGGGAACTGCTGGGCGAACAGGTTGAAGAAGACGTTGAGCCCCACCAGCGTGTGCCGCGCGAAGGGCGAGCGCGGCTCGAGGTCGATCTCCGATTCCAGCCGGCGGTTCTCCGTCTGCGGCATGTTGCTCGCCTCCTGGATCGAGGCGATCTTGAACTCCAGGGTGCCGGGCAGGCCCGGGTGCTTGGTCGCCATGTGGCAGTCCTGGCAGGATTGAGGTGTGACCCCGGCGTCGCGAAAATCGCTGAACACCCACTCAGGGTAGGTGGCCTGCTCGATGATGACCTCCGGTTTCTTCTCCCCCGGCCGCACCCAGGGATTGTCGCCGTCGAAGACCGGCAGCACGACGCTGTGGCAGCTCCCGCAGAGCTTGGAGGAGCGGATCAGCGGATACTCCATCGGCTTCGCCCCCAGGGTGTGATCCATGGGCACCTGCTGCGGACCGGAGAACGGGCCGTGAATGACCTCCGGCACGCCCACCCGGAAATCACCCGTGAACGTGTGGCCGATGGGCGTCTTTTCATCGATCTCGACGTGGTGGCAGGTGGTGCACGAGACGCCGTCCCGGGCGAGGCTTCCGTACTTCGCGTCCCGCCGCTCCCGCGCGGTCTTCGCCTGGTAGGGAATGGCGTTCACCATGGCGCGGGAAAACAGCTCGCGCTCGACGATGGGCTGGGAGTCCTCGTTCAATCCCAACAGGTCCGTGTTGTTGCAGATCTCGTTGGCCCGCTGGGGATCGCTGCTGAACTGATCGAGGCAGAACTGGCGCTGCCCCATGACGCCGTGGCAGTGCAGGCAGAGGTCCTGGACCAGCGCTCCCACCGCCGCATGGACCGTCTCCTCCGTCTCGAGCTGGGAGAAGAAGACGGGATCCCGGCCGCCGAGGCCCATGGGCGAGCCCCGCCACTCACCGTAGGGGGCGAGGTTCAAAAGGTTTTTGTAGGCCGGTTGATCGGCCTGCTGCAGCGTCATGTCGAAGTGCATGCCCGTCGAGCCCGCGGCATGGCACCCCACGCACTGGTCCGAGGTGAGGAAGAGAGGCGGCCCGTCCGGACCCGGAAAGACGTGATCGTAGACCTCCGGCGGCATGTAGAGCTTCGTCACGCCCCGGGAATCGGGCGGCACGATGATGCGGGCCCCGTAGGTCTTGACGAACTCCGGCGAGTAGCTGGCACGGGGCTGGCTCACCCGCTGGACCTGGGGATTCGGCCACGGCACCTTGTTCCAGCCCGGGCCGGCGCTCTCGCTTTTCGACAGGAGGTCTTGGAGCGGCTCGAAGCGCTCGTGGGCCGAGAGCGTCTCCACCGGCGGCTGCGGCGGCGCGCCCGCGACTGGTGGCTGGTCCTGGAAGTAGAACTTGAGGAACGTATCGGGATCGCCCAGCACGTTGTTGAGGGTGGAGAAGGTGAACTCGTCCCTGGCCGAGGCGTGGCAGTTGACGCAGTAGTAGCCGAAGCCCATCCAGGGATACGGCAGGTTCACCGGCGGCGGCCAGTCGAGCTGCGACACCTCCGTGGCCTGGGGGTCCCACGAGCCCCAGTACCAGCCGTCCCGCGAGCCCCGGCCGTCCTTCACCATCAGGGCGATCATGTTCGGCGGTGCCGACGGAACGGACGGGTCCTCGAGGCGCTGCGCCGTGGTGTTGCCGTACATCAGCTTGAGGATCATGGCGCCGTCGGCGATGGGCCGCACGGGCGCTTTGCCGTCCAGCCGGCAGTCCGGGCAGCTCTTGCGGCACTCCTCGCGGAACTTGCCGCCCTCCGCCGCGTCGCGCTCGCACATCCAGCGGTAGACGTCCGGCGAGTAGTAGACGACCACCGTGTTGTGGGTGCCCCAGGTGGTGGTGCTCCACGCGGGCGCGTGAGGATCGCCGCCCAGGGCCGCCAGCGTGGGGCCGGTGGGCCGCACCTGCTGGTCATGGGGCCAGCCCAGCTTCAGGTAGCACCCCGCCGCGAGGAAGCGGCCGAGGAGCGCCTCGTACTCGGATTTGGCGAAGGGAAACTCGCTCGGCAAGGGAAGCCGCGCCGAGCACTCCCGCGGCAAGGGCTCCAGCGCCTGATCGGCCCGCGCCGGCGGCGCCGGCCGCGCCGCGATCCCTGCCATCAATCCCGCCACGATCGGGGCCGTGAGGGACCACCAGGCCTTGCTGAAACGCATCCGCATCTCCTCCCGCGAAGAGCCACCGCGGCAGCGGTTGAAGCTGAGACTGTGAAGAGCGATGACGGTGGGGAGGATAGCACGGAGGCGCCGGAGAGCCGCTGGCTCTCTTTTGAACCGCGCCGTTCATTTTTCGGCTGAAGCGCGGAAGCTTACGCTCATCCAGGGTTCGGGAAGGCCGAGCCTCGGAGGAGGTGTCCGTGCATTCAGCGGGGGAGCAGGGTCGACTGGACCTGGAGAGGCTCCTCGCCGCCTCCAGCCGGACCTTCGCCCTGGCGATCCCTCTGCTGCCCGAGCCCACGCAACGGGAGGTGACGATCGCCTACCTCCTTTTCCGCATCGCCGATACCTTCGAGGACGCCACCGCCTGGCCGCCCGCCCGCCGGATCGAGGCCCTGGAGCGCTTCGCCCGCCTGCTGAGGCGGCCCGACCGCGCCGAGATCCAGGCGGCGGCGCGGCGCTGGGCCGAAGAGGTGCCGTGCGAGCAGCCCGGCTACCGTGAGCTGCTGGCGGAGACGCCCTTCGTCTTTGACGAGCTCTTCTCCCTCTCCCCGGCGGCCGTCGGGCTGGTGCGGACCCATACCCTTCGCACGGCGCGCGGCATGGCGGGCTTCGTCCGCCGCAGCCGCAGGGACGGCGAGGTCCGTCTGGAGAGCCTGGCCGACCTCCGGCGGTACTGCTACGCGGTGGCGGGCGTCGTGGGCGAGCTGCTGACCGAGCTGTTCCTGCTGAACCGCCCGGGCCTGGCTCCGGTGGCCGCGGCGCTGCGCGCGCGCTGCCGGAGCTTCGGCGAGGCCCTGCAGCTCGTCAACATCCTCAGGGATTCGGCCTCGGATGCCGCCCAGGGGCGGCGGTACCTGCCCCAGGGGGTCGACCGCGCCGGGGTGATGGCTCTGGCGCGGGCCGATCTGCGGACGGCGGCCGAGTACGTCCTGATCCTCCAGAGCGCGGGAGCGGAGCGCGGGCTCGTCGCCTTCACCGCCCTCCCCCTCCAGCTCGCCGATGCCACTCTCGACCGGGTTGAGATAGCCGGGCCGGGCGCGAAGCTGAGCCGGCCGGAAGTCTACGCCATCCTCCAGCGCCTTGAGCGCGCCCTCGACCGGAACGAGCCCGCGGTCATCGTCCCCGCCGTACGAGGGCAACCCGGCGGTACACTGTCCAGGAGCTTCGGCTGGTCCGAGGAGGGATCTGCCATGAATCGAGCCGACATCGTCGTGGTGGGAGCAGGGCTTGCCGGGCTGAGCTGCGGTTTCGAGCTGAGCTCCCGGGGCCGCGGGGTGCTGCTGCTCGAGGCTGGCCCGGTGGTCGGCGGTCGCACCTCGTCCTGGAACAAAGACGGGATGATGGTGGAATCGGGGCTCCACCGCGTCCTCGGCTTCTACGACGCCTTCCCCGAGCTCTTGCGCCAGGCGGGCATCGACGTCAACCAGATCGTCTACTGGGAGGACGAGGTCGAGATCCGCCTGCCCGACGGGCGCGGCAGCGGCGTCTTCGGGGCCGCGCCCGTGTTCCGGCCGTTCGAGACCGTGGGGGGAGCCCTGGGAAACTTCGAGCTGCTCTCCCTTCAGGACCGGCTCACCCTTGCCGGCTTTCTGAGCGCCGGCCTGCTGGAGTACTACACCGACCCTGCCGGGCTGGACCAGGTCAGCGTCCGCAAGAAGGCGGAAGCCTACGGAGTGACGGAGAACGCCATCCACAACGTGCTGATCCCGCTGACCTCCGGGCTCTACTTCCTCCCCCCCGAACGGTACTCGGCCTACGCTTTCTTCGGCACCCTCGGTCCCTACCTCCCGCGCATCCTCACCCTCCGGGTCGGAGCGTTCCTCGGCGGGATGACCGACGTGATGGCCGCGCCGATCGCGTCGGCGATCGTCCGCAACGGCGGCGAGGTGCGGACGCGGGCCAGGGTCACCCGGCTGCTGACCGACGGCGGGCGCGTGAGCGGCGTCGAGGTCGCCGGCGAGCGGATCGCGGCGGACCACGTCGTGCTGGCGACCTCGCTGGCGCCGGCGCAGCGGCTCATCCGGCAGGCGCTCGGCGGTCACCCCTGGTTCCGGGCCATGCTGCGCTTGCCGTCGATGCCTTCGGTCACCATCCAGATCGAGCTCGACCGCCCGTCAATGCCGATCGACCGCACGACCTTCGGCCCGGGGACGGTGCTCGCCAGCTTCGCCGAGCAGTCGCGGACGACCTTCCGCCGGAGCCCCGGACGGCTCTCGGTCATCCTCACGCCGCCCGAGCCGTTCCTCGGCATGGATCCCGCCGAGATCCTGGAGATCACCTGCCGGGATGCCGAGCGCCTCGGCGTTCGGGTGCGGGACCGCATCGTCTCCTACCGGGTCGTCAAGCTCCCGGAGGACTTCTACTCGCTCTCGCCCGGCAACGACGCGCTGCGGCCTGCGCAGGCCACGCCCATCCCAGGCCTGACCCTGGCGGGCGACTACACGCGCCAGGAATACCTCGCCACGATGGAGGGTGCTGTCGTCTCCGGGAGGCTGGCCGCCCGCGCTGTGGAAGAGGCCCGGTGGCGGTCCGCCCTCCCTGCAGTCTGTGACCTTGGCTCGTCTCGGGTGGCGTGATTGGGAAATTCTCTCCCTGATCCGTCCATTCCAGTATGAGACTCGCAAAGGACCCAGCAGGCAAAGAGGAGCCGCGATGGATTTTCGCTTCGAGACCGACCCGTTCCCGGTGATCCGGGCCCGCTTCTTTACGGACGTGACCGAGAAGCGGACCGTCCGGCTGATCGTCATCCACTCCATGGAGGCTCCGGAAAAAGGGAATACCGCGGAGAACGTCGCCCGGTTTTTCCAGAACCCCAGGGATGCCGACGGCAAGCCCATCCAGGTCTCGGCCCATCTGTGCGTCGACAACGACAGCATCGTGCAGTGCGTGTTCGACAACGACATCGCCTTCGCCGCCCCCGGCGTCAACCACGACGGCATCCAGATCGAGCTCGCCGGGTTCGCCCGGCAGACCAAGGCCGAGTGGCTGGACCCCTTCGGCATCCTGATGCTGGACCGGGCGGCCAACGCGGCCGCGCAGTACTGCCTCAAGTACAACCTTCCGGTCCAGCACCTGACCAACGACGAGCTGAAGACCGGGCAGAAGGGCATCATCGGGCACGTGCAGGCGAGCCAGGTGTTCAAGAAGAGCTCGCACACGGACCCGGGCAAAGGGTTCCCCTGGGATCATTTCCTGGAGCGCGTCGCCTTTCACCACGCCAAACGGCTGGAGCGGTTCAAGAACCTCTGATCGAGGAACGGCCGCGGCCCAGCGACCGGGACCTCGGTCCCGGGCTCGTGCTAGCCTTCCCCCCGCACCGTTGACGGCTGCGCCGGCCCCTGGGGACCGGCCCGCCCCGAGGAGGCTTGTCCGATGAGCGAACGCTTCTCCTGCGTCGAGCGCTTCCTGCGCTACGTGACGTTCGACACCCAGTCGACCGAGGAGTCGGAGACCTATCCCAGCACGGCCAAGCAGCTCGACCTCTCGCGCCACCTGGTCGAGGAGCTGCGCGCGATCGGCCTCGCCGACGCCGAGCTCGACGAGCACGGCTACGTGATGGCGACCATCCCGGCCACCACGCGGAAGGCCGACGTCCCGGTCATCGGCTTCATCGCCCACGTGGACACCTCGCCCGAGATGAGCGGCGCCGGGGTCAAGCCGATCGTCCACAGGAACTACCAGGGCCAGGACATCGTCCTGCCCGACGATCCCACCGCCGTGCTGCGGCCGGCCGACATCCCGTACCTCGCCGAGCGGCGGGGCGACGACATCATCACCGCCTCGGGCACCACCCTCTTGGGCGCCGACAACAAGGCCGGTGTCGCCGAGATCGTGGCCGCCGCCGAGTACCTGATGGCTCATCCCGAGATCCCCCATGGGACGATCCGCGTCGCCTTCACCCCCGACGAGGAGGTGGGCGCCGGCACCAAATATTTCGACGTGGCGAAGTTCGGCGCCCGCTACGCCTACACCATGGACGGCGGCCCCCGCGGCGAGATCGAGTACGAGAGCTTCTCGGCCGACGCCATGACGATCACCTTCCAGGGGTTCAACACCCACCCGGGCTTCGCCAAGGGGAAGATGATCAACTCGATCAAGATCGCCGCCGACTTCATCAGCCGCCTCCCCCGCGAGACGCTCTCTCCGGAAACGACCGAGGACTACGAGGGCTACGTCCACCCCTACGTGGTCAACGCCAGCGTCGAGAAGACCTCGGTGAAGCTGCTGATCCGCGACTTCAGGACGCCGGGGCTCAAGGAGAAGGAGGACTTCCTCGAGCGGCTCGCCCGCGAGACGGTCGCCGGCTGGCCGGGCTCGTCCTTCGAGGCCAAGGTCGAGGAGAGCTACCGCAACATGCGCGAGGTGCTCGACCACCACCCGGACGTGGTGGAGAACGCCCGCGAGGCCATCCGCCGCGCCGGCCTCGAGCCGCGCGAGAAGGCGATCCGCGGCGGCACGGACGGCTCGAAGCTGAGCTTCATGGGCCTGCCCACGCCCAACGTCTTCGCCGGCGAGCAGAACTTCCACTCCCGCTACGAGTGGGTGTCGGCCCAGGACATGGAGAAGGCGGTGGAGGTGATCGTCAACCTGTGCAGGATCTGGGAGGAGAAGGCGAAGGCCCTCACCCCACCGGATGGACGATCGAGCCCAAGACGCCCGCCTCGACCGCCTGGTCACCTTCGCCCTGCCGCTGCTGCTCGCCTGGAGCTTCCTGCTGCGCGCCTGGATGGCCACGCCGGAGCTGACGGCCGCGCGGTTCTGGGACGAGCGCTTCGGGCTCGAAAACATCCATTCGCTGCTCACCACCGGCAAGCTCCGGCCGGCCAACGCCTATCACCCCAGCCTCTCCTACCTGCCCCAGGCGGCGCTGCTCGCGGCGAGCGAGGCGCTCCACCGCGCCACCGGCAACGAGGCCTTCGGCGTGCTCCAGGGAGCGAAGGGCTTCACTCCCACCGCCTACCTGCTCTGCCGGCTGCTGCAGGCGGTCTATGGCACGCTCTCCCTCTACCTGACCTTCCGCCTCGGCCAGCGCCTGTTCTCGGCCCGCGTGGGGCTTGCCGGGGCCCTGCTCCTCGCGGTCGTGGGGTGGCACATCCGGCAGTCGGTGATCTTCAAGCCGGACATCCTGCTGGTGCTGACCTCCCTGATCGCCTTCCTCTGGAGCCTGGACGCGGCCGAGCGGCCGGCGTGGCGCGGCTACCTCCGCGCCGGCGGCGGCATCGGGCTGGCGCTGGCGAGCAAGTACAACGCCGGCCCCATCGCTCTGCCGCTCGTCGTGGCGGCGTGGGCGCACGGCGGCTGGCGGGACTGGCGGCGGTGGGCCTGGCTGGCGCTCGCCGCCCTCGCGGCGGTCGCGGTGTTCCTGATCTTCAACCCCTACGTGGTGCTCGATCCACGCCTCTACGTCAAAGACTTCGGAGAGACGCTGAGCGACTATGCGGCGAAGGGCTCGCGGCGGCGGGCCACGCACGGCACCGTGGCCTGGCACGGGCTGCAGTCGCTGCTCTCGGAGAGCTTCCACGGCCCCGTCGTCGGGTCCCTGGCCCTGCTGGGGACCGCGAGTCTGGCGATCGCAGCGGTGCGTGGGCCGCGCGGGGAGGATTCGGGCCCGCCGCCGGCGCAGAGGATCGGCCGGGCCATGGCGTTGAGCTACGTCCTGGGCTACGCGCTGCTCTACAGCCTGTCCACCACCAACCTGAGCCCGCACAACTGGCTGATGGTGACGCCGTTCACCGCCCTCTTCGCCGCCTGGGCGGCGTCCCGGCTCTGGCGCTGGCTGACCGCGCGGTGGCCCACGCTCGCGCGGCCGGGGGTCGCCGCCGCCGTCACCGCCGCCGTGGTCGCGCTGCTGATCCTGCCAGCCAATCTCTTCGCCTACCGCACCGTGGTGCCGACCACCTGGGTACAGGCGCAACGCTACCTGACGCGGAGCCTGCAGCCGCTCTCGGGCCGGATCATCTACCACGAGCGCGCCGAGAGGCGGCTGCAGTTCAGGAGCGCGCGCCGGCAGAAGGCGATCGGCCGGGAGGCGGCGCGGCTCGACCAGGTGCCTCCCGGAGCGCTGGACCGGGCGGACGCCGAGCTGTTCCGCAGCGATCGGCTGTCCAGCGGCTTCTACCAGCGCCGCGTCGCGGCGGTCGGACCGCGCCAGGTGGTGCGGTTCGAGCCTGCGCCCTTTCGGACCCGCGGTCCCTCGGTGACGGCGCTGGTCCACCCCTGGCAGGAGGTGAATCGCCCGCTCCCTCTCACCCTGGCGCTTGCCGGGAGCGCATCCGGACAGATGACGGGCGCATTGCCGGCCGGCGTGGCGCCCGGCGAGCTGGTCTCCCTGGAGGTCTTCCTCCCCAGGGCGTGGAGGAAGATCGGGATCGGGCCGCTCGTCCTGGACGGCAAGCCGCTCGCGCTGGCCAGCCCCGATGCCAACAGGCAGCGCCTCTTCACGGAACGCTTCTTCGTCGTGGAGCCGGGGGCGCGGCTCATCCTCCAGCCGAGGCGCCCTGGCGGGCCGGGGGAGGGAGAGATCCGGATCTGGCTGCACCGCTGGCAGCGGCCTGCGCGCCGCGGATAGAATCCTGCTTCCCTCTGACCCCGAGCGCCGCGACGACCATGGTCCCTGCCGACTCCTCCGCCGAGCCGAAGCGATGGATCGGAATCGCTCTCGCCGCGCTGCTCGCCGTCAGCTTCGCCCTGCGGACCTGGGACGCGAGCCAGCACCTCGGCGGCAACCGCTACTTCGACGAGAACTATTCGTTCAAGAACGTCACGGCCATCCTGATGGAAGGCGACTTCCGGCCGCGGCAGGCCTATTATCTCGGCCTCTCCTACCTGCCGCAGACGGCGGTGCTCGCCGCGAGCGAGGCGCTCTACCGGCTCACCCGCTACTCTCCCCTCTCGATCTACGGCGAGGCGGGCGGCGGCTACTCGCCGACCGCCATCTGGCTCTGCCGGATGGTCAATGTCCTCTACGGGGTGGCGAGCCTCTGGCTGCTCTTCCTCGTCGGCCAGCGGCTCTACTCGCCCGGGGTGGGGCTGCTGGCGGCGGCCATCCTGGCGGCGTTCACCCGCCACGTGCAGGCCTCGGTGGAGTTCAAGCCGGACATCCTGGTGCTCCTGCTCACGGTGCTGACCTTCTACTGGACCCTGAAGGCCGCCGCCGAGCCCCGGCTGGGCCGCTTCCTCCTGGTGGGATTGGGGGTCGGGCTCGGGGTCGCGACGAAGTACACGGCGATCGCCTCGGCGATCCCGATCACCACCGCGGTGCTGATCCGGGGCCGGCATGACCGGCGCCAGTGGGGTTGGCTGCTGCTCGCCGGGCTGACCTCGTTCGTCACCTTCATCGCCCTCAATCCGTTCCTCGGCGTCATCTTCCGCTATCTCCCCCGGCTGACGCGGAGCTACGCCTGGCGGGGAGCCCGCGAGGAAAGCGGTCACTGGGTGGTGTTCCAGCGGCAGATCCGGTTCCTGATCGATCATCACGGCCCGGTCGTGGCGGCGTTCGTCGCGCTGGGGATCGCCGGCCTCGTCTGGCGAATCGCCCGGCCGGCAAGGGAGGACACCCCGGAGCGGCGGCTCGGATCGATCCTGGTGCTCTCCCTGCTGCTGGGCTATTCGCTCCTGCACTCCCTCGGCACTTCCCTGTTCCGGGGCCAGAACTACATCCCGGTGGTGCCTTTTTCCTCGCTCGCGGCGGCGTGGGCGATGGCGAGCCTGTGGCGGGCGCTGGCGCGCCGCGTCCCGGGGCTGGCCTCGCGGCCGGCGGCGGCTCTGGCCTGCCTGTCGGTGGGCGGAGCGCTGGTCGCCCAGCAGGGAGCCATCGTCTATCACCGCGTGGTGCCGACCAACTTCACGGTGGCCGGCAACGCCCTCCTGGGCCGGCTGAAGCCGCTGGGTCTCCGTCACATCGTCTACGAGCAGGAGCTGGGCGCCTTCAGG
>DASWME010000292.1:0-22478 GCA_036399915.1 Thermoanaerobaculia bacterium
TCGCGCCGCTCGTCGGCCGGCTCGAAGACGTAGGGCCGCGGCGCCGCGTCGAGCCCGCGCAGGAGGGGAGGTGGCTCGTCTTCGACGAAGGTCTCGAAGATGCGCGTGTAGGCGCAGGCCCGGCGCAGCCGGCAGGTCTCGCACGGCTGCTCCGGCCCCATGAGGCAGACGCTGCGGCGCAGGGCGTGGCCGAAGGCGCCACGGAGCATGGAGCCCTTGAAGGCCGGCAGGCGCGCGGGGGCGAGCGCCCGCAGAACGTGCGTCAGGCGGAGGTACGGGATGGCGGGGAGCCGGTAGACCGCGCCGGCGGGTGAGGGTTCCACGGGGAGAGTCTAGCGCGGCCGGTTCTGTAGGGGCGCGCCCCTGCGTGGGCGCCCTGTCGGCCGCCAGGGCGGTCCCATAGGGCCGCCAGCAGGCCATCCCACGAGGTCCGCATGCTCGACGACCTGCGCATCCATCCGGCCCTGCTCAAGCCCGACCTCTACTGCGGTAGGCCTGAGATGGACTTGCACCTCCTCTTGCACTACAATGTCATACATGCCGAAGACCGAGGTCTATAGCTGGCGCCTCTCTCCCCGCCTGAAGAGCGACTTGGAGGAAGCCGCCCGCGCCGAGCAGAAGAGCATGGCGGAGCTCCTCGAGGAGATCGCCCAGGAATGGCTCGAACGCTTCAGGGAGTCGAACGGCGATGACGACGACGAACGCCAGCGGGTCCTTCATGAAGCGGCCATGAGGTGCGCTGGTACAATCCACGGGGGCGATCCCCACCGGGCGGAGAATGCTCGTTCCGAAGTCCGGAGGCGCATCGCGGAACGGCATGGCCGGTAAACCCCGCGGCCTCATCGACACCGGAGCGATCCTCGCCTTCCTCGACTCTGACGACCACTGGCACCGGCGGTGCGTGGAGACCTTGGAGACGCTGCCGCTTCCGCTGGCCACTTCCGCTGCAGTGCTCACGGAACTGTTCCATCTCCTAAAACGTCCACGAAATTTCGCGGCAGCCTGGACTCTCCTCCGCTCCGGGGCGGTGACCGTCCTTCCCATCGGCGACGAGGATCTACCCGATCTCGAAGCGCTGATGGTCCGTTACTCCGACCGGTCCATGGACTTCGCCGATGCCACGCTCGTCCACCTGGCGCGGAGGGAGGATCTGGTGACGATCTTCACGGTTGACCACGACGACTTTGAGGCCTACCGCATCGAGGGCAAGCGGCGGTTTCGGATCGTTCCCGGCCGGGTGAGATCAGAGCCGACCACCACTCAGGAGAGGAGCGTCAGACGATCACCGAAGGGTGCTTCAGGACGGTCACCTGGGGATGGGCGTCCAACTAGTAGGCCTCGGCCAGCGCCACGGCGTGGACCGCGCCTTCGGCGAGGCGGGTGAGCTGGCGGTCGCTGTGCCCTTCTTCGTCGAGCGTCTGCTGGAGGAGCCGGACCGCCTGGTGGTCCCCCAGCAACTGGGCGTAGGTGCACACCGTGCCGTAGCCCGCGATCTGATAATGCTCGATCTTGTGGGCGGAGGAGATCAGGGCGGCATCGCGCACCGCGGGCCGTAGATCCTCGCGGGCCTTCTGCTTGACCTCGGCGATCAGCACTTCCATCCCCCTGGACTTGCGGGCCCGCGGTTTCCGGTCGCACCGCCCGAAGATGGAGTCGAGGCGCTCGACCTGCCGGCGGGTGAGCTCGGCGTGCTCCTCGAAGGCCTGCTTCAAGCGCCCGTCAGCGGCCTTGCTGGCCATCCTCGGCAGGATCTGAAGGACCTGCTTCTCGGCGCTGTAGAGGTCCCCCAGCTCTTCGAGATAAAGCTGCTCGAGCGCGTCGAGCTTCATGCCGGAAGCCGCCGGGCCCCGAGCGGCGATGGGTTCTCCGGCCGCCGCGCCCGGCTCCGGACTCTCCTCCCCGGCCGTGTTCCTGAGCGCCCTCGCCACCTCGAGGTTCTGCCGGAGGAGGTGCTCGACCCCCTCTCCGGTCAGCGCGTAGCGCTTCTTGGGCCGCCCGGGAGCGCCGGAGTCGAGCGTCTCCGAGGTCAGCCGCGGCCCTAAGTCCGCGAGGAAGCTGTAGACGGTGTTGATCGGCACCTGGGTCAGGGCCGCCAGCTCCGCGGCCATGAAGGTCCGCAGATCGAGCGCGGCGCGGCCGAGCCGGTAGCGGGCGAGCGGCGTGGTGGCGCGGGCGGGCGCGGATCGTCGGGCCTGGCTCATCGTGGGTGCCGCCTTTCGAGCGGTGCGAGAGCAGGCTAGCGGGTTTTTCTTGTCTTGTCAAGAAAACCCGACGACGCGGACGACGCGGCGCAGGAAGCCGTCCACCCGCGCGGCGCCGGCGGCGCCCGGGGCCATCTCGAGCATGTCTCTGGTGACCTCCCAGAACCGCTCGGGCTCGCGCAGGCGCATGGCGGCGGCCGCTTCCCGCAGGCCGGGCGTGCTGTAGGCGGTGAACCTGTCCTCGCCCAGGAGCTGCTCGAGCCGGTCGCGGAAGAACATCAGGGCCCCGACGTCGAAGGGCCTTTCGGGGGACGGGTCGCGGTGGATCTCGCCCATCAGCACCTCCATCAGCCAGCCCTCCCGGACCTGCGAGGAGAGCTTCGGGTTGCGGGGAGCCAGATGGGAAAGATATTCATGCTGGAAGACCGGCTCGGCGATCAGCGCTCCCCAGAAGGCCAGCGGGTGGGGCTGGAAGGCCCAGCCGATCTCGTTGGCCAACTGCGAGGAGGAGGCGCAGGACTGCCCGGAGAAGGCCGACCAGGAGATCCGGACGGGCGCGGGGTCCGCGGGCAGCCGGGTCGCTGCAAAGCCGCGGTCGCGGAAAAGGGATTTCATCTTCGCATGGGCGCGCTCGTTGGCGGCGGACAGGTACGCCAGCGGATCGGCTCCGGCTCGCAGCCGTTCCGCGATCTCGCTGCGCACGAGCCCCAGGGCGGCCTGGACGTCCGGCTTGGACTTGCGGACGTAGAGCAGGTCCTCGAACACCTCCCAGATCAGCAGGACGTCGTCACGCTGGCCGGCGTACTCGATCTGGCTGCCGAAGGCATGGGCCAGATCGGCGACGTACTTGATCCAGGGATACTGGACCGGGGCCGCCTGCGAGGCGGAGAAGAGGGCCCGCCGGTGCCTGTGCAGCGAGCCGGCCAGCAGGAAGAGGATGTCGAGCCGCGCCCGCAGGGCGGGAGTGTTCTTCAGGTTGTCGTCGAGATCGAGGAGGGGCAAGAGCCGGTCCTGCCCCCTACTCGCCGCCGCTCGCCCGCTGACGCTCCCGGAAGTCTGAGACGGCCAGGTTGCGCTGCTGCAGCCTGGGCTTGAGATAAGTGTCGAAGAAGTGCTTGCCCCCGGCCGCGCCCGCCGCTCCGGCCGCGCCTTTCAGGAAGGCGACCAGCAGGAGGACGGCCGTCTCGCCGAGGCCGGCGAACGCGCCCCTGATCTCCGCCCGGGCGTCGACCTCGGCGCCCTCCCGGGCCATGGCGTCCACGGCCTCCTCTACGGCCGTCTCGAGGAGCTCGCGAACCTCTTCCGGGCCGACGCCGGGATCCAGCGCCTTCAGCTTGAACTCATAGACTTCAGAGCGGGCGGACTCGTTCATGCTCGGCAACCTCTCACCTTGGAAGCTTGACGTCCAGCGACGGCCGCTTAAGGTCCAGCGACGGCCGCTTGAGGTCCAGCGACGGCCGCTTAGGGTCAAGCGACGGCCGCTTAAGGTCAAGCGGTCGTCGCTTAGGGTCAAGCGGTCGTCGCTTAGGGTCCAGCGACGGCCGCTTAAGGTCAAGCGACGGCCGCTTAGGGTCAAGCGGTCGTCGCTTAGGGTCCAGCGGTCGCCGCTTAGGGTCCAGCGATGGCCGCTGGACCTCAAGCGATGAG
Organism: Thermoanaerobaculia bacterium; assembly: GCA_036399915.1. GTDB lineage: Bacteria > Acidobacteriota > Thermoanaerobaculia > Multivoradales > UBA5704 > DATARR01. Next base: position 3,849 of record DASWME010000292.1, read on the forward strand.
AATCCTGGCTCAGGCATCCAGCACCGGTCCCGAGCGGGCCGCCGAGCAGGCCCGGCGTCCGACTTCGGGACCCTCAGGTCCGTCAGCCAGACCTCCCCTTCGGCCGCCGCCGCCTTCCGCGCCCGCCGCGCGCCGCACGGCCGGCTTCCCCGAGCTCGCCAGCAGCCGCTCCAAAAACCGGCGCTCGTCCACGGAAAGGCTTCTTGCGGTCATGGGGATCGAAGGTTTCGCTCTACAGGCTTCCCAGCAGGGATTTCCAGCATGCAACAGAGATGTAGAGGTTGTCAAGGGTCTGCGGCGGCTTGGACGGCAGGTAAGCCTAAATCGTAGATTTCATGGCGGCACATCCATCCATGCAGCCTAACTTAGAGTATCATCCGCCGCGCTTCTGGATCACCCGCGCGTCCGTCCGGCATCGCAGGACATGACTGCACTCCGCGGGCGGCGCTGCGAGAGGAAAGAAATTGCAAAAAGGGATCACAGCACGAGGAGAGCATGCCGCGAGCCGCACGTTGCCAGGCCTTCGAAGCCCCTTCGGGAACCCTGTTCATCCTGGAGCCGGGAGGGCTCCGCATCGTCACCGAGGCCGGCGACGAAGCGCTCGTTCCCGTGCGCGACGTCGTGGCCTTCCTCAAGCACCTCCTCGATCCGGCCGAGCCGCCTGACGCAGAGACGGTGCCATGATGTACACTGTCAGGGCATGGCCGACTCCGCCGAGGTGCTCCGCATCGCCAGGCTCCTGGAGAGGCTGATCCTCTTCAAGAAGATCCCCATCCGCCAGGTCGAAAAGCAGCTCCACGTCAGCAACGGCACCCTCGCCCGGCTCTTCAGCGGCCGGGTCGAGCTCAAGCTCCGCCACATCCTCGATATCCTGGAGGTGCTGCAGGTCTCGCCGCAGACCTTCTTCAAGCTGGCCTACGAGATCGAGGATCCCGAGCAGATCGGCGCCGCGGAGCTCCTGAGCCACCTGCGCAAGATCGGCCTGCCCGACGCCATTCCCCCGCCGCCCATCAGCCGCGCCGAGGTCGAGTCGGTCGTCGTCGCCACCCTCGAGCGGCTCGGCCTCACCCCCGCACCGCCCGCCGGACCCTCCCGCCCCCGCTCGCGCCGGAGTCCGCGCTCGCGCTGAGCGAGAGCTCTGAAACGAGCAGGCCCGAAGGGCCGGCAGCGGATCTGCCTTCAAGGTCTCACCCCCTGGCCCCCTCTCCCTGACGGAGAGGGGGAACGAGTCCGAACTGACGAAGCCCAGGTCCGGCTGTACCGCCTGCTGAGGGTCCTCCCTCTCCCGTCAGGGAGAGAGACAGAGGGTGAGGCTTCGGAGGGCAGACCGCCCCGTCCGGCAAAGATGTGTAAGAGGGTGGGCGCGAGTTCCGACTGCTGCCGGCCCTTCGGGCCTGGTTCTTCACCGCTACTCCGGCTTTTCCCCTCCAACCAGTCGCGCTCGAGCCCACTCGAAGCCAAGGGTGATCATCGGCGCATCGAACTCAACGGCACCAAGCCGGGGCAGTCCTGCCGCCGCTTGCTGGTCGCGGAACGCGGTCACGGACATCCGGGGCGCTGTCGGCGCGATCTCATACAGGAGCGTTCCGCGATCGATCAGGTAGAGCTTGCCCGCTGACTTGAAAGCGATGCACGGCATCGTAACCGAGCAGTACGGCAGGCCGCCCACGGTCACATACTGCGCCTGCTCGGCGGCCAGCGTGCGCCCGAATCGCGATCGGACCAATGCGTCGACGTCAGGAAGGGCCGGCAAAGCAGGGACTCGCTCCGACAGATTGTGATAAATACCCATGAGGCCAGTGAAATCCTGCGCGCTGCGAGCAACTTCCTTTCCGGAAACCGGATCGAAGAATCGGAGGAGGTTATAGTACGGAACTGGGGTACGTCCACAGCGGGAGAGATCCCAGTTCTCTATACGGACGATCTCGATGCGAAGGCGGTTCTCCTTCAATGCCCTAAAGACAGGCTGCTCTTTCGCGGGGAGCTTCTCCCATAACATTCCCTCAAAGAGACGATCGAAATATGCATATTTGAAATCTCCGACGATCTCAGCGTCACTTTTCGGGAACGGATGGGGCGCATAGACGGGAGAGCCTGGGCGGGCTGCACGGACCTCCGCAAGATAGTGCTGCCACGTAGTTTCGATGTCTGCATCTCCGTAGTGCTTGTGGAGCTGCCGCACCTCCGCCATCCGATCCTTGCAGTCAACAGGGACCCACGCGGCGTTCACGGGTGCGCACGTCAGAAGGGCGAGAGCGGATAGGATTGCAACTCTTTGCATGGTCGCCTCCCCCGCCCGCCTGCTCTGGCCTACTCCTCGGAGCCTGAAGCCTGCCTGTCCGTTTCGGGTCCTGTGAAGATCACGTCGAAGGTGGGCCAAGATCTCACCAAACCCGAGGGCGACCGCATCTCCGCGCTGGAAGCGTACCGGAAGAGATTGCCGAAGGAATCGCGAAGGCGCGTCGTCTTGTAGTGATACTCGAGAGCTACAACGCCAACCTCCTCGAGAGCCTCGATCTCAGCGGATTGGCTCACGCCATCTCTGTTGCCATCGACCCAGGCGCAGAGCTCTCGGAAAGCCTGGTCGTTCGCGTCGACCTTGCCGTCGCGGTTGCCTCCCAACTCGGGCTGGTCAAGCTCGGCGAGCGCTCGGTAGCCGACTTTCGCCTGATGACCCGACAGAAGCGGAGTCGCATAACCGAAGAGCTCGCGTCCGTCGTCGATGACTCCATTTCGATTCCGGTCCCAACAGAGGAAGGCGTCGTCCTCGCTTGCCTTCGTCCAGGAGATTTCATCCTGAATCCCGTCGGCGTCGATGTCGAAGCGGACGGCGGGGTCAAGACCCGACAAGTGAAAGCCGTCCTGCCGTAGATCCAGGAGCACCGGACAGTTCTCCTTCGGATCCGGCTTGGGAGCCGGCTCGGGAGCAGGCTCCGCGCAGATCGGACCGACCCCCCAGATCTTGTGAAGGTTGTACTCATTCGCATGGGCCGCCATATCGGCCTCATAGCAATGGTAGACAACGCCACCCAGAGTGGTTTGGTTGCTGACTTCGCCGGTTTCGGAGACGAATCGCTTGTCGAAAATCTTCGTGTTGGCCGTGAGATCCGCCAAGCCGTGGCCCATGATGACCTGGCTGGTCAGCCTCTGGGCGGTGTTGGCATCGTAAAGCTCTACCTTGGCCGAGGAGGTAACGGTAGTCCCCCCACTCGGAAAGGTAAGAGCGCTGAGAGACAGGTCAGGTATGAAGTAAGGGACCTGCGCTCGCAGAAGCTGAGGAGCCAGGGTACACAGGAGCAGCAAGATGAGGAACCGCACGGCACGCCGAGTTGCTCCGCTCATCGGCAACCTCCCTCTTCGAAGCGCAGCTTCTCGGCATGCCGCTGGTAGTCGGGTGGCAGGAGGGAGGCCTTTCGGGTATGTGGCGCCACGGCCTTGTAGAGCAGGCGCAAGAAGGTTTCCTCACCGAACTCGGCTTCAGCCGCCTCCAGCGCTTGGGCTCGTGCGCGGCAGATGCGGATCCCGTCTTCCTCCCCCTTGGAGGCGTTCGCTTCAGCAATGCGGTGTCGCCGATCTTCATGGAGCAGCCTCAGATACGGAGCCGCGGCGTCCTCGAGCCGGTCCCAGAGGTCCCGGCCAATGCCGAGCGCGGCGGCCCGCTCCTCGAAAAAGCTCCGCGACGTCTGGAGGTCCGCTCTCCCTTTCTCTGGGGGGAAGACGTGGTTGAGCAGCAGATCGAAGAGCTCCCCGGGTAGGAAGAGCTCAGGGGTCTTCCGGCCATCGATCATGTCCGTGACCGGTTCCGGTTCCGTCCCCTGGGCTCCCTCCTCGGCGCGAGCGGATTGGCCGGAACGGAATTTCTTACGTGCCTCCCTCTCGGCGTCGCGCTGCTCAGCGGCCCGTGCTGCGATGGCCTCCGGATTAAACCTGGCGGCTAGACGTTCGTCGATGGTCCACTTCCACGCGGGTTTCCGGCTACCGCCCTGCTCGACCTCTGCCCCTGACGCCGACACCGCGCCGAGTAGCAATACCGCAATCACCGCCGCGTGGCGGACTCTGCGGTGGTGGCGAGGTTCCTTCGCAATCTGTCTGGCCATACGTCTCGTTGCCTCCAAGAACACGCTTGTGGATCTCGGCACCGGTGCCCGAGCAGTGATTTAGAAGAATTCTAACTCTCGAAAACCAGGAGCGTCAACGGGATGCGGCCTCGGAGGTTAAAGTGTTGAGGGAAAGATGTGTGGAGGAGGATGACTCACGCCCGCGGCGTCCTGCCGTCGCCCTTCCTCGCCTCGAGCTCCGGCAGCAGCCGCGCCAGCGCTTCGATCTGGCCGCAGAGCACGTCCACCGAACGCTGCTGCTCGCAGGACTTCTGCAGCAGCACCAGGCTGGCGATCGCCTCCCGGCCGATGCCCAGCGAGCGGAAGGTCGCCAGCATCTTCTCCACCAGCCAGAGGACCTCCTGGCGCCGTCCCTGCCGGACGTAAAGCAGCGCCAGGTCGAGCGCGACCAGGGCGGAGTCGTAGGTCTGGTTTTCCCGCAGGAACCACAGGCGTGCGACGTGGAACTTCGCCTCCGCCCGACCGAACTGGCCGAGACCTCGTGCGATCTTGCCCTCCAGCCAGAAGAGCCGAATCTGGTTGAATTTCCCGGACCGCCGGTAGAGCCGGCGATTCTTTTTAATCAGGTGGTGGGCCGCATCGTGGAAGCCAGACTCCACCAAACCGTACGCCAAACCATGGACAGCGGCGAACCGTAACGGGCTGTCGACCTCGAGGAGCTGGAGAGCCCTCAGGAAGACCAGCACGGCGTGCTCCGGCTCGTGGGCCTCGTTACGGACATTTCCGAGATGGACCAAAACCCGCGCAAGATCGTTCACCTCCTCACGCTGCCGGTGAACGGCCTCGACTGTCTCGAGTAGCTCGGCCGCCTCTTGGAATTGGCGGAGATCCGAAAGGAGGTGGGCAATCAGCTCCATCAGCCTTGAAAGGAGGGTCAGCGATCCTGTACCCCGCATGGCCAATTCCCGTGCCCTGGCCAGCGCGCCACCGGCCTCCTGGAGATCGTCCGCCACCCGGTAGGCGTTGCCAAGCTCGGCCCAGGCCCGCGCCCGGATGTCGCTCACGACCCGGTCTCCGTAGGGATCGATGGCGAGGCTGTCCGCGAGGAGGCAGCCGGTCCGGGCAAGGTCGATCATCTCGGCCGGGTTGTCGAAGCGCAGGGCCAGGCTCCGCTCCTGGACCAGCTCGATGAGGGCGACGCCGGAGGCGAGCCGTTGCTCTTCGTCATTCAGCTCGGCCCAGCTCCGCCGGCCCTCGCGAAGCTCCGCCAGCAGCCGCTCGCCGCGGGCGCGGTCCTCCTCGAGCGCCGCCTGGCCGCCGAACGCCGACTCTGCGAGCTCCGTCACGGGATGCCTTCTCCTCACCGGAAGACCATTCTAGCTTACTCCCTCATTATCGCACATTCCAGGCACGAGTTGCGGGAGTCCGTGTCCGGGAGCGGCGTCCACCGCCCCCGGACCGCCTTCTCAGGGCGTGCAGCGAGGAGTGCCGTCCGGGTTGATCGAGCAGCCGTGCTTGAGCGAACTCGGCTGGGTCGGGGCCGGGCCGCAGACCTGGCGGCCGTCTGGATCGATCCTGCAGCCAAGCTTCGGAGCTTCTGCGAAGCGTCCTGGGAAGGCGCCGGCCAGCCAAGCCCAAGCGCTGCGGCCCATTTCGGCGGCGAGGTCCCAGCCGGGGACGCGGGCGGAGGCGGGCGCGGCGAGCAGCGCGAAGCTCAAGCCGGCGAGGAGAACGAGACGGCGGATCGAGACGTGGAGCATGACTCCCTCCTTGGCGCCGCGGCGTCGGTCGCGGCCCCGGCAGGGGGCCGCCGTCCGCGGCAATGGGTCGTTCGTCACGTCCTAGTCTCCAGCAAAACGGTTCTCAGATCACGTGCCGCCGTTGCCGCAGCGGCACCTTTCGGCCGGCGTTGCGGGAAGACGGGCCGCGACGCTCCATGGACCAGCATACGCCTGGAGAGCCGATGGCGGGGCAGATAGTGCCGCACAGGTTGACAAAACTGCTCCATGCGCGGCAGAATCTCCGCCATGGCTTCCAACCGTCCGGACCCGCGGCCCTGGTCTCCCTCGAACTTCAACGCCCAGCTCGGCACGCGGATACGGGACGTGCGCAACGCGCTGGGGTTCCAGCAGCACGAGCTGGCGGCGCGGGCGGGGCTGCGGCGCGACCAGTTGAGCAAGTTCGAGCACGGAGTGCAGCCGCCCACGGTGCAGGCGCTGTGCCGGCTGGCGGTGGCCTTCGGCCTGCCGGTGGACGCCCTGCTGCCGGAGCTGCCGGTGGGCGACGAGCTGAACCGCGAGCTCTACCGGGGGTACCGGCGGATCTGGTTCCTCAACCGGCGCGTGCGGACCATCTATGCCGCGTTCCTGGGCGCGCTGTTCGACTACTTCGCGAACCCGGGCGACGGGCGCGAGGCCGGAGCGGCGGAGGGCAAAGGCGATGCATCTCGGCGCTGAAGGGATCGCGGCGCTGCTGGAGACCGGGCTGGAGGGCGAGCTGGCGCACCTGCTCGCCTGCCCGCGCTGCCGCCGGCGGCTGGCGTCGGTGCTGGACGAGCCGGTGCTCGAGGAGGCGGGAGGAGCGGCCGGGGAGTTGCGGCCGCCGGCGCCCGGCGACGGCCGGTCTACGGCCCTGGTGGACCGCGTGCTGGCGCGGGCGCTCGAGATCCACCACCTCGAACAGCGCCGCTCGCTGGCGGACGTGCACCAGACCTACGGGCTCTACGCCGAGCTGCTCAACGTGCCGCCGCAGGCGCGGCGCGAGGTCCTGGAGGCGGACGCCCGGTTCCGGTCTCCAGACCTGGCGGAGCTGCTGCTGGCGGCCGCGGACGAGGCCGCGGCCGACGATCCGTTGCGGTCGCACCACCTGGCGGGCCTGGCCATGGCCGTGCTGGAGCGCGTCGCGGCGACCGCCCGGCTGCGCCGGCTGCAGGCCGTGGCCTACTGCGCGCTGGCCGAGGCGGACCGCCGGCGCGGCCGGGTGGACACCGCGGAGGACCTGCTCAAGGCGGCCATGGACGAGCTGCGCAACGATCCGATCCTCACCGAAGCGCGGGCCCGGCTCTGCCGCACGCTGGCAGCCGTGCGCCAGGACCAGGGGCGGCTGGACGAGGCCCTGGGGCTGTTCGCGCGGGCGCGCGCCATGGCCGAGGAGCTGGCCGCGGACGACGAGCTGGCGAAAGCGGGCCTCGCCGAGGGCTGGCTGCTGCTCGCGGAGGACGAGCCGGACGCCGCGGTGCCACGCTTGCGCGAAGCCTTCAACCTCACAGCGGTGGAGCGCGAGCCCTACCAGACGCTCTCGGCGCTGCACGGCCTGGCGCTCGCCTACGCGGAGCAGGCCCGCGAGGACGTGCTGCCCACGCTCTACGCCTTTCTCGACGCGATGGGAGAGTACCTCGTCAAGCCGCTCGACGAGGTGCGCGTGCGCTGGGTGAGGTCCCAGGTGGACTGGCGCCTGGGCGAGCGGGACCGGGCGCTCGCGGGCCTCGCGGAGGTCTTCCAGCGCTTCGTCGCGGCCGGCCTGGCGGTCGAGGCGGCGACCGCCGGCCTGGAGCTGGCCCGCCGGCGGCTGGAGAGCGGTGTCTCGCCGGCGGCGGCGGAGCCACTGGAAGAGATCGCCCGCGCCCTGGCCCCGCTCGCGCCCGGGAAGCTGCCGGCGCATCTCGCCGCGGTGGTGGAGTTCGCTCTGCTCTTTCCCCGGCGGGGCCAGAGCGGCTATTACATGGACGTCCTGTCCTCCGCCACCGCGTACGTCGAGCGTGCCCAGTTCAACTCCCGGCTGCCGTTCTTTCCTCTTTCCGATCCGGACCTCGTGCTGGCCTGGACCGAGCTCGCTCCGGCGCAGCGGCAGAAAGCCGCGGCAGCCGCCGGGGTGGCGCTCGAGGAGGGAGGGGAGCCGTTGAAGGCTGGCGATCTCGCCCGCATCGCATGGACGCACGAGGCCCTGACCGGCGTGAGGATCCTCGTTCCCGACGAACCCGGCCCGGAGGACGACGACATGGCGGCTTTCTAGTGGCCCCTGGCGCGGACCCGCCGCCCGGCGCGCTCTCGCGGTACAATGGCCTGCCCATGACCGCTGACCCGCAGGTCGCCCCGCTGCCGTATCTCGCCCCGTCGGAGTGGCAGATCTTCTGCCTGCTCTCCAAACGCTCGCCGCTCACCGTCAGAGATCTCGGAGCCGAGCTCCGCCGGCGGCAGTCCCCCCGGCAACACACGACCATCCTCACCTTCGTTCAGCGCCTCGTGCGCAAGGGGTATGTCGCGCAGCGGCCGGCCGGCGGCGCGACGACGGCGAACCTCTACTACGCGGTGGTCCCCTTCGAGCTCGCCCTCAGGCTCCATGTCGAGCGGTTCCTCGCAGAGCTCGTCCTCGATGATCCCGAGGACCTGCGGCTGCTTCGCCGCATCCTCGACGAGCATCTCGCGGCCCCGGCTGCCAGGCGCTAGCCCTCCCTGCCCCCCACTTCTACTACGTTCGTAGTAGAATGGCGGAAGAACTGTCGATCACAATCGCTGAATATAGGGTATTGACATGATACTACAGACGTAGTATCTTTGCCGGAAAGTTGCTCCCACAAGGCGTTGATCCCTCCGCGGCCAATGGCGGCTCCGGAGGTTGCGAAAGGAGGTGCTGTATGAGCACGAAGGAAACCGAATGGCTCAAGCCCGAGCGCGTGGAGGAGATGCTGGCGGCCCTGCCGGGCTGGCGGCTCGCCGCCGGCGGCAGGGCGATCGAGCGGGTGAAGGGGGGCGTGCAGGTCACGCTCGCGGTCCCGGCCGGCTGCGACGGCGCGCCCGGCGGGCTGACGATGTCCGTCATCGAGCTCGCCCGCCAGATCGGCTAGCGGGCAGACCACGTCAAGAAAGGAGACCAGAGATGGGTGTCATCAAAGCGTACGCAAAGCTTTTCCGCACTTGGGACGGCCTGCTCGGCGCCTGCGACAACAACGCCGGTGAGTTGACCGGCCACGAGCCGCTGACGACCGAGCTGAAGGCGAAGCTCGCCGAGGCGAGAGAGGTCAAGGTCCAGCAGGAGCACTTGACGTTCGCCCGCCAGTCCGCGACCCAGCGCCTGCTCGAGATCGTCGCCAAGGGCGAGGAGGTGGCGCGCAAGCTCCGTCACCTCGTCGTGCTGCGGCTCGGCTCGCGCGACGAGCGTCTGGGGCAGTTCGGGCTCTCTCCCATCCGCCGCCGGCCGCGCAAGGCCAAGCCGGCCGAGACGCCGCCGGCTGCCGCCGGCAACGCCCAGACGCCGAAGCCGGACGGCAGCGCTCCGGCGCAGCCACCCGCCGGCATGGAGCCGGCGGCATGAAAGGTTTTTACACAAGGAGGACACGAATGTTCAAGAACAGATCGCTCAAGAAGCTGCTCGATCAATTGGACCGGCTGGTGGCCGCGTCCAAGGCGAACACGGACTCCCTGCCGGGTCTCCAGGAGCAGGAGCGTGAGCTCCAGGAGCAGTTGGAGAGGGTGAAGGCCGCCAAGTACCGCCAGCAGATCCTCACCGAGAACCGCCAGCAGGCCACCCGGGAGTTCAAGCGGGAGGTCGACGCCGCCTGCGACATGGCGAGCCGGCTGCGCAGCCTGGTGAAGGGGACGCTGGGGCCGCGGGACCCGCGGCTGGAGCTGTTCGGGATGAGACCCAACGGCAAACCACGGATCCGCAGGCCGAAGCCGAAGCTCTTCGAGCAGCCGGCTCCCCTGGGCGACCACCACGGAGGGTAGACCGCAGTAGCTCAAGAGCCGGGGGCGTGCTGCAGCGCGCCTCCGGCAGGCTCTTTGACAACTGAAAACAAGCCCCTAGGGTGATGCCACGGGGCTCTCCGCGCCGGTGCGGGCGGGGAGCCCCGTCTTTTTCGCCGCAGGCGGCGCACGGCTCCGGCTACTTCACTGCGTGGACGTACGTGGTGGAGGCGAGATCTGCTGCCGAAGACCGCCGGTTTGCGGCACGGTCAAGGTATAGGAAAGGAATTGTGCACAATGCAAACAGGGCGCTCATCGCCCTGCCAACGGTGCCAGGGAGCACTTTCCGGAGGTAGTTCATAGAGAGGTCCCGGAAAGCAAAGCTCGGTCCGACACAGACACCCGCGGAGAGAACGGAGAATCCCGCCCGCTCGAAGAGGCGCGTGTGGCCGGTGAGTGTGAAGTTCTGGTAGTGATCGGGGTATCCGTGAAAGGCCTGGAGAAAGGGCGTTGCTGCAAAGAGCCGGCCACCAGGGCGAAGGACCCGATACATTTCCTTCACGGCTGCATCAGGAAACTCCAGGTGCTCCAGGACCGCCTCGCAATGGACGGCATCGACGACCTCGTCCGCGTAGGGCAACTGGTACGCATCGGCCGCCACATCGACGTTGGGGAAGAGCCCGATGTTGATGTTCACCAGCGCCGGGTGCACCCGCACCGGACCGCCGCCGACCGAGAGGCAGAGCGGCTGGTTTTCCAGTCCGGAAAAGATCGACTGCAACGCCCTTTCGGACTCCGGCGAGCGCATATCTCCCACCCGGCTCAGGAAGCGGTGCCACGCGGCCTTGAGGGAGGAGCTGCCTTTGCCTGTATATTCCGCGACCATGCTGCCCTGTTGCCGGGCAAGGTAGCCTCGCACCTGCTCCTCGTCGGCAAACAGAATGGGGACGCCTCCCACGATCGGATAGGAATGCTCGCTGGCTGCCGTCCGGAGTTGGCCATTCTCGAGCAGCAGGGGGCTTCGGGTCCTGGGGCACACGAGTTGTCCACGTTCGACTTGAAGCTCAATAGAAGGACGGGACAACTCTAACATGAAGAGTTTGCTCAATCAAGAGGAAAAGGCCTCGCCGGCTACCGGATCGCTTCCACCTCCGGTTGGCGCAGGGGAGGCAGGACCGCCTCGATCTGCTGGCGCTGCGGCTCGTACCAGGGGGGCAGGATCAACCGCTCGCCCAGGTGGGCCGGATCCTCGTCCACCGCGAACCCCGGTCCGTCCGTGGCCAGCTCGAAGAGCGCGCCTCCAGGCTCCTTGAAGTAGACCGACTGGAACCAGAAGCGGTCGATGACCGGCGTGGGCTGGGAGCCCGCCGCCAGGATGCGCCGCCGGACCCCGAGCTGCTCCTCCTCGTCGGCCACGCGGAAAGCCACGTGGTGGACGGCGCCGGTGCCCCAGGAGCCGCGGCGCTCGGCCGGCAGCTCGCGCACCTCGACCCACCGGCCGGAGCCTCCCCCGTCGGCGCCGAAGCGGTGCCAGCCGGCGTCCTCCCCGGCGGGCTGGAAACCGAGGGCCTCGGCAAGGACGCGGGCGGTCGGGGCCAGGTTCCGTTCCCAGAGGCGCACGGCGTGGAAGCCCCGGATCTGCTGCCGCTCGGGCACGGGGCCCTCCAGCCAGGGCGCGAACTCCCGCGGCTCGGCGTTCTCGGTCAGCGCGAGAGCGAGCCCGTGCGGGTCACGAAACTTGAGCACGCTCTCGCCGAAACGTCTCCCTGGAGCTTCGCTGGCCACGCCCATCGATTCCAGCCGCTCGGCCCAGAAGGCCAGGCTCCCCTCGGGTACCGCGAACCCGACCTCGACCGTCAGCCCGATCCCCCTGCGCCCAGGGGGCATCTGCGGCCAGGGGAAGAAGGTCAGGTCGGTGCCCGGGTGCCCCTCGGCGTCGGCGTAGAAGAGGTGGTATGTGTCGGGCGCGTCCTGGTTGATCGAGCGCTTGACCAGGCGAAGGCCCAGAACCCCGGTGTAGAAGTCGAGGTTCTCCTGGGCGTCTCCGCAGATGGCGGTGACGTGATGGATGCCGTGGACGTGGCTCATGGCTTGAACCTCCGGATCCATTGGCTGAAGGCGACGTCCACGGGATGCGTTCCCTACCTGGCTTCCTCGAACTTCAGCGACACGCCGTTCATGCAGTAGCGCTGGCCGGTGGGCGGCGGGCCGTCGGGGAAGACGTGGCCGAGGTGGCCGCCGCAGCGGGCGCAGTGGACCTCGGTGCGGGTCGTGAAGAAGCTGCGGTCGACGCTGGTGCCGACGTGCGTGGGATCGATCGGCGCCCAGAAGCTCGGCCAGCCGGTGCCGGAGTCGAACTTGGTCGCCGAGCTGAAGAGCGGCAGGCCGCAGGCGGCGCAGACGTAGACGCCCTTCTTCTTGTTGTGGTTGAGCTCGCTCGTGAAGGCGCGCTCGGTGCCGTGCTCGCGCATCACGCGGAACTGCTCGGGCGTCAGGATCTTCTTCCACTCGGCGTCGGTCCTGGTGATTTTCTCGATCACTTTGTTCGGTCCTTTCGGCAGGGCGGGCGCCGGGCCGGCGAAGAGGGCGAAGCCGGCCAGGGCGAGCCCGAGGACGGTCAGACAGAGGAAGGATTTCATGGTTTGTCTCCAGGCGGCCGGAGAGTCTGGCCCCATGGGGCACAACGGGCTACACGTCGATCCCATTCCCCTTGAGGAAGGCCAGGAACTCCTCTTCGTCCATGGTCTTGATCCCCAGCTTCCGCGCGTCGTCGGCCTTGGAGCCGGCGTCCTCGCCGACCACCACGACGTCGGTCGACTTGCTGACGGAGCCGGTGGCGCGGGCGCCCAGGGATTCGACCAGCGCCTGGGCGTCGCGGCGGGAGAGGCGGGAGAGGCCGCCGGTGAAGACCCACTTCTGCCCCGCGAGAGGGTATACGGACGCCGGCCGCTTCCCGGACGGCTCGGACGGCGCGGATTCGACGAGGCGCATCTTGGCGGTCAGCTCGTCGAGGATCTTCGCGGTCTGCTTCTCGTGGAAGAAGGCGGTGATCTGCTCGGCCATGCGCGGGCCGACGCCGGCGACCTCCTGGAGGGCGGCCGCGTCCGCCGCGCGCAGGCGGGCGAAGGTGCCGAAGTGGCGGGCGAGGTCGCGCGCCACGGCGACGCCCACCTCGGGGATCCCTAAGCCGTAGAGGAAGCGGGGGAGCTCGGCGGCCGCGGCGGCCTTCTTCAGGGCATCGACGAGCTTGTTGGCGGACTTCTCGGCGAAGCCTTCGAGCCTGACGAGCTGCTCGGGGCGGATCTCGAAGAGGTCCGGGAGCTGGCGCACCAGCCCCTCGGAGACGAAGAGCTTCGAGGTCTCGTCTCCCAGGCCCTCGATGTCCAGGGCGTCGCGGGAGGCGAAGTGGACGATGCGGCCGGCGAGCTGGGCCGGGCACTCGAAGCTGTTGGGGCAGACGGTGAAGGGGCCGCGCTCGACGAGCTGCGTGCCGCAGGAGGGGCATTTGGCGGGCATCTTCCACTCGGGGCCGCGCTCGCGGTCGGGCTCGTCGATGCGCTCGATGACCTGGGGGATGACGTCGCCCGCCCGCTGGACGCGCACGCGGTCGCCCTCGCGCACGTCCTTCCTCGCCACCTCCTCGCGGTTGTGCAGGGTGGCGCGGGAGACGGTGACGCCGCCGATCTCGACCGGCAGCATGATGGCGACCGGGGTGACGACGCCGGTGCGGCCCACGGAGGGGAGGATCGAGAGGATGCGGGTGACCTCCTTCCGCGGCGGGAACTTGTAGGCGAAGGCCCAGCGCGGGTGGCGGGAGGTCCAGCCCAGGGCCTCGCGGGCGTCGAGGTCGTCGAGCTTGATGACGACGCCGTCGATCTCGTAGCCGAGGTCGTCCCGCTCGGACTCCAGCCCGGCGTGGTAGGCGAGGACGTCGTCGATCGTCCTGGCCTTCTTGATCCGCTCGTTGACCTTGAGCCCCCAGGCGCGCAGGGCGGCGAGCACGTCCCACTGAGTCGCGAGGCCGTCCGCCCCTTCGGAAGCCAGGATGTCGTAGGCGTAGAGGTGGAGGGGCCGGGAGGCGGTGATCTGGGGATCGAGCTGGCGCACGGAGCCGGCGGCGGCGTTCCTCGGGTTGGCGAAGGGCTCCTTGCCCTCGGCGATGAGCTTCTCGTTGAGCTTGTCGAAGGCGGGGGAGAACATGATGATCTCGCCGCGGACGGCGAGGAAGCTGGGCGCCGGGCGCCTGCCCTCGCGCAGCCTCAGAGGGACGCTCGCGATGGTGCGGACGTTGGCGGTGATCCCCTCGCCCTTCCGGCCGTCGCCGCGGGTCGAGGCCTGGAGCAGGGTGCCGTCCTTGTAGACCAGCTCGACGGAGAGGCCGTCGAGCTTGGGCTCGAGGACGTACTCGACAGGGAAGTCGCCGCCCAAGCCCTTCCTCACCCGCTCGTCGAAGCGGCGCAGGGCGGCCTCGTTCTGGTCGGACTCGAGCGACAGCATGGGCGCCGCGTGCTCGACGGTGGAGAAGGCGTCGAGCGGCTGGCCGGCCACGCGCTGGGTGGGGGAGTCCTCGGCGATGAGGTCCGGGAACTGTTCCTCCAGGGCCACCAGCTCGCGGTAGAGCCGGTCGTACTCCTCGTCGGAGACCGCGGGCTTGTCCTCGACGTAGTAGAGATAGTCGTGGTGGCGGATCTCCTGGCGCAGCGTGGCGATCCGCTCGGCGGCTTTCTCGCGGGTCATGGGGGTGCGTTGCCTCCGTCGAAACGGCGGGGGAACTGTAGCATGGGGGCCCTCTGCTATCGTGTCCTGCCATGACCTCCCTCTGGACGCGCGCGGGCCTGACCTGGAAGCAACTGGGGTGGCGCCTGTGGCGGCAGATCTGGGAGGACGAGGTGCTCGGGCGGTGCGCGGAGCTGGCGTACGTGTTCCTGTTCTCGGTCTTCCCCATGCTGCTGTTCCTCACCACCCTGCTCGGCTACCTGGCGGAAGCCAACCCGGCGCTGCGCTGGAACCTGTTCGGGTACCTGGCGCGGATCTCGCCCAGCCGCGACGTGACGGCGCTGCTCAACAACACGCTGGCGGAGATCACGGCGGCCCGCACGGGCACCAAGCTCTACCTCTCGCTCGCGGCGGCGGTGTGGGTGGCCTCGAACGGCATGATCGCCGTCTCGCGCACGCTCAACACGGCCTGCGGCCTCAAGGAGACCCGCCGGTGGTGGAAGCGGCGGCTGATCGCGATCGCGCTGACGCTGATGTTCTCCGTGCTCATCATCTGCGCCCTGGTGCTGATCTTCTACGGCACGACGATCGGCGAGACGATCGCGGCCAGCCTGGGGATCGGCCCCCTGTTCACCATCGTCTGGCACCTCTTCCAGTGGCCGCTGCTGCTGGTGTTCGTCGTCCTCTCCTTCGAGATGGTCTACAACTACGCGCCGAACCTCGGGGACACCCCCAACCGGCAGTGGGGCACGCCGGGGGCGGTGACCGGCGTCGCGCTCTGGCTGCTCGCCTCTTTCGGCCTGCGGACCTACCTCACCTACCGCCACGCCTTCACCACGGCCTACGGCTCGCTGGGCGCGGTGATCCTGCTGCTCGTCTGGTTCTATCTCACCGCCTTCGCCATCCTGATGGGAGGCGAGGTCAACTCGGAGATCGCGCGCGAGATCGCCCGCCAGCGGGGAGAGGAGAGGCCGCGCGTCACCCGCCGGAGGCGGTTCCAGATCCTCAGGCGCCGGCGGCGGACCGCGTCACAGGGGTGAGGGCCTACGCGTACGGCTTCAAAGCCTCGCGCAGCGAGGCGGGGATGGGAGCGGGGACCGTGCTCGTCCCTTCCCGGCGCATGCAGGCGACCACCTGCTCGCCGCGGGCCACCAGCTCCTCGCCGTCGGCGTTCTGGCGCCAGTACTCGAAGAGCAGGGTGATGCGGTTCTGGACGACGCCGCCCAGGCGCATGCGGAGGACGACCTGGTCGAAGGCTTCCAGCTCGGCCAGGTAGTCGCAGGAGCAGCGGACGGTGGCGAGGGCGAGGCCGCGGGAGAGCTCCTCAAGGACGTCCGGAGCGTGGTCGCGCAGGAACATCTCGCGGCAGCGCCCCTGCCAGCGCAGGTGGTTGACGTAGTAGACGTTGCCGACCAGGTTGGTCTCTTCGAACCCCACCAGGTGGCGGTACTCGTAGGCCTTCAATGGACGCTCTCGACGAGCACCGCGAGGGCGGCGGGACCGGCCAGCTCGCGCACCGGGGCGAGGAAGGTGCCGATCCGCAGCTCGCCGGAGCGCAGGAGGAGCCAGCCGTCGTCCTGCGCGCCCTCCAGGACCAGGGGCGCGCCCGGGGGTGCCCCGGCCTTGGCGAGGCTCTCGGCCGCGGCCCAGACGCGGGTGGCCGCGGCGTCGTAACTCTCGCCGCGCTCGCGGGCGATCAGCTCGGCGAGGCGGGAGCGCTCGGGCCCGAGCAGGCCCTGCCAGACCTCCTGCGGCCGGTCGGCGACCGGCTCCAGGTCGCAGCCGACGCGGCCGTCGCCGGAGCCGGCGGTCACCGTGAGCACCAGGTCGCCGGCGTGGGAGCGGGAGAGGGGAGTGCCGTCCGCGGCCTCGGGCTTGCCGTCCGGACGGTGGCGCAGCCCGTCGCCGTTGCCGGCCTGCTCCAGGGAGACCCGGACGCGGGAGCCGGGCAGGATCTCCTGCAGGCGGCGCTCGGCGTAGGGAGCGAGCAGGGCGGCGGTCCAGGCGTCCGGCGGCGCGATGCGGTCCACGGCGCGCAGCCGGAGGCCCTCCCAGCGCTCCCGCAGGCGGCCGTCCAGGGTCAGCACCTCGAGATCGTAGACGAACTCGTCGCCGTTGCGGCTCCTCTCGCGGGCGGCGAGCAGGAGGGGCGCGTCGTTCTCGATGCCGCGGCCGGCCACCCGGTCCACGCCGGTGGGCAGCAGAGTCGCGTGGGGGATGCAGGCCTGGATGCCGTGGATGGCGGCGTCGCGGGCGCCGGGGTCGCCGAGCACCAGGCGGTCCGGCAGGTAGCGGCCGAACCAGGCGGTGGCGCCGTCCGGCGAGATCTCGGCCAGGCACTCGGTGGCGCGCAGGCGGCGGTAGCCCTGGACCCGGCGGAAGCGGCCGCGGTGGAAGAGGATGCCGCCGTAGAGGTCCTGGGGATCGAGAGCGACCCTGCTGTCAGGCAAAGCGGCGAGGAGCCGGGGCGCCTCGTCCACCGGCGCGCCGAAGCGGCAGACGGCGCGGAAGTGGTCGGCCGCGAAGCCCGTCGAGGCGTCGCGCAGGACGACCTCCACCGTCCCGGGCGCGCGCGCCAGAGCGGCGACCCGGAGGGTGGTGGAGCCGCCGGACGGCACCGCGATCGGGCGCTGGAAGACGACGTTCTCGAAGACGGGGACCTCCTCGGCGCCCGCGAGAGCCATGGCGGCCTGGGCCATGGCTTCGAGGCCGAGCACGGCGGCGAAGAGCGGCTCGCCGCGGAACACGTGGTCGGCCAGGTGGGGGTCGGTGTCGGCGGAGACCTCGGCGTCCACCACCAGCTCGACGCCGGGCACGTGGAGGCGCGGCTTCTCCAGGTAGCGCAGCAGGGGCAGCTCGGGCCGCTCCATCGCCAGGGTGGGCGGCTCGCCGAAGCGGCCGGTCACCACCACGGAGGTGGAAGAGAGGGATCGAGAGACCAGATCGCGGAGCAGGGCGATACCGGTCGCGGGCGGGATCGGCGCGATCCCCTGGGCCGTGAGGCTCTCCAGGGTGCCGAGCTTCGCGCCCATGCCCACGCCGGCCCAGACCGACCATTCGAGGGCCCGGCAGCGGCAGCCGGGGTGCTCGCGGGCGAAGCGCTCGGTGGCGCGCGCCAGCCACTCGTTGGCGAAGGCATAGTCAGCCTCTCCCTGGAGCCCGGCGCGGGCGATGATCGAGCCGAAGGTCACCAGCAGCCGCAGCCGCCCGGGATCGACGGCGGCGAGGACGTTGCGGAACCCCGCGGCCTTGGGAGCGAGGGTGCGGCGGAACGCCTCCTCGTCCAGCGCCGAGAGGGCGCGGGGCGCGTTGGCGCCGGCGCCGTGCAGGAAGGCGGTGACGGGGCCCAGCTCGGACTCCACCCGGGCCACGGCGGCGCGCACGGCCGCGGCGTCGGTCACGTCGGCGGCGACGTAGAGGGCCCGGACGCCGGCCGCGGCCATCCTCTCCAGGTTGGCGGCCAGCTCGGCGTCGCTCTCCGGCCGGGAGCGGCCCAGCAGGGCGAGGCGGGCGCCGGCCGCGCGGGCGAGGTCCAGGGCGCACTCGGCCGCGATCCCCTTGCCGCCGCCGGTCACCAGGAGGACGTCGTTCTCGCCGAGGGGTAGAGGCTCGGAGTCGCCGGAGACGGGGAGGAGCCGCAGGACGGGCACGCGGCGGACCCCTTCGGCGTCATAGACGGCCTCGGCGTAGCCGTCCGCGGCCTCGGCCTCAGCGGCGATCCAAGAGGCTGCTTCGGGATGATCGAGCGGCACGTCCACCACGCAGGTGGCCGTCCCCGGCAGCTCCAGGTGCAGGCTGCGGGCGAAGCCGCCGCCCACCCCGCCCTGCTGGACCAGGACGAAGCGGAGGGGGCGGGGCGCGGCGAGCGCGGCCCGCGCCGCCTCGACGAACAGGCTGGCGTGCCGCTCGTCAGGATCGGCCGGCAGGCAGAGGGCCACGCCGGTGCCCGGGAGACGCGCGGCGAGGGCCGCGGCAAGGGGATGGTCCGGCGGCGCGATCACCTGCCAGCGCCGCTCCGGAGTCGTCGCGCCGGCCCGGCGGCGCGGGAGCTCGCGGGGGACCAGCTCCACTGTGAACGGCCGCACCCAGGAGTCCACGCCGGCGGGGGCCGCGGCGGCCTCGCCGTTGCCGGCGTGGCCCAGGGCGGTCTGCTCCTCCAGGGCCTGCGCCACCTC
>DASWME010000293.1:0-2208 GCA_036399915.1 Thermoanaerobaculia bacterium
CTCGACCGGATGACGAGGGGGAAAACACGATGGCCATCCAGGTGGGGGACAAACTCCCCAACGTGAAGCTGCAGACGATCCGTGACGGCAAGTTCCAGAGCGTCTGGACGGACGACTTCTTCAAGGGCAGGAAGGTGGTGCTCTTCGCCGTTCCCGGCGCCTTCACCTCCGTCTGCTCGGACCACCACCTGCCGGGCTTCATCGAGCTGGCGGACCACCTCAAGTTCAGGGGGGCCGACGAGGTGGCCTGCACGGCGGTCAACGACATCGAGGTGCTCGCCGCCTGGTTCAAGCAGCAGGAGGTCGGGGAGAAGATCGTGCCCCTGGCGGACGGCAACGGTGACTTCGCCCGCGCCCTGGGGCTGGAGCTCGACTCCCGCCCCTTCGGCATGGGCATGCGCTCCCAGCGCTACGCCGCCGTGGTGGACGACGGCGTCCTCAAGGCCCTCAACGTAGACGAGCCGGGCGAGGTGGCGGGCAGCAGCGCCTCGGCGATCCTGCAGTCGCTCTAAACGGCCTTACTCCATGTCCGGCCGCCAGGGCGAGACCTGCACGCTCCTGAAGCGGTCGAGGAGGACCTTGCCGGGCGGAAACCCGCGGGGCTTGCTCACGTCCTCGCAGCGGCAGACGTGGACGGCGACCCGCCCGCCCTTCTTCGCCTTGCTGTAGCCGGCCGCGAGCGACGCCGCGAACTGCTCGGTCTCCTTCGTCATGCGGTCGAGACCCTCGGGGTTGCGCACCACCACGTGCGAGCCCGACCCGGCGGCCACGTGAAGCCAGAAGTC
Source organism: Thermoanaerobaculia bacterium (assembly GCA_036399915.1). Lineage (GTDB taxonomy): Bacteria > Acidobacteriota > Thermoanaerobaculia > Multivoradales > UBA5704 > DATARR01. The sequence continues at coordinate 786 of DASWME010000293.1, forward strand.
CCACGGGCTCGCGAGCTTCAAGGTCAGCGCGTCGTTGTCCTCTGCCGTGCGCCCCACGAGCACCGTCATGCCGTCCGGTGAGACGAACCGGCGGGCCACGGACCGCCCCTGCCAGAGGCCGTTCTCCGGGTCCGGCGGGGGCGGGGCCTTGCGTTCCGAGCGGGGCACTACTCCTTCACGATCTCCAGCAGTTCGACATCGAACACCAGCATGCCCTCGGGCTTGCCAGGGGCGCCGCGGTAGGCGAGCTTCTTGGGGATCCAGAAGCGGCGGGACTCCCCCTCCGTCATGAGCTGCAGGCCCTCGGTCCAGCCAGGAATGACCTTGGTCAGCTCGAAGGTGGCCGGCGTCCCCTTCTGATAGGAGGAGTCGAACATCTTGCCGTCCGTGGTCCACCCCGTGTAGTGGACCCGCACGGTGCTCGTGCGTCTGGGATGGCGCGTGCCGGTGCCGGGCTTGAGGACCTTCCAGGCCAGGCCGGACGCCGAATGGTTCTGCGCCTCCGACGGCGGCGTCGCCACGTCGGGCGGCACTGGCGGCACCCGCAGGATGTCGAGCAGCTCGACATCGAAGACGAGCGTCCCCTGCGGCCGGTCGGGCTTGCCCTCGTAGGCGAGCTTCGCCGGGATCCAGAAGCGCCGCTTCTCCCCCACCACCATGAGCTGGACGCCCTCGGTCCAGCCGGCGATCACCTTGTTCAGGGGGAAGACCGTGGGCCGGCCGCGCACCACCGAGGAGTCGAACATCTTGCCGTCCGTCGTCCAGCCGGTGTAGTGCACCTTCACCAGGTCGGTTGAAACCGGATGCTCCGTCCCGCTGCCGGGCGAGAGCACCTTGGAGGCGAGCCCGCTCGCCGTCACCTGGGCGTCGGCAGGCGGTGCGGCCACATCGGGCGGCGCCGGGAGGGCCTCAGCGGCGGCAGCCGCCTCCTTCTGGGGAGACGCCGCGAGCAGGGAGGGCGCGAGCGCGAGAAGCGAGAGCGCAATCCAGGGTAGAAATCTGCTGTTCATAGCGCGGTAAGCTATCGCGGCGGTCCGAAAGGGGCAACCGCGCTAAACTTCACGCCCTGCTTAACCGTATACAAACGCAGGCCATGGTGTCTCCATCTTTCCCCTATCGACGTTCGAAGGAGATCCGGATGCTGAAATCCAAGATCGCGGGCCTCGCCGGAGCGGCCCTCCTGGCGGTCGCCGCGCCGGCTGCGGCCGTTGAATCCCTCAAGGTGACGCCGCCCAGGCTGGAGGTCAAAGAGCACAAGCTCGCCAACGGGCTCGCGCTGCTGATGCACGAGGACCACTCCGTGCCGGTCGCTACCGTCGAGGTGTGGTACCACGTCGGCTCCAAGGACGAGCGCAAGGGGCGCAGCGGCTTCGCCCACCTCTTCGAGCACATCATGTTCAAGGGCTCGGCGAACCTCGGCCCC
>DASWME010000294.1:0-7595 GCA_036399915.1 Thermoanaerobaculia bacterium
GAGGCGAAGCTGCCGCCCCCGGGCCGGCTGATGGTGGGCCGGCTGCTGCGGCTGGCCGTCGAGAGCCCGGACCTCGAAGAGCCCTTCGGCCCGGCCGCCCTGGCCGCGGAAGCCAACCGCCGCTTCGCGGATCGCCTGCGCAAGCCCATCGACCCGCGAACCGCCTCGGACATCCTGCGCCGCATGCTCGCCGAAGGCGAGATCGAGCTCGTCCAGAAGGGGAAGGCTTTCCACGAGGCGCTCTACGCGAAGAGGCCGGGGCAGGGTGGACAATGAGGCCGCCGTAATGAAGGCTGAAATCTATTGGGTGCCAGGCCCCTGGCCGGGCCGTCTGGGAATCATCCCGCGACCTCGCGGTGGCGACTGGCTCGCGGATGACGTACGGTCGTGGCGAGCCTCCGGTCTCGACGTAGTCACCTCCCTGCTGACCCCGGACGAAGTCGCCGAGTTCGAGCTGCGAGAGGAGGAGGCGCGTTCCCGTGCGGAGGGGCTTGAGTTTCACGCCTTTCCAATCCCCGATCTCGGTGTTCCCCGATCGCGGGTGGCCCTGGCTCAACTCGTCAGCGAGTTGGAGGAAGCGCTCGCATCGGGGAAGAACGTTGCCGTCCAATGCCGCCAGGGCATTGGCAGGTCTTCCTTGGTCATCGCATCATTGCTCGTCTCCGCCGGCGAAGACCCGAACGAGGCTTTCCGCCGCATCGAGAAGGCGCGTGGAAGGCCGGTGCCGGAGACTGCCGAGCAACGAGAGTGGGTGTCCCAGATGGCGTCCGAAGCATCCGCTGCCAGGGTTCATCAGGGGTGAGGACCTACGGTTGATAAGGCGAAGTTTCCGCCCCCGGGCCGGCTGATGGTGAATCGACTGCTACGGCTAGCCGTCGAGAGCCCGGGCCTGCAAGTGCCCTTCGGCCCAGCCACCGTGATGGAGGAAGCCAACCGCCGCCTGGGTACCTCAGATGATCTCCGAAGCATCCGCTGCCAGCGTTCATCAAGAGCTGCGCAAACGAGGAGACGAAGGGCAAAAGGGGAAGCCGGCGCGCCACCGGACGTCAACGTGCAACGCGCGGTCGCCGGTGAGCTTTATAGATGCTTGGACGAACCGGACACGACTTTACGATAGAATAGATGTATGGCAGAAGACCAGATCTTGCTCTTCCCCCCGCTCGATCCACCGCCACCGGACGTCTATCCGTCAGCATTCGTGGACGCTGTGAAGGATGCGCCATTGCTAGTCGGCGTCCATATCAATGGCCTTAAGGCTTTTGACGACACAGAAGTAGTACTCCCTCGCCTCGCGGTGTTGACAGGCCCAAATAACTCTGGAAAATCGACGATTCTGCAGGGTATCGCTCTTGGCTACGAATGTCTTCGGCGCTGCGTTGACGCCTCCCGCTGGAAGCTGGTTGAGTCAGGCCGTGCCGTTACAGAATTCGAATTCCTTCCGGTCAACGAGCCTCGTGATCTTTGGTATCGGCGCGTCTGGAAGCCGAGCAAAGACAAGGAGCGGACGGTTGAAATCAAGCTCAAATTTCAGGACACTCGCGCGCTCACTTTCCGGATCCGCTTTCTCTTCGGCCTTTTGAACATTCGGCTTGCAGAGGTGCAGGGAGATTTCAACAGCGAAACACTCCGGGCACTGCTTGGGAGCGCTCCCGTCCTTTTACCCGCAACCCCAGGACCTAGCGCTCACGAGGACTACCTTACTCTTGCAGCTGTTCACAAAATGCTCGCAGTTCGCGAGCCGAGCCGCGTTGTCAGAAACATTCTCGCTCGCCTCCAGCAGGGCGAGGACACGCCAGCCGTGCAGTTCGTCAACGAGGTTCTCACGCAGTATTTCGGCGTGCAGCTCTCATCGATTGACTTTGATGAGAGACGTGACTTGGAAATCAGAGCTCCGGTCGAGCAGGAAGGGTACAGCCTTGATATTGTTTCGAGCGGATCGGGGCTGAACCAGATTCTACAGCTTGCATCCATCATCGCTTGGAGAAAGCCGGCGCTTGTTCTGCTCGACGAGCCGGACGCGCATCTGCACAGTTCCGTGCAGGCGCAGTTGTTTGATTTCATTCACTCTCTCGTCGAACGCCACGGCATTCAAGTAATTCTCAGTACCCATTCCCGAGACCTTATCTCCCAAGCACCGCTTGAATCCATCATTCCGGTCGATGCCTCGCGTAATACGCTTAAGCCGTTACAGTCTCTGGAACACCTGCTCCTCGAATACCAACGTTTTGGGCCGCTCTCCAATGTCGATCTCGCTCTCCTGTACCAGACGAAGAGCTGCGTCTTTCTTGAGGGAGCTACGGATGCACGCTTGCTGCCGCGCATTGCGGAACGCTGTGGTATTTCGCTGTTCGTTGGCTCCCGGCAGGCTGTTCCGTTCGAGTTTCAAGGCGTCGATAAGCTAAAGTTCTTACCTGATCTTGTTCGACTTTTCGAGCGACTGGTCGGCGGAGCCTTGCGGTGGGCAGTGATTCGCGATTCCGATTCGACTTTGCCGGAGGTGAAGGAAGAGTATTCGAAGATCGGAAGCGGTCTCGGTGCTGCGCATTTCCACCAGTGGGAGCGTCATTCTCTGGAGAACTACCTCATCGAGCCGCATCTACTGGTCGCCGCCGTACGAGGCAAGTACGCCCAACAGTCTTTTGACGAGAACGAGGCGCGAGAGTTGCTGGCAGAGGCAGTGTTGGCTGTCGAAGACGATGCATCGGGTTCATTTGTCACGCGTGCTCAGTTCGCATACCGGGAGTTTAAGTTGTCAGAAAATCCTCAAGACGCTGGTGCTGCGGCTGCAACGAAGTATCTTCGTCAAATAGCCACTCTTGAGCAGAAATTACAGGTGTATCCCGGAAAACGCATTTTTGGCGAATTCGTTCAGCGTCTCCAGCGGAAGCACAAGCTGACCATCCGTATCGATGACGTAGTTTCCATTCTGGACGCGCAGAATACTCCTTCCGAGATCGCATCGACTCTAAAGGAAATCGACGCAGTGTTCCAGAAGTGATAACCACGTAACTTTTCATAGCCTCTGCCGACCCGCCGCCTGGAACAGTCCGGAACAGATGCCGCCCGGTTCTGGCTGTCCCAACAGGTGACCCGCCCAACTCTGCTGGAACTGACCCGCGCATTCTCCTAGCAGTGTTGCCTTAGAGGCTCTATGAAGCTTTTCCTCGTGAGCGGCTCTATGGGCGAGGAGAGGTCGTCTCCTCGTGCGGTTCTCCTCTCCCAAACGGGGGCCACTCGATTCTAGCTGCGTCATGGCTCATCCCCCTCTGTCTACTGATCTTGTATGCTACGATTTCCATTGTCTGCGCAGTAGCACGACAAGGTCTTGGACGAGGCGGCCAGCGTCGAGGCGAAGCGCCGCGCGTGGCCGGTGGGGTGGGGTTAGATGCACCGCGGCGCGTTCGGCGTTTCCGAAGCCGACGATGTCTCCATATATCTGATTCGGGCTGGCATCATACTCGTGTTGTGTGCGCCAAGCGAGGAAGCCGGATCCATGGATCTTGGCCGCGATTGCGACATGCGTCAGGCGCTGGGTTGGGTCGACCCGCTCCAGCAGCCACCCAGCGTAACCCAAGGCGGCCGAGAGCTGGTGTTGGAGGACTTCCTCGATAAGCACCGGCAGCCCATGTCTCTGGTCGGAGCGCTCGATAGGCAGTGTAATGAGCATCGCACCTTGTTCGTCGAGCGAAACGGTCGCATTCCCGCGTTCCTGGTCCAGCACAAGCGCATGGCCGACGATCGCCTTGGACGAGCCCTTGGCGGGATCGAAGATGCGGTACTCCCCAAACAGGGCTGCTTGAAGCAGTGCGTCGGCTAAGGCGGAATCCTCGATCTCAGCCGGACGAAGGACAGATTGTGTCGGCCCGCCGGCGATGGAAACGATAAGCGAGGTCGTCCCGGTTTGATAGCCGCGCTGCTCGCGAGGAATAGGCGCAAGCGCTCGCGCCAAGAGTTCTTGCCCGGGCTCCGAAATCCTCGGCCATGACCGGCTGATGACCGAGCGACGCCGCGGCGTCGCGGGCTGCGCGGCGGATCGGTTCCATGCCTGAAATAAGCGAACTGATAAATACCTTCATAACTTCATACTACCAGCGCTGTTCGGCAGTGGCCACACCTCGCCTCCCTGCCTTGCCTCACAGACTCTCAGGTGCCCGAGAGAGAGTCAGTGCCGCGCGTTTCGAGAAAGATGAGCGCCTCTGGCCTGTCCGAAGCGTCTGGTCGACTGGACTCCGCCTCCAACCAGACGGTCCGCATCCTCGTCGAGGCGGCGGACGCATCCACGACCGGCGGCGTGATCCCCGGCGAGATCACGTCGCTCGCGCACCTGACCCGGGCGGGATACGCGACTTCGGTACATCCAGGGCAGGGTTGCGGTCGAAAAAGCCGCCGGGAATCAGCCGAAGCCGATGCGGGTCATCGGCATGACCGGCCACTCTTCTTGGCGCGGGATGTGGCGACATTCATCGTGTATCATAGCACCACGTCCGCGTTGGTGATCGTTGCCTCATTGCCATCGACGTAGCGTGGCAGCCCGTCGCCGCCCTCGCTCCCCCTAAGAGGTACTACCCGTTTCGGCTGCTACCGAGGTTCTGTGACCGCCTGCCGCTCAGGAGGGCCGCCGCGCCGCCGGAGCCGTGCTAGCATAGAGGGGCGAGGAGTTGCGTTCCGGCGGGTATTCGTGCTCTGATTCCGCAACCCGTCGGGGAAAGGCAGGCACGCATGAGCGCGATTCCGCTCGAGCAGGAGATCGAGTATCCCACCTCCGACGGCCAGCCCATGGCCGAGACGCCCGAGCACCAGCAGGTGATGATCGACCTCATCCTCGGCCTGAGACGCCGCTACGCCGAGGTGCCGGACGTCTGGGTGGGAGGCAACTTCTTCCTCTGCTACGAGGAGGGTAATCCGAACGCCCACGTGTCCCCGGACGTGATGATGGTCCGCGGGGTACCCAAGAAGAAGAAGCGGCCCAACTATCTGCTCTGGCAGGAGAAGCCGCCCACCCTAGTGGTGGAGGTCACGTCCAAATCGACCCGCCGGGAGGATCAGGGCAAGAAGAAGGATCTCTACGAGCGGATCGGGGTGGAGGAGTACGTCCTCTTCGATGTCTTCGGGGAGTACCTGAGGCCGCGGCTCCAAGCGTACTGTCGCGAAGCGGGGCGCTATCGGTCCATCCCCCTGGAGGAGGACGGCTCCCTGCTCAGCCGGACCACGGGCCTGCGGCTCAAGCCCGAGGGCGAGCGCCTGCGGCTGGTGGACGCGGTCACGGGGGAACCGCTCCTGTGGCCGGAGGAGGTCGAAGCGGCCCATGTCATCGCCGAGATGCGCGCTGCCGAAGAGGCGGCAGCCCGGCGGGCTGCGGAAGCGAGGGCCGCTGAAGAGGCAGCCGCCCGGCGGGCCGCGGAAGCGAGGGTTGCCGAAGAGGAGGCTGCTCGGCAGGCGGCCGAGGCGCGGCTCCGGGCTCTGGAAGAGGAGTTGAACCGCTTTCGGAAATCCTAGGGCAAGTGCAATGTCAACTGATGACCCGGATGATCTGAAAGACCTGTTCTGGGACTACGTCGACGCTTTCGAGCAGGCAGAGCCCCAATCATTATTCGTTCTGTTGCCCTAGTCCGGCGTGTCCCTGCCGGCGCCGGATGAGTTGGACGATTCGAAACTCACCAGCAAGCTGTGGGAGGTCATCAACGCGCTCGCCCTGTTCGGAACGTTCCTTCACAGCACGGATCATCTGAGCGATCGCGAGCTCTATACCGAGCTGTGGGGGGAGCTGTTGCGCGAGCCCGCGGTCCTGATGCCGGACAATCCCGCCTTTTCCTACCACATCGATATGATCGGCAGCGGGAGCGAGGAACATACGCGCTTGTATATGAAATATTACGCCAGTGAAGAGGAGCGGCGAGACTGGTTGAAGGAGTGGCCAGGGGATGTACTGCCGGATCATGAGGACCCGCCCTACGACCGGGACCGCCGTCTGCCGCAGGCTGAGGCGAGGGAAGATGGTCCTGTCATGTGAGACGTGAAGCAGGACCATCAAGCAGCAGCGCTGCCATATTTCTTGTAGAGGAAGCTCTCCAGGTCGGTACGCTCCTTGGCGTGCTCGATGGTGATCGTCACCAACTGGCCATCCGCGTCGGTCTCGATGAGGGTGTTCTCGTCGAGATCGAGACTGTCGGCCACGTTCCCTTCTTTGAAAGTGATCTGCAGTATGTCGGTGTCTTCAAAGTATTCAACTTTTATCGTCGTCCTCCCTGAAGCGCCCAGTGCCTCGGTGGCCTGACGGCAAAGCGTATAGAATTGTGACGGGCGGATGCTAGCCCAGCCTCTCATGGAGGGACGCAGCACGCGCTATCGGGCGCCAGCGAACTCTGATTCAAGGAGAACAGGATGCGTATCGCATGGTCTCTTCTTCTCCTCGTCGCGGTCGGCTGCGGAACCGCGGCGCGCCAGCTAGCATCGACGCCGGGCCCGGCGACGGCGCAGCAGGAACGTGCGGCCGCAGCTTCCCAGAAATCGGCCAACGACGAGGTCAATCAGCGCTTCCTGAAGCAGTTCTCGGAGCGGATCGCGGGACAGGAGAATCAGCCGGCGGAGCAGGTCTTCAAGAACATCCAGAGGCTCAAGGGAGTGCCGGCAGGGCGGTTGCTCCTGATCATGAACCGGGGCTACAGCCGCGCCCTCGGCGTGGCCTGCACGCACTGCCACGTGGAGCAGGACTTCGCGAGCGACGACAAGCGGCCCAAGCGCGCGGCGCGCGAGATGATGGTCATGCACCGCATGATCAACGAGCAGCTCAAGAAGATGCAGAACCTCGAGGGGAGCCCCGAAGATCGCGCCATCAACTGCTCGACGTGTCATCGGGGCGCGATCGACCCGATGGCCGGAGGCGGGTGACCTCGGGACTCCCGGAGGACCGCTGGGGTCAGTAGGGCGCGGGAATGCGGGCGATGGATGGACGCCTTGTAGGTGGGCGCCCTCACCGTTTTCTTGGAATCAGGACGGCGACTTCCTGAATCCACGATCTGGGAAGGGTGATCCAGGAGTCCTCGGAGCGGGATCCCCACCCTCTAGACAAGCCGATACGGTTCTGGCACACTATACATCCTTCTCCTCGGGCGTCCCGTTCCCCGGGATGCCCCCGCTGGGCTCCCTGAAAGCTGGCCTCTCGCGAAGGAAGGGTCTTTACACGAAGTGGAGGAGGATGTAGGATCACCCGGTTTGGCCACCGGAGGACGCCCAGGCACCAGCCTCGGGCGATCCTACGAGTGTCTCAAGCCCACGTGGCTCAGGGGTAGAGCACTTCCTTGGTAAGGAAGGGGTCACCGGTTCAAATCCGGTCGTGGGCTCCATGACTCCGGCCCGCGGAAGGCCGGAGGCAAGCCGACTTGACGCTTTGATTCTCGATAACAAACACACCTGTTTAGGAGGCATCTGACAGCGCCATGGGCAAGGAGAAGTTTGAGCGTTCGAAGCCGCACGTCAACGTCGGGACGATCGGCCACGTCGACCACGGCAAGACGACCCTGACGGCGGCGATCACCAAGGTGCTGGCGACGAAGGGTCTGGCCAACTTCGTGGCCTTCGACCAGATCGACAAGGCG